>NZ_WHJI01000024.1:0-113680 GCF_011682155.1 Massilia sp. CCM 8734
CTGGGCGAGGCCAGATTTTGACGATTTCGCAGTGCCAATAGCGAGCTATTGGCCGAGAAAGCGGCGAAATATGGGCCGTCCCAGGTATTTTTGCAGCCGACGATCCCAAGTCCGACAGGCTGCTAGGGAAAGCCTGTCACCTCAGGCTTATCGCCCCCGCCGAGGGCACCTCGGCGCGGGGCGACGCGGGTCAGCCCGTCACCGCCCCCTTGCTGGCCGACGAGGCCAGCGCCGCGAACTTGGCCAGCACCCCGCGCGTATAGCGCGGCGCCGGCTTGACCCACTTGGCGCGGCGGCGGGCAATTTCCTCATCGCTCACATTCAGCTGGATCAGTTGCTGATGCGCATCGATGGTCACCGAATCGCCCTCTTCCACCAAGGCAATCGTACCGCCATCGAAGGCTTCCGGCGCCACGTGGCCGACCACCATGCCCCAGGTCCCGCCCGAAAAACGCCCATCCGTAATCAAGCCCACCGATTCGCCCAGTCCCTTGCCGATCAGCGCCGCCGTCGGCGCCAGCATTTCCGGCATGCCGGGACCGCCCTTCGGCCCCAGGTAACGCATCACCAGCACGTCGCCCGCCTTGATGCCGTCGGCCAGGATCGCATCCATGGCCGAATACTCGTCGTTGAACACGCGCGCCGGACCGGTGATCACGGGATTTTTCAGCCCGGTGATCTTGGCCACGCAGCCTTCCGGCGACAGATTTCCCTTGAGGATAGCTAGGTGCCCCTGGCGGTACAGCGCCTTGTCGATGGTGCGGATAACATCCTGCTTCGGGTCCGGTACCGACGGGATCTCGGCCAGTTCCTCGGCGATCGTGCGGCCGGTGATGGTGATGCAGTCGCCGTGCAAGAGGCCGGCGTCGAGCAAGAGCTTGAGCACTTGCGGCACGCCGCCGGCCTTGTGCAGGTCGGTCGCGACGTACTGCCCGGACGGCTTGAGGTTGCAGATGACCGGCACTTTCTGGCGCACGCGCTCGAAGTCGTCGATGGTCCACTCAACTTCGGCCGCGTGGGCAATCGCCAGGTAATGCAGCACGGCGTTGGTCGAGCCGCCCGTGGCCATGATCAGGGAAACGGCGTTCTCGATCGATTTGCGGGTGATGATGTCGCGCGGCTTGAGGTCCTTTTTAACGGCCTCGACCAGCACGCGCGCCGATTCGGCGGCCGAGCCGACCTTTTCATCGTCCGGATTGGCCATGGTCGACGAATACAGCAAACCCATTCCCAGCGCCTCGAACGAGGACGACATGGTGTTGGCCGTGTACATGCCGCCGCAGGAACCGGCCGAGGGGCAGGCGTTGCGCTCGATGCCGTCGAAGTCTTCCTTCGACATGCGCCCGGCCGTAAATTCCCCCACCGCCTCGAAGGCCGAGACGATGGTCAAGTCCTTGCCTTTCCAGTTGCCCGGCTTGATGGTGCCGCCGTACACATAAATGCCCGGCACATTGGTGCGCGCCAGGGCGATCATCCCGCCCGGCATGTTCTTGTCGCAGCCGCCGATCACGACCACGCCATCCATCCACTGGCCGTTAACGGCTGTTTCAATGCAGTCGGCGATCACTTCGCGCGAGATGAGCGAATATTTCATGCCTTCGGTGCCCATCGACATGCCGTCCGAAATGGTCGGCGTGCCGAACACCTGCGGATTGGCGCCGGCCCCCTTGATCGTGGTAATGGCAATGTCGGCCAGCTTTTGCAGGCCCGAGTTGCACGGGGTAATGGTGGAGTGGCCGTTGGCGATGCCGATCATCGGCTTGTCGAAGTCCTCCGTTTCATAGCCCATGGCGTAGTACATCGAGCGGTTCGGGCTGCGCGAGACGCCTTCGGTGATGTTGCGGGAACGACGGTTGTAGCGTGGCTGGTCTGACATGGCTTGCTCCGGATGATTTGATAGCGACAAGAATGCCTTGCAGGCAAGCGCGCGTCAAATATATCATTTGCATTCCTGTGAGTCGCCGCTCATATCACAGCCCCCAATTGAGATGGAAAGCCATATCGATGAACCTCGAACTGCGCCAGTTGCGCTATTTTGTCGCCGTCGCCGAAGAACTTCACTTCGGCAAAGCCGCGCTGCGCCTGCACATGACCCAGCCGCCGCTGTCGCAAACCATCCAGGGACTCGAAGAGTTGCTGGGCGCGCCGCTGTTCGCGCGCAGCCGCCGCGCCGTCGAGCTCACCCCGGCCGGCGCCGCCCTGCTGCCGGAAGCGCGCCGCATCCTGGCCGCCAGCGCCCTTCTTCCCGCACTGGTGCAACGCGCGGCCGGCGGCGCGGCCGGGCGCCTGTCGCTGGCGTTCGTGTCCTCGGCCGATTACAGCGTGCTGCCGCCCTTCCTGCGCCGCTACCGCGCCGCTTTTCCGCAAGTAAGTATCGCGCTGCAGGAAGCGACTTCCGACGTCCAGATCGACGACCTGCTGCACGGGCGCATCGATACCGGCCTCTTGATCGCGCCGCTGCCGGACAAGGCGCGCCTGGAGCTCGATTACCTGAAGGTGCTGACCGAGCCGCTGATCGTGGCCCTGCCGGCCGGCGTCGTCAGCGGCGCGCCCGGCCAGGCGGTGGCCCTGGCCGCGCTGCCGCCGCTGCCGCTGATCATCTTTCCGCGCCCGATCGCGCCGGCCCTGCACGACGCCATCCTGGCCTGCTTTCGCGCGGCCGGCATCACCCCAGAGATCGGGCAGGAAGCGATCCAGATGCAGACCATCGTCAGCCTCGTCTCGGCCGGCATGGGGATGGCACTTGTGCCACAATCGGTGTCCAACCTGATGCGGCCCGGCGTAGAATACCGGGCCCTGCGCGATCCGACGCCGCAGGTGGAAACCGGGCTGGCCTGGCGGCGCGACGCCGTCTCGCCGGTCCTGCAGGGCTTTTTGGATTTACTACGAAAGAATACCGATGCTGACCCACCCGATACCTGACCCCGTCGCCTTTTCGCTCGGCCCGCTGCACGTGCACTGGTACGGCCTGATGTACGTGCTGGCGTTCGCCATGTTCCTCGCCCTCGGGCGCGTACGCATCAGGCAGCCGCACATCGCCGCGCGCGGCTGGAAAAAGGAAGACCTGGACGACATGCTGTTCTACGGCATGCTCGGGGTGATCATCGGCGGGCGCCTGGGCGAAGTCTTCTTCTATCAACCGGCCCGCTTCATGGCCGATCCGGTGGCCATCTTCAAGGTGTGGCAGGGCGGCATGTCGTTCCACGGCGGCTTTCTCGGGGTGCTGCTGGCCATGGGATTGTGGGCGCGCAAGGCCAAACGCAATCTGCTCGACGTCTACGATTTCATCGCCCCGCTGGTCCCGCTCGGCTATGCTGCCGGACGCATGGGCAACTTCATCAACGCCGAACTGCCGGGCCGCGTGGCCGACCCCAGCCTGCCGTGGGCCATGCTGTGGCCGGGCGTGCAGGGACCGCGCCATCCGTCGCCGCTGTACCAGTTGATCGTCGACGGCCTGGTGGTGTTCGTGCTGCTGTGGATCTATGCGCGCAAGGAGCGCCCGCGCCTGGCGGTGGGGGCGATGTTCACCCTGCTGTACGGCTGCGCGCGCTTTTTCACCGAATACTTCCGCGTGCCGGACTGGCAGGTCAGCGTGGCCGGCTTGCCGGTCACGTCGGGCCAGATGCTGTCGCTGCCGATGATCGCGGGCGGCATCGCCATGCTGGTGTGGGCCTACAGGAAAGGCGCTGTCAGTGAAACGCCTTCCACAGCATATAACCGGCCAGCGCATACAAAATGAACGCAAAGATGCGTTTTAACTGTTGCACCGGCATGCGGTGCGCGGCGCGCGCGCCCAGCGGCGCCGCCAGCACGCTGGCCGTGGCAATCACGGCCAGCGCCGGCAGGTAGATGTAGCCGAGCGAATACGGCGGCAGGCCGGGCTGGTCCCAGCCGAACCAGATGTTCGACAAGGTGCCCGAGAGCGCAATCGGAAAGCCCAGCGCGGCGCTGGTGGCGACCGCGTTGTGGATCTTGACGTTACACCAGGTCATGAACGGAATCGACATGAAGCCACCGCCCGCCCCCACCACGCCCGAGACCACGCCGAACACGCCGCCGGCGGCGAACATGCCGGGCGCGCCGGGCAGCTCGCGCGCGCCGGCGGGTTTTTTCCCGCTCAACATCTGGGTGGCCGAAAACGCCACGAAGGCGGCGAACACCAGCGCCAGCGCGGTGGTGTTGAGCTGCTTGCCCAGCCACGGCCCGAGCCAGGAACCGAGCACGATGCCGGGCGTGAGCATGCGCACGATCGGCCACAGCACGGCGCCGTGCGCATGATGCGCGCGCACCGACGACAGGGACGTAAACATGATGGTGGCGAGCGAGGTGGCGATTGCCATGTGCACCACCGCGTCGGGCGGAAAATGCTCGGCGGTGTAGATCATCGTAATGAAGGGCACCAGCACCATGCCGCCGCCGATGCCCAGCAAACCGGCCGCGAAGCCGCCGGCGGCGCCCATGGCCAGCAGGATCAGGATCAGGCTCCAGTCCATCGGCGCCCCCTTGGAGTGGCCGTCGTTGCAGTTGCAGTCGTCATGGGTGCGGTGGGTGAGGCTTGCGTTGGTGGCAAGCCTCCTGCGGACTCGCCTTGGCAAGTATTCTACAACGCTAAGGATGAGCCCGCTGAGGCCGCCCCGGGGGCGGCCTCAGCGGCATGGACGTGCGAATGCGACGGCCGCTACTTTTCCAGCAAGGCCTCGATGGTCCGCCATTCGTGCGCTTCGACCGGCATGACCGACAGGCGGCTGCCCTTGGCCAGCAGGCGCATGTCGGCCAGCACGGGGATGGTGCGCAATTGCTTCAGGCTCAACAGAGGTGTCTTGCGCACGGCGCGCACGTCGACGCTGATCCAGCGCGGCTGTTCAAGCGTGGCCTTCGGATCGTAATAATGGCTGGCCTGGTCGAACTGGCTGGCGTCAGGGTAGGCGGCGCTGCACACTTCGACAATCCCGGCGACGCCCGGCTCGGCGCAGCTGGAATGATAAAACAGGGCCAGGTCGCCGACCCGCATGCCGTCGCGCATGAAATTGCGCGCCTGGTAATTGCGCACGCCGAACCAGGCCACCGCTTGTTGCGGCGCGGCCAGCACATCGTCGATACTTACTTCGTCCGGTTCGGACTTCATCAGCCAATAAGCCATGCAATTGCTCCGCTTTGGGCGTCGCACAGCAAAGCGCGCGCCCATAAAAAAACGGTTGCGCACCGAATGCTTGCAACCGCTTTGTAAAATCAGTGCCCCGCATGTGCCGTCTTTACCGGCATCCTGAACCTAATGGTTCAAGGCGGTCGCAGTTAGTTCAATTTCGGGTTCGTCGAACGAGCGACGCTCACTCCCATCAAACAAGATTCCGCAACCTGTGCACATAAATGGTTCAAGGAATATATGGCAATCGCGAACACCGCAGGGTGAGACGGAGTTTACTCCGATGTGCCGTCATGTCAAACAAAATTAAACTCAGAACAGATTTTCCTGGGGAGTCAGGGCGTTGTCGAGCACCGTGTGCATCTCGCCGAGTTTCTGCTTGACTTCCAACATCGTCATTTCGGCAAGCGGCCCTTGCGGCGTTTTCACCGACAGGAATTCGGCCGCCATATTGAGCGCGGCCATGACGGCGATGCGGTCATTTCCCTTGACCTTGCCCGAATCGCGCAAGGTGCACATTTTGCCGTCGAGATAACTGACCGCTTCCTGCAAGGTGCGCTCTTCGCCCTCCTTGCACACCAGGCGATAGGAACTGCCCATGATCGTGACATTGAGCTGGATCATTGCACGCCCTCGGCCTGTGGGGCCGGCGCGGTCGCCACGGTGGCCACGGTCACCCCGTTCGGATCGGGCATCTGGGCCAGCAACGCTTCGACGCGGCGCTGCACTTCGTTCAGGCGCACCAGGCAAGCCTCCTTTTCGGCGAACAGCTGCGCATTCGACTGGCGCACCTGTGTATTCCATTGCCGCAACTGAGTATTCTCGGCGCGCAGTGAGAGGGTCAACTCGGCAAGCCGGTCGATTTTTTCGGATAGTTCGATGAATTCAGAAATCATCCCGTAACTATAGGGGTGCGAACGAAAGTCCGTCAACCGAATCAGCAACAGGGGTAGACGATTGATGTAAGGGGATGTAAGAAGGCTGCCGCGAAAGCGCCGGGCGCCGCTCCTGCACAACCGCCGGTCGCGCCCGTGTACGCACCAAAAGTCGAGGGCGGCGCAACGCTGGCCCGGCGCCTCTTGAGATAGCGCCAGTTTCGGCCTCGCCGGCGGCTCCGCACTTTGCGCCAGATCAAGCTCATCTGTTAAATAGTCAACAGGACGCCTTGAAAAACCCTTGGACCGTCCCTATAATTAGCACTCGTTAGTAGAGAGTGCTAACAACTCTTTCTAGTCTCGGCGGCAACACCGTGAGACATGTTGAAACACCGGGAACGCCTAGGGCGGTCCTGACCAATAGCTACTAAACCACTGAATATTAAGGAGTTTTGCATGAACCTTCGCCCATTGCACGATCGCGTCATCGTCAAGCGTCTCGACCAGGAAACCAAAACCGCATCCGGCCTCATCATTCCTGACGCAGCTGCTGAAAAACCGGATCAAGGCGAAATCTTGGCTGTCGGCAACGGCAAAGTCCAGGATGACGGCAAAGTACGCGCGCTGGAAGTCAAAGTCGGCGACCGTGTCCTGTTCGGCAAATACTCCGGCCAAACCGTCAAAGTCGACGGCGACGAGCTGCTGGTGATGCGCGAAGAAGACATCATGGCCGTTCTGGTCAAGTGATCGACTCGGTCGGGAACATGGTTTCCCGGCCGGCGCACGACCTTTCATTAAGCATTCCACGCGATAGACATCTACGCACAACGGAGAAAAAAACATGGCAGCTAAAGAAGTAGTATTCGGCGACGCAGCGCGCGCCAAAATGGTTGAAGGCGTCAACATCCTGGCCAACGCCGTTAAAGTCACCCTGGGCCCGAAAGGCCGCAACGTGGTGCTCGAGCGCTCGTTCGGCGCGCCGACCGTCACCAAGGACGGTGTTTCGGTCGCTAAAGAAATCGAACTCAAAGACAAGCTCATGAACATGGGCGCGCAAATGGTCAAGGAAGTTGCTTCCCGCACCAGCGACAACGCCGGCGACGGCACCACCACCGCGACCGTGCTGGCACAAGCCATCGTGCGCGAAGGCATGAAGTTCGTTGCCGCCGGCATGAACCCAATGGACCTGAAACGCGGCATCGACAAGGCGGTTGCCGCCACCGTCGAAGAGCTGGCCAAGATCGCCAAGCCATGCACCACCACCAAAGAAATCGCCCAGGTTGGCGCGATCTCGGCCAACTCGGACTACTCGATCGGCGAGCGTATCGCTGAAGCGATGGAAAAAGTCGGCAAAGAAGGCGTGATCACCGTGGAAGACGGCAAATCGCTGAACGACGAACTCGACATCGTCGAAGGCATGCAGTTCGACCGCGGCTACCTGTCGCCGTACTTCATCAACAACCCGGACAAGCAAGTTTCCATCCAGGACAGCCCGTTCGTCCTGCTGTGCGACAAAAAGATCTCGAACATCCGCGATCTGCTGCCGATCCTGGAACAAGTCGCCAAAGCCGGCCGTCCACTGCTGATCATCGCGGAAGACATCGAAGGCGAAGCACTGGCTACCCTGGTTGTGAACAACATCCGCGGCATCCTGAAAACCTGCGCAGTCAAAGCCCCTGGCTTCGGCGACCGTCGCAAGGCCATGCTGGAAGACATCGCTGTCCTGACCGGCGGCCAGGTCATCGCTGAAGAAGTCGGCCTGACGCTCGAAAAAGTCACCCTGGCGGAACTCGGCCAAGCCAAGCGCGTTGAAGTGGGTAAAGAAAACACCATCATCATCGACGGCGCCGGCCAGGCTGAAGCGATCGAAGCGCGCGTCAAGCAAGTGCGCGTGCAGATCGAAGAAGCGACCTCGGACTACGACCGTGAAAAGCTGCAAGAGCGCGTTGCCAAACTGGCAGGCGGCGTTGCAGTGATCAAGGTTGGCGCAGCCACCGAAGTCGAAATGAAAGAAAAGAAAGCCCGCGTTGAAGATGCACTGCACGCAACCCGCGCTGCCGTGGAAGAAGGCATCGTTCCTGGCGGCGGCGTAGCCCTGCTGCGCGCACGTGCCAACATCACGGTCAAAGGCGACAATCCTGACCAGGACGCCGGTATCAAGATTGTCCTGCGCGCCATGGAAGAGCCACTGCGCATGATCGTTCAAAACGCTGGCGAAGAATCGTCGGTCGTCGTTGCAGCAGTGTTGGCCGGCACCGGCAACTACGGCTACAACGCAGCGAACGGCACCTACGGCGACATGGTCGAAATGGGTGTTCTGGATCCAGCAAAAGTGACCCGTTCGGCACTGCAAAACGCAGCCTCGATCGCCGGCCTGATGCTGACCACCGACGCCATGGTATGCGAACTGGCGGAAGACAAGCCAGCTGGCGGCATGGGCGGCATGGGTGGCATGGGCGGCATGGGTGGCATGGACGGCATGATGTAATGCCGCCGCGCGCCGCAAGCGACTCGCTTGCGGCGCCGCTGCGACACATAAAAAGCCTGCAAGGTTTGCGCCTTGCAGGCTTTTTTACGCCTGGCGATCCTGTTTACGGTTCGCTCGGGGCCGTTGTTGGCGCCACCAGCTGGACCTCGACCCGGTTGTTGCGGGCGCGCCCTTCCCGCGTATCGCTATCGGCAACGGGCATGCGCTTGCCCTTGCCTTCGGTATAGATGCGGATGCGTTCGACGCCCTTGTCGGCCAAATAGGTCTTGACCGCTTCCGCGCGCCGCACCGACAGCCTCTGGGCCAGGGCCTCGCCGGGCAGCGCATCGGTATGGCCGATGGCCATGATCAGCTCGGGACTGAGCTCGCGGCTCTTGCCGGCGACCTGGTCCAGGATCGACACCGCGTCGCTCGACAAGCGCGCGCTGCCGTTGTCGAAAAACACTTCGGTCGCGAATTGGATCCTGGCCGGGTCGGCGCGCACCACGGCCGGCAGCGCGCACGCCAGGCAAACCGAGAGCGCGGTGAGAATGTGTCGCATGGCGGGAACCTTCCGATATATGCTGGTAAGGCGACTGTAGCCCAATATTGCATGATCAACAAGCACCCCGGCGCCTGGCATCGGCGGGGAACAGAGGAGACCCCATGACGACCCATGATCCGCAGATCGCATTCTGGTTTGATTTCGGCAGCAATTACAGCTACCTCGCCACCATGCGCATCGAGGCGCTCGCTGCCGCCCGCGGCGTGCGCGTGCTGTGGAAACCGTTTTTGCTGGGACCGATCTTCAAGGCCTCGGGCTGGAGCACGTCGCCCTTCGTGCTGCAAAAGGAAAAAGGCGCCTACGTGTGGCGCGACATGCAGCGCCAATGCGACAAATACGGCTTGCCGTGGACCCAGCCGGGTGTCTTTCCCCGGCGCGCGCTGCTGCCCCTGCGCGTGGCCCTGCTCGGCGCCGGCGAGCCATGGATCGGCGCCTTTTGCCGGCACATCATGCATGCCAATTTCGCCCGCGACCGCGAGATCGACGATCCGGCCCTGGTGGGCGAGGTCCTCGCCGCGCTCGGCCTCGACGCAAGCGCCCTGCTGGCCGCCGCCAGCACGGAACAGAACAAGCTGGCGCTGCGCGCCCAGGGCGAGGAAGCCGTGCGGCGCGGCATTTTTGGCGCGCCGATGTTCTTCGCCGGCGACGATATGTTCTGGGGCAATGACCGGCTCGAGGATGCCATCGACTGGGCCGTTGACCATGTTGCCGCACGTATAGATTTGGCGTAGTATGGCCGCTCCATCAACGTGTTTTGCCGCCCACAACTATGCCCGGATTGTCGAAAAAAACAGTACTGTTGTTTGCCATGATTGCCTTTGTCGCCGCCGGGGCAGCGCTGTACCACAATCATCACGAAGAGAACCTGGCGCCGGCAGCGTCCGGGGCCACGGTCACGCCCAAGCCCACAACGGCGCGCACCAAGGCACAGGCGATCGACGCCCTGATGGCGCTGCCGGAACTCAAAGCCTGGTCGGCCCACATCGAGAAGGCCTCGGGCGGCAAAGCCCACGGCGCGGTACTCGACGATGAGGAGGAAGGCACGAAGCTCATCGGCGGTAAAAGCTACTGGAGCCTCTCGTTCATCGAAAACGGCGACGAGGCGGCGCACCGCTGGGAGACCTTCCTGGTCGCCACCAGCGGCGACGATATCCTGGTCGACGACACCAACGACGACCGCCAGCTGACCTTGACCCAATGGCGCGCCGAAAAGCGCCCGCTCGAGCGCATCGTCAAACAAGCCGACAGCGCTCCAGGCGGGGCCGCCCCGCCACCGTAAGCCAGCGTAAGAAGGCGGGCCGGGTGCCTAAGTAAGTGCTTAAGCGCCCTACCCGCCCAGGTGCGAAATCTGCGTGTGCGCGCTGGCGCCGTCGCTCTGGCCATCGGCGCCCAGCGAAATCCCGACCGACAGAATATCGATCAGCAGCAGTTGCATGATGCGCGAGATCATCGACAGGAAGCTGGTGCTGTCCTCGGCATGGTCCACCGCCAGGCACACCGTGGCCTTCTTGGCCAGCGGCGTGCCGCTGCCGGTCATCGCAATCACGTCCGCCCCGGCCGCGCGCGCTGCGTCCACGGCCGCCAGCAACTCGGGCAAGCGCCCCGAGTTCGAAATCGCAATGACCACGTCGCCCGGCTTGAGCAGTTCGGCCGCCAGGGTAAACAGGTGCGAGTCGCCGTACGAGGCGGTCGGAATGCGGAAGCGGAAAAACTTGTGCTGGCCATCCAGGGCCACCACCCGCGAATTGCCCATCGCGTAAAACTCGACCCGGTGCGCGTGGGTCAGCAACGCGATGGCACGGTCGAGCGCACGCACATCGAGCTGGTCGCGGAATTTCAGGATCGCCGAGACGGTATTGTCGATCACCTTGGCCGACACATCGTGCGTGCTGTCGCCGCCGCGCACCTGGCTGTGACGCACGGGGATGGCGCCGGTCAGGCTGCTGGCAAAGCGCAGCTTGAAGTCGGCCAGTCCCAGAAACCCGAGCGAGCGGCAGAAGCGGATCACGGTCGGCTGGCTCACTTCGGCCAGGCGCGCAATGTCGGCAATCGGCTCGCCCAGCACCAGGCGCGGCTGCTCCAGCACCAGGCTGGCCACGCGCTGCTCGGCGGGCGTCAGTTCGTGCTGCAGGTGCTGGACCCGCTCCATCAGCGTGTTGGCGCCGCTGCGTCCGCGCAGGTGCTCCGACAAGATCGTCGCCACGCCGTGGAAGGCCGGATTCGGTGTCGTGATGACGTAGGTGGGAATGTCGGCCAGGTAGGTGGAAAAGCGCCCCTTGGCTTCGAAGCGGCTGCGAAAGGGCGAACCGGCAAACAACGCGCCGATGCGCGGCACGATGCCGCCACCGATGAAGATGCCGCCGAACGCGCCCAGGGTCACCGCCAGGTTGGCCGCGGCCCCGCCCAGCATGGCGCAGAAGCACTCGATCACCTCCAGGCACAGCGGGTCCTTGTCGTCCAGCGCGCCGGCGATGATCTCGGGCGAGGTGCGCGGCGCGCCGGCGACGCCGTTACGCAGCGCCAGCGCGCGGTAGATGATTTCCATGCCGGGGCCGGAGATCAGGCGTTCGTTCGATACGTGCGACCACTCCTTCCAGGCGAACTGCAGGATCGCAAATTCGCGCTCGTCGGCCGGCGCGAAATTGACGTGCCCTCCTTCGCTGCCGAGCGTGACAAAGCCATCAAGCGTGGGAATCACGCCCGACACACCCAGGCCGGTGCCGGGACCGAGCACCCCGATCACCGCGTTGGCGGCGGCCTTGCCGGGGCCGACCTGCATCAGGTCCTCGGGCATGAGGCCCGGCAGCGCCATCGCCAGCGCGGTAAAGTCGTTGACGATCAGGAGCGTGTGCAGCCCCAGTTCGCGCCGCACCGCATCGGTGGAAAATTCCCAGTCGCGGTTGGTCATGCGCACCTGGTCGCCGTTGACCGGGTTGGCGACCGCCAGCGCGGCGTGGTTGAGGGTCATGCCGGCATGGTCGGCCAGGTAGAAACGCAGCAGCGGAACGATGCCTTCGAAGTCGTCGCACTTGAGCACCCGCACCGAACGGAATACGCCCGGCGCGGTTTGCAGCGCGAAGCGCGCATGCGTGGCGCCGATATCGGCCAGCAGGCGCGGGCCGTCGGCAAACGCCGTGCGGCCCGGTTTTTCAGCGTCGGGCTGGTCGTTCATCCGTTCTTGGTGCCGAACCAGGCGCCGTAGGCAGGCAGGGTCACGCTGCCTTCTTCGGCATTGCCATGCAAGCCATGGCCGATCATCGGTACCGCTTCAACCGCGTCGGCAAACTGGTAGGTGACCGGCTCGGGGCCGAGATTGAACACGGCCAGCACGCTGGGGTGGCCGGCCAGGTCGCGGCGCAGCGCCAGCAGCGGTTCGGGCGCATCGAAAAAGACGATGTCGCCGCGCGTGAGCTGCGGTTGCTGGCGGCGCCAAGCGACGATGCGGCGCGCGAAATTGAGCGGCGAGTCGGTGTCGGTTTCTTGCGCGCTGGCGGCCGAGGCGATGTGTTCTTCGGCCACCGGCAGCCATGGGGTACCGGTGGTAAAACCGGCGTTGGGCAGTTCGGCGGTCCAGGGAATCGGCGTGCGGCAGCCGTCGCGGCCCTTGAACTCGGGCCAGAAGGTGATGCCGTACGGGTCCTGCAGCAGTTCGAACGGCACGTTCGCTTCGGTCAGCGCCAGTTCGTCGCCCTGGTACAGGCACGGCGTGCCCTTGAGCGAGAGCTGCATCGCCAGCACCAGCTTGGCCAGCGCATGGGTCGGCGCGGCGCCGCCCCAGCGCGTCATGACGCGGATGCTGTCGTGATTACCGACCGACCAGGAAGCCCAGCCACCCTTGACGCGCGCTTCGAACTCTTCGACCTGGCGGCGCACGTGGCCCGCCGAAAACTCGGGCGTGAGCAGGTTGAAGCTGTACGCCATGTGCAGCTTGTCGCCGTCGGCGGTGTAGTCGGCCATGACGCCGAGCGCGTCATCCGCGCCCACTTCGCCGATGGCGACCGCGCCGAATTCGTCGAGCAGCACGCGGATCTTCTGCAGGAAGGCGATGTTCTCGGGCCGCGTCTTGTCGTACACGTGCGCCTGCATGCCGTACGGGTTCACGTCGGTGACGGTGGAGGTGTCGCGGTTGGTGGCGGCTGGATTACTGCGCAGTTCAGGATCGTGGAAGTGGAAATTGCAGGCGTCCATGCGCACGCCGTCGACGCCGCGCGCCAGCCAGAAGCGCAGGTTGTCCAGGTGCGCCTGCTGCACCTGCGGATGGTGGAAGTTCATGTCCGGCTGGCTGGCCAGGAAGTTATGCAGGTAGTACTGCTTGCGCCGGCTGTCCCACTGCCACGACGAGCCGCCGAAGACCGACAGCCAGTTATTCGGCGGATTGCCGTCGGCCAGCGGGTCGGCCCACACGTACCAGTCGGCCTTGGGATTGTCGCGGCTCTTGCGGCTCAGGACGAACCACGGGTGGATGTCGGCCGTGTGCGAAAGCACCTGGTCGATCATGATCTTCAATCCCAGGCCGTGCGCTTTGGCGACCAGCGCGTCGAAGTCGTCCAGGGTGCCGAACATGGGATCGACGTCGCAGTAATCGGCCACGTCGTAGCCGAAGTCTTTCATCGGCGACGTGAAGAAAGGCGAGATCCAGACAATGTCGGCCCCGAGCTGCGCGATGTAGTCGAGTTTTTCGGTAATGCCCGGCAGGTCGCCAATTCCGTCGCCGTTCGTATCACGGAAACTGCGTGGATAAACCTGATAAATGATGGCCTCGCGCCACCATGGCGTATTTTGTTCGGAGTGCAGCGAAATATCGTTGTTCATGATGGGCGCCCAGGTTAGATTTTGTACATAATATACATCAATCTAATCCATTTTACAATTTGCCGGACGGTGCTGAAAATAGCTGAAAATCTTATACTTTTCAATAACTTACATACCAATCATGGATATTCAGCGAACCTCAACGGTAGTCAAACTACATACGAAATTGCAGACGCACCTGCATGTCCATACAGCCGCGCACACCCGGGCAGCGTGCCGGCGCCCTTGGCGGCGTCGATCCTGAATATTCCTATTGCCAGCCCCCCGGCCGTGGGCTTAGCATCCCATCTGTTTATATAGCAGGAGTACCCATGTCGCAGTTGGATAAAGAAAGCGGAAACGGGCCGATGCCCCGACAGATTCCGTACATCGTGGGCACCGAGGGATGCGAGCGATTCAGTTTTTACGGGATGCGCAACATCCTCACCCCTTTTTTGATCAGCACCCTGCTGCTGTTCATGCCGCTCGCCGAGCGCGCCGGCGAAGCGAAGCACGTGTTCCACACCTTCGTCATCGGTGTGTACTTTTTCCCTTTACTAGGTGGCTGGCTGGCCGACCGCTTCTTCGGTAAATACGACACCATCTTCTGGCTCAGTCTTGTGTACTGCGCGGGGCACGCCTGCCTGGCGATCTTCGAAGATAGCCTCAAGGGCTTTTACTTCGGCCTGTTCCTGATCGCGTTCGGCTCGGGCGGCATCAAGCCCTTGATCTCCTCGTTCGTGGGCGACCAGTTCGACCAGACCAACAAGAACAAGGCCAAAGTCGTCTACGACGTGTTCTACTGGATGATCAACTTCGGTTCCTTCTTCGCCTCGCTGCTGATGCCCTACTTCCTGTCCAGGCACGGACCCGCGATCGCCTTCGGCATTCCGGGAATCCTGATGTTCGTGGCCACCATCGTGTTCTGGCTTGGGCGCAAAAAGTACATCCATGTGCCACCCGCCCCGCCGGACCCGGACTCGTTTACCCGCGTGGCGCGCACCGCCCTGCTGGCGCACAAACCCGGCCAGGCCCGCACCGGCCTCGCGGTCGCCCTGTTCGGCGTGGCCGGCGCGGTCGCCTCGCTGGCCATGGCGCCACAATGGGGTTTTGTTATCGCCGCCTGCACCGCGCTGGTCCTGCTGCTCGCTTTTGGGGGCATCGGCACCTCGATGCAGCTCGAACGCGCGCGCGGCCTGCATCCGGATGTGGCGGTGGACGGCGTGCGCGCCGTGCTGCGCATCCTGATCGTGTTTGCGCTGGTCACGCCGTTCCACTCGCTGTTCGACCAGAAAGCGTCGACCTGGATCGTGCAGGCCAATTCGATGATCCCGCCGACCATCAATCTGTTCGGCAGCGAATTTTCCTTCGTGGCGGCGCAGATGCAGGCGCTCAACCCGCTGCTGGTGATGATCCTGATCCCGTTTAACAACCTGGTGCTGTACCCGGCCCTGCGCAAGATGGGCGTGGAGCCGACGCCGCTGCGCCGCATGACGACCGGGATCGTGTTTTCGGCGCTGTCGTGGATCGTGATCGGCTCCCTGCAAGTGCAGATGGACGGCGGCACTCCGACCTCGATGCTGTGGCAGGTCCTGCCCTACGCGCTGCTGACCTTCGGCGAAGTACTGGTATCGGCCACCGGGCTGGAATTTGCCTACAGCCAGTCGCCACCGTCGATGAAAGGCGTGATCATGGCCTTCTGGTTCCTCTCCATCACCGTGGGCAGCCTGTGGGTCCTGATCGTCAACGCCAGCATCAAGAACGATGCGGTGCTCTCGAATATCGGCGCCAGCGGCTTTAGCGTCATCGCCTTCCAGATGTACTTCTTCGCCGGCTTTGCGTTCGTGGCCGCCGCGGTCTTCGGCTGGTACGCCACGCGCTACAAAATGATGGATAACTACCGTTCCGACGCCGCACCGGCCAAGGCGTAAAACAGGCCGTAGCAAAGGCGGGCAGGCTGCCAGCTTGCCCGCCCCCACAACGAAAAGGGGATCGTCATGCGTAAATTGTTCCAGATAGCGTTAATGTGCTGCGCCGCCGTGTTTTGCACCAGCGCTTTCGCCGCCGCCAGCGACCATGGCAGCGCGGAGGAAGCCAAGGCACTGGTGCAGAAAGTAATCGCCTACATGAAAGCGAACGGGCGCGAGAAGACCATCGCCGAGATCAACGACATGCAAAGCACCCGCTTTCGCGACCGCGACCTGTACGTGACCATCAACGACATGAGCATGAAGAACCTGGCCCATGGCGTCAACGCCAAGATGCAGGGCAAGGACCTGATCGACCTGAAGGACGCCGACGGCAAACCGTTCATGCGCGAGCGCCTCGACCTGGTCAAGACCAAGGGCAAAGGGTGGCAGGATTACAAGTTCGTCAACCCGGTCACCAAGCAGATCGAACCGAAGTCGATGTACTTCGAAAAGTACGAAGACCTGATCATCAACTGCGGCATCTACAAGTAAGAGCCGTGCGGGCGCCGCAGCCGTGGCGCCCTTCTCCCTCGCGCGGTTTTCCGCACGCCGCAGCGCTTCCATTGCGGATTTCCGCCAGTTTTCACGCCGCCCCGCGCCTGCGCGCCCGTGTGCGCATCGTGCGCAAGCTTGGCACGAAAAATGCAACAAGCGTTGATGCACATAAACCATAACGGAGACTCAAGCATGAAAACCATCCATCACCTCGTCCTGGCGGCTGCCGCCCTGTCCGCGTCCGCCCAGGCGGCCGATAATGTCGTCAGGCTCGGCAACCTCAAATTCGCCCATTACGGCGCCGTCTCTTACATCAAGGAGATCGCGCCCAAGTGCGGCATCAAGGTCGAAGAAAACATGTTCGCCAAAGGCCCGGACGTGATGCAGGCGATCCTGTCGGGTGACCTCGATGTGGGCGCCACTGCGTCGGAAGCGGCCATCTCGGGCCGCGCCAACGGTGCGCCGATCTACATCGTGGCCGGTTTCGCTAAAGGTGGCGCGCGCCTGGTCGCGCGCCCCGACGGCGGCATCAAGACAGTCAAGGACCTCAAGGGCAAGAAGGTCGGCGTGACACGCGGCGGCATCCATGAAGTACTGCTGTACGCGCAACTGGCCAAGCATGGCCTGTCCTGGTCCGACTCCGCCGGCAAGGACGTGCATGTCATCTACCTCGCCTTTGCGGACCTGAACCAGGCGCTGCTCGGCAAGAACCTGGACGCGATCATGCAAAGCGAGCCGCAATCGTCGCAGGCGATCAACAAGGGCTTCGGCATGGAAGTGATGAAGCCCTACGACACCCCGATCGGTGAGCCGGTACGCACGCTCGTCATGAGCGAAAAATTCTACAAGGAGAACCGCGCCACCGCCGCCAAGTTCATGAGCTGCTTCGTCCAGGCCACCAAGCTGTTCATCGATAACAAGGCCGCCGGCGAAAAATACGTGCGCGAGACGATGTTCAAGAACCAGATCACCAAGGACGATTTCGAGGATGCGATCGCCAACTCGCCCTACACCTACGACATCAGCATCGAGCATATCCAGACCACCACCGACGTGATGGCCAAGACCGGCACCGGCAAGATGCGCGTGCCGCCGGTAGCCAAGGACTGGGTCAAGACCGACCTGCTGGAGCAGGCCAAGAAGTCGCTCTCCGTCCAATAAGCCGGGGCTCCCATGACTCAGACTAAGTGGCGCGAAAGCGCCGTTGGATTCGTCGTTCCGGTCGTCATTGTCGCCTTGTGGCAGGCTGGCGCGATGCTCGGCTTGATCAATCCGCAGGTACTGCCTTCGCCTTGGGCGGTGCTCAAGAAGTGGATCGAATACGCCCTGCCGCTGACCGCGTTCGACCCGGCCGCCGGTTCGCGCCTGGCCTGGATGTTCTCCGGCGAACTGCTGATCGACACCGCCGGCAGCATGTACCGCGTGGTGGTCGGTTTTGTCATCGGCGCCGGCCTGGCGCTGCCGCTTGGCCTGGCCATGGGATCGAGCCGCACCATGTACAACTGGCTCAATCCCCTGATGCAGGTGCTGCGCCCGATTCCGCCGATCGCCTACATTCCGCTGGCGATCCTGTGGTTCGGCCTTGGCAATGCGCCGGCCGTGTTCCTGATCGCCATCGGCGCGTTCTTCCCGGTGCTGATGAACACCATCGCCGGCGTGCGCCAGGTCGACAGCATCTACATCCGCGCCGCGCGCAACCTGGGCGCCAGCCAAAGCACCATGTTCCTGCGCGTGATGCTGCCGGCCGCCGTGCCCTACATTCTGTCCGGCGTACGGATCGGGATCGGCACCGCCTTCATCGTCGTCATCGTCTCCGAGATGATCGCCGTGAACAACGGGCTGGGTTTCCGCATTCTGGAAGCGCGCGAATACTTCTGGTCCGACAAAATCGTCGCCGGCATGATCAGCATCGGCATGCTGGGCCTGGGCATCGACATCGCCATGAACAAACTGAACAACCATCTGCTGCGCTGGCACCGCGGCCTGGAGACCTGACATGACTTCCTCCCACATCGACGTTACGAACGTCAGCAAGATCTTCAACGCCGGCGAACGCGAAGTGACCGCCCTGCGCGACATCAACCTGCACATCCCGGACGGCCAGTTCGTCTGCCTGCTGGGGCCTTCCGGCTGCGGCAAGTCGACCCTGCTCAATGCGATTGCCGGCTTCTCGCTGCCGTCCACCGGCGACATCCACGCCAACGGCAAGCTGGTGAGCGCGCCCGGACCGGATCGCGGCATGGTGTTCCAGGAGTACGCGCTGTTCCCCTGGATGACGGTCGAGAAGAACATCGGCTTCGGCCTCGGAATCAAGGGCATGGCCCCGGCGGAAATCGACAAGCGCGTCGGCGCCCTGCTCGAGATGCTGTCGCTGTCGGACTTCCGCCACCGCTTTCCGAAGGATCTGTCGGGCGGCATGCGCCAGCGCGTGGCGATTGCGCGCGTGCTGGCGCTCGACTCGCCCATCATGCTGATGGACGAACCGTTCGGCGCGCTCGACGCGCTCACCCGGCGCAACCTGCAGGACGAGCTGCTGCGCATCTGGGCCGAGCTGAAAAAGACCATCGTGTTCGTCACCCACAGCATCGAAGAGGCGATCTACCTGGCCGACCGCATCATCGTGATGACGTACCGGCCCGGCACCGTCAAGCGCGACATCATCGTCGAACTGCCGCGCATGCGCGATCCGTCGTCGGCCGCCTTCAATGAGCTCAAGCGCGAGCTGGGGGCGCTGGTCATGGAAGAGCAGCAGCGCCACCACAACGACGAAATCCGGATGGCGGCTGTCGATTAGGCAGGGGACGGGTACGTGCAGTAGAATCGACGCCACTCACCGTGGACCGCTCATGCACGTAAAACAACAACTCGCCTGGCTCCTCGCACCGCTCGCCAGCGCCGCCCTGATTGCGGCCGCCTACCAGGGGGCGCTGCGCCAGGGCGGGGCCGACGAACTCGAACGCGGCGCGCGCCAGTTGCAGCTGATGGCGCCCGAACTGGAGTCGGCGCTCGACAAGTTCGAAACCCTGCCCTACGTCGTCGGCCTGCAGGAGAACGTGGCCGCGCTGCTGATGCAACCGCGCCAGCACGCGCGCATCGACCAGGTCAACCGCAGCTTGCAGGCGATTGCGCGCCAGTCGAGAGTCGGCGCGATCTACCTGATGGACCGCGACGGCAACACGCTCGCCGCCAGCAACTGGGACCTGCCGCTCACCTTCGTGGGCCGCAACTTCGGCTACCGTCCATATTTTCACGAAGCGCTGGCCGGGCGCGCCGGCCGCTTCTACGGCATCGGCAGCACCACCAGCGAACCCGGTTACTTCATCGCCCAGCCGGTAATGCAAGGCGCGCGCGTGCTGGGCGTGGTCGCAGTCAAGATCAGCCTCGACGAATTCGCCCGCAATTGGGCAGGCCTTGACGACGCGATCGTGCTGGCCGACAGCGCCGACGTGGTGTTCCTGTCCAACCGTCCCGAATGGAAGTACCGCAGCCTGCAAGCGCTCTCCGCCATCACCCAACGCAAGCTGGCGAGCACCGATCAATACGCGCGCCGTCCGATCACGCCCATCGACGGGCAGTTGCCGCCGCATGCGGCGCGCCGGACCGGCCCCCTGGGCTGGCAACTGATGCTGTTCCCGGCGCAGGACCGGGTGCGCCGTGTGGCCGCCTTATGGGCGCTGGCCGCCGCGCTGGTGGCTGCCAGCGCCATCGTCGCGGCCTGGGCCCTGTACCAGCGCCGCCGCCGGCTGGAAGAGCGCCAGGCCGCCAACGCCGCATTGCAGCGCGCCGCCGGCGAACTCGATCTGCGGCTGGCCGAACGCACCGCGCTGCTGCGCCAGGCCAACGACGACCTGGAAGCGCGCTACGCCACCCTGAAACAAACCGAGCAGGTACTGCGCACGACCCAGGACCAGCTGGTCCAGGCGGGCAAGCTGGCGATGCTGGGCCAGATGGCGGCCGGCGTCACGCATGAACTGAACCAGCCGCTGGCCGCGATCCGCGCGTTTGCCGACAACGCCCGCACCTTCCTGGAACGCGGCCAGCAGGAGCAGGCCAGCGCCAACCTGACCCACATCAGCGACGCCAGCGCGCGCATGGGCGCCATCATCGGGCAGTTGAAAGGCTTTGCGCGGCGCAGCGACGCCGTGGCGACGGTCGACATCGCCCAGTCCCTCGCCGCCTCGGCGTTTTTGCTGCAGGGCGAATTCAAGCGCCTCGGGGTCGCGCTGGCGCTGCCGCCGCTGTCGTCGCCCATGCAGCTGCTGATCACCGGCGACGCCGTGCGCATCGAACAGGTGTTCATCAACCTGCTGCGCAATGCGCTCGACGCCGTCGACGAGGCCCAGGTACGCGCAGTGTCGGTCACGCTGGCGTCGATTGACGGTTACGCCGTGGTGCGCATCAGCGACAGCGGCCTGGGCATGTCCGACAGCGTCGCCGCGCATCTGTTCGAACCGTTTTTTACCACCAAGCCATCGGGCAAGGGCCTCGGGCTCGGGCTCGCGATATCATCATCGATCGTGCAAGCCATGAACGGACAGCTCGAAGGCAGCAATCGCCCTGGCGGTGGCGCCGTGTTCGAAGTCCGCCTGCCGCTGCCGGAAAAAAGGAACGAATGAAGACCATGCAGGCTATCCTGGTGGAAGACGAAGCGCCGCTGCGCCTGGCCACGACCCAGACCCTGGAACTGGGGGGCTTTACCGTGCATGCCTACGCCAGCGCCGAACAAGCGCAAGGCGCGCTGGATGCGGCTTTTGACGGCGTCATCGTCAGCGACGTACGCCTGCCCGGGCGCTCCGGCCTGGACCTGCTGGCGCAAGTGGTGGCGCTGGACGTGGAACTGCCCATGATCATGGTGACCGGCCATGGCGACGTGGCGATGGCGGTCGGCGCAATGCGCGCCGGCGCCTACGACTTCATCGAAAAACCGTTCGGCGCCGAACGCCTGATGGATGCCGTCCGGCGCGCCCAGGAGCGCCGTTCGCTGGTGCTGGAAAACCGCCGCCTGAAGACCGCGTGGGCGCTGCATCCCGATACGCCGCAACTGGTGGGGCGGTCCGACGCCATTGAACGGCTCAAGGTGTTGGTGCGTAATATAGCCCCGGCCGGCGTCGACATTTTGATCCACGGCCAGACCGGCACCGGCAAGGAAGTCGTGGCCCGCCTGATCCACGCGGCCAGCGCGCGCAAGGGCAATTTTGTCGCGATCAATTGCGGCGCCCTGCCCGAGTCGGTGTTCGAAAGCGAGATGTTCGGGCACGAGGCGGGAGCGTTCACGGGCGCGCACAAGCGCCGCATCGGCAAGCTGGAATACGCCAACGGCGGCACCTTGTTCCTCGACGAGATCGAGAGCATGCCGATGGCGCTGCAGGTCAAGCTGCTGCGCGTGCTGCAAGAGCGCCAGCTTGAGCGCCTGGGCGGGAACGAAGCGATCGCCGTGAACTTTCGCATCATCGCGGCCAGCAAGGCCGACTTGCTGGAACTGAGTATCGAGGGGCGCTTTCGCGAAGACCTGTACTACCGCATCGGCGTGGCCACCATCGATTTGCCGCGCCTGAACGAACGGCGCGACGACATCGCCCTGCTGATGGCGCACTTTACGCAGGATGCGGCGCAGCGCTACGGACGTGCGGCGCCGCAGTGGAGCAGTGAGCAAATGAGTCAGTGGCAGGCGGCGGAGTGGCCTGGCAATGTGCGCGAACTGCGCAACTTCGCCGAGCGGCTGGTGCTCGGCATTGTCGCCACGCCAGCGCCGGCACCGGTCGCCGCTCCCCTCGCCGGCGCCGCCCTGAGCCTGCCGCAGCAACTCGACGCGTACGAGCGTGAACTGATCTCACGAAAGCTTGACGCGGTCGATGGCAACGTCTCCACCGCCGCCGACCAACTCGGCGTGCCGCGCAAAACCCTGTACGACAAGCTCAAAAAATATCAGCTCGCCCCGGGAAGAAAAATGTAATTTCACTACAAAGTCGTCGATAATATGCAAAAATCGGGGCTTGGGCGAAATCGAGGTGTAGCAAAGATACTCGCTGTCCCGGCGCTTCTATAACGACGATACCGGACGCCAGATGACCTTTTCACTTTTGAGTGCCGCAGTTTTCGCCAGCGCGAGCGCATCGGCATCGGCCGCGCAGACGACAGCGGTCTGCGACAGCGATCATTTTCAAACGATCGTGCGGCCGGCGCGCGGCGGCATCGAGGCGCGCGCCGTCTGGCTGGACCGACGACTTGCCCAGTGGCCGGGAGTGGAGAACACGGGGCGATTCAGGCTGTATCACTCGCCCGACGGAAGCATCGTCGCGCCGACCGGCGGCATCGTCAGCGGCGCTGCCGGCGCACTCTCCCTCGCCGCTTTCAGCGGCGCGCCAACGCCGGACTTGGCGCAGCGTTTCAAGTACCTCGGCAAAGGTGTGGTGCTCGCCGTGGCGGCGTCCGACCTTGTGCGCCTGCCCGACCTGCACCGCCAGCAGATGGTGCTGGTGCAGGAAGACGCCAACGGAAAAGTACGCGCGGCGACCAGGCTGCAGGCGGCCGGCGCGCTCGACGATCTGTATGCGGCTGCGGAATCGGCGGACGATCTCGGCGCCACGCCATCGCGCCGCAGCACCTCCTTCAAGTTGTGGGCGCCGACCGCGCAACGCGTATCCGTCTGTACCTACGACAGCGGGGGCGGGCGCGCAAAGGCGCTTGATACGATGCGATTCGACCGCGCCACCGGCATCTGGAGCGCCACGCGAAAAGGCGACATGTCCGGGAAATACTATACCTATGCCGTCGACGTGGTGGCCGATGGCGCGGGCCTGGTACGCAACATGGTGACCGACCCGTACTCGGTCAGCCTGACAACCGATTCGAAACGCAGCTATATCGCCAACCTTGCGTCGGCGCGACTCAAGCCGGCCGGCTGGGACAAGTCGACGCCGCCCGCGACGGTGAAGGCGCAGACCGACATGGTGGTCTACGAGTTGCACGTGCGCGATTTTTCGATCAACGACGCTACCGTGCCGGCGGCCAGTCGCGGCAAGTACACCGCCTTTTCCCAAGCCGGTTCGAACGGCATGAAGCACCTTGCCGCCCTGGCCCGCGCCGGCATGACCGACATCCACCTGCTGCCGGTGTACGACATCGCCAGCATTCCGGAGCGCGGCTGCGCGCAGCCTGCTCCCACAGGCGCGGCCGATGGCGAAACGCAGCAGGCGCTGGTCAGGCGGACGGCGGCGACCGACTGCTTCAACTGGGGCTACGATCCGTATCATTACAACGCGCCGGAGGGCAGCTACGCGAGCAATGCAGCTGACGGCGCGCGCCGCATCATCGAGCTGCGCCAGATGGTGATGAACCTGCACCGGGCCGGCCTGCGGGTCGGCATGGATGTGGTCTACAACCACACCTTCGCCTCCGGCCAGAAGGAAAAATCGGTCCTCGACCGCATCGTGCCCGGCTACTATCACCGCTTGAATGCGGCCGGCGGCGTCGAGCAATCGACCTGCTGCGACAACACCGCCACCGAAAACCGCATGATGGGCAAACTGATGATCGACTCGGCCGCCTTGTGGGCGCGCGAGTACAAGATCGATTCGTTCCGCTTCGACCTGATGGGCCACCAGCCGCGCGCGGTGATGGAGCAGTTGCAGGCGCGCGTGAACGGCGACGCCGGACGTCACGTTCAGTTGATCGGCGAAGGCTGGAACTTCGGCGAAGTGGCCGACGGCGCGCGCTTCGTGCAGGCGTCGCAACTGTCGCTGAACGGCAGCGGCATCGGCACCTTCAGCGACCGCGCACGCGACCATGTGCGCGGAGGCTCGGCGGCCGATACGGGAGAAGACATGATCCGGCGCCAGGGCTACATCAACGGACTTGCGTACGACCCGAATGCGGTCGCTGGCGAGCGAGCGCCGGCGGACCTGATGCAGGCGGCCGACATGGTGCGCGTGGGGCTGGCCGGTTCGGTGCGCAGCTACGTCATGCAGACCTGGAAGGACAGCACGCTGCAACTGGCCGCCATCGACTACAACGGCCAGCCGGCGGGGTACGCCAGCGAACCGGGCGAGGCGGTCAACTACGTCGAGAACCACGACAACCAGACCCTGTACGACATGAACGTGTTCAAGCTCCCGCTGGCAACCACCGGCACCGAACGCGCGCGGGTGCAGGTGCTGGGGGCGGCGATCAACGCGTTCAGCCAGGGGGTAGCCTACTTCCACGCGGGGATCGACACCTTGCGTTCGAAGTCGCTGGACCGCAACAGCTTCAATTCCGGTGACTGGTTCAACCGCATCGACTGGACCTACCAGGATAACTACTTCGGCGCCGGCGCGCCGCCAGCCGACGACAACGGCAAAGACTATGCGCTGATCAAACCCTTGCTGGCGAACGCCGCACTCAAGCCCGCGCCGGCCGATATCGCTTTCACGCGCGATGCCTTTCGGGACCTGTTGTCAATCCGCGCCAGTTCCACGCTGTTCCGCATGCGCAGCGCGCAGGACGTCGGGCAGCGCCTGCGTTTTTACAATACCGGATCGATGCAGGTGCCCACCGTGATCGCGGCCTATATCGACGGCAAGGGTTACGCCGGCGCCGGTTTCGCCGGCGTGGCGTACTTCATCAATGTGGACAAGGTGGCGAACACCCTGGATGTGGCGGAACTACGCGGCAAGCGCCTGCGCCTGCATCCGGTGCATGCGGCGCCCACAGCGGCAGACCAACGCGCCGCGACCAGCACCTACGACAGCGCGACGGGACGTTTTACCATCCCCGCCCGCACCGCCGTGGTGTTCGTGGAGTAGGCCTGGCAGCCTGTCGGACTTGGGATCGTCGGCTGCAAAAATACCTGGGACGGTCCATATTTCGCCGCTTTCTCGGCCAATAGCTCGCTATTGGCACTGCGAAATCGTCAAAATCTGGCCTCGCCCAGCTATTTTTTCGCTTCGACTCCCCAAGTCCGACAGGCTGCTAGATATCCAGGTGCGAGATCAGCGAGCGTTTTTTATCGTGATCGGCCGAGTCAATTCCCTGCGCGCCAAGCGAAATCCCGACCGAAAGAATATCGATCAGCAGCAGCTGGAGCACGCGCGAGATCATGGACAGGAAGCTGGTGCTGTCTTCGCTGTGATCGACCGCCAGGCAAATAGTCGCCCGCTTCGCCAGCGCCGATTTACTGCTGGTGATCGCAATGACATCGGCGCCGGTGGCGCGCGCCGCATCCACGGCGGCCAGCAATTCCGGCAGCTGGCCCGAGGTGGAAATGGCGATCACCACGTCGCCCGGCTTGAGCAGTTCGGCGGCCAGGGTGAACAGGTGCGAGTCGCCATACGACGAGGTGGGAATGCGGAAGCGGAAGAACTTGTGCTGGCCATCGAGCGCCACCACGCGCGAGTTACCCATGGCGTAGAACTCGACCCGATTGGCCTTGCGCAGCAGCGCAATGGCGCGGTCGATCGAGACCACATCGAGCTGGTCGCGGAATTTCAGGATCGCCGAAACGGTATTGTCGATCACCTTGGCCGACAGGTCGTGCGTGCTGTCGGACACGCGCACCTGGCTGTGGCGCACGGGGATGGTGCCGGTCAGGCTGCTCGCGAACTTGAGCTTGAAGTCGGCCAGGCCCAAAAATCCCAGCGAGCGGCAGAAGCGGATCACGGTCGGCTGGCTGACGTCGGCCAGGCGCGCGATTTCCGCGATCGGCTCGCCCAGCACCTTGCGCGGGTGTTCCAGCACCAGCGTGGCCACGCGCTGTTCGGCGGGCGACAGTTCATGCTGAAGATGCTGCACGCGCTCCATCAGCGTATTTGCGCCGCTGCGACCGCGCAGATGTTCCGACAAGATCGTCGCCACGCCGATGAAGGCCGGGTTGGGAATCATGATCACGTAGGTCGGGATCTGGCCCAGGTAGGACGAAAAGCGGCCTTTGGCTTCGAAGCGTGCGCGGAACGGCGATGTGAGGAACCACTCGCCCATGCGCGGCACGATGCCGCCGCCGATGAAGATACCGCCAAAAGCACCAAGCGTGACCGCCAGGTTGGCGGCGGCGCCACCGAGCATGCCGCAAAAGCACTCGAGCACCTCGAGGCAGAGCGCGTCGTTCTCGTCCAGCGCGCCGGTGATGATCTCGGGCGAGGTGCGTGACGCGGCCTGCACGTTGTTGCGCTGGGCCAGCGCGCGGTAGATCAGTTCCATGCCGGGGCCGGAGATCAGGCGCTCGTTCGACACGTGCGTCCATTCCTTCCATGCGTATTGGAGGATCGCGAATTCGCGTTCATCGGCCGGGGCGAAATTGACGTGTCCCCCTTCGCTGCCGAGGGTGACGAAACCGTCGACGGTCGGGATCATGCCGGACACGCCAAGGCCGGTGCCCGGTCCCACCACGCCGATGACGGCGTTGGCCGCCGGCGTGCCGCCGCCAACCTGCATCAAGTCGGCGCCGGACAGGCCGGGCAGCGACATCGCCAGGGCGGTGAAGTCGTTCACGATCAGCAGGGTGTTCAGGCCCAGTTCGCGGCGCACTTCATCGGTGGAGAATTGCCAGTCGCGGTTAGTCATGCGGATCATGTCGCCGCTGATCGGATTGGCCAGGGCGAAGGCGGCGTGATTGATGCGGATGCCGGCGTGGTCGGCCAGGTAGGTATGCAGCAGCGAGACGATGCCGGGGAAGTCGTCGCACTTGAGCACACGCACCGAGCGCAGGACGCCGGGCGCGGTTTCGAGGGCAAAGCGCGCATGGGTCGCGCCAATGTCGGCCAGCAGCCGGGGGCCGTCGGCATAGGCGGTACGGCTGTACTTTTGTTCTGAATCGTTTTCTTTGGTCATCGCGGTCACTTCGGACAGTTCGGGAAGTCGCGCGTAGCATACCCTATTGCATGAATAGTATGAAATGTATGAAATGCCCCTGCCCAGGCAGGGGCACGCGCATCAGTTCGCGATCAGCACAATGCCGTTCCTGGTGTGGAAATCAACCTTCCCACCCGCCACCACGGCCTTCTTGCCCGAGTAGTAATCGGTTACCGACTCGCCATCCCGAAAAATCGGCGCCACCACAATCGGCGTCGACTTGTCGGTCGACAGATCGAGCCCCACCACGACCCGATCCTTCTCGTAGGTGCGCGCAAACACATACGGCGTCGCCTGCAGCTTGCGGTGCTCGCCCGCGCCCACCGCCGGATGCATCTGGCGGAAGCGGCCGATGATCCCCCAATGCTTGCGCACCTCCGCGATACGATACCCGTCGCGTTGCGCGTTGCTGGCCAGTTCATCCCAGTTCATGAATGAGCGCAGCACCGCATCGCCCTTCGCACCCGGGTAGGTGAGCAGGCGCGCGGTCTCGTCGCCGTAATAGATCTGCGCCGCGCCCGGCGAGAGCAGCAGCTTGACCGCCGAGTCGTAAGGACGCGTGCGCGCCGGATCGAACGGCGCCGCGTCATCGTGCGAGCTCAGATAATTCATCACCGAATAACCCCGCAGCGGCCCGGCCAGCAGCGCCGCATAGCGGCCGAACATGGCGTCGTAGCCGCCCCTGGCGTCCGACGTCATGCTGAAATTGATCACGCTGTCGAAGCCGTTGTCGTAGAAGTCGACAAAGGTTTCGCCGCCCATGTCGAACTGGTGCGCATGGCGCAGCGAGTAGTTATAGACTTCGGCTGTCATGTAGAACTTGCCGTCGCCGAGGCGCTTGGACGGGTTGTCCCGCTTCCAGTCATCAAAGGCCTTGCTGGCGACCTTTTTCAGCTCCTTCCACGCGCGCGGTTCGACGTGCTTGGCCGTGTCGGCGCGGAAGCCGTCGAAGCCGTACTTGCGCACCCAGTCCGCGTGCCATTTCATCAGGTAGTAGCGCGGCGCGCGCGGGTAGCCGGTCTCCTTGAAGAAGGCATCCAGGCTCGACACTTCGCGCTCGTAGCGCCCTTCGTCCTTCCACTTGGCCACCAGCGCCGGCGGCAGTGCGACCGGGCGGTCGGCGTCGGTGCGAAAATCCGGCAGGTTCTTCACCAAGGTGCAGTCGATGGTGGTGCGCGCATCCTTGAAGGCGCACACCGGTGCGGTGCGCACCCAGTCCTTCGGCCATACCGGGTCCGATGCCGTGACCGGCCCGGTATGGTTCATCACCACATCGAGCAGCACGCGGATGCCGTTGGCGTGCGCGGTGTCGACCAGTTCCTGCAGGTCCGCTTCGGTGCCGAGGTTGGCGTCGATGCTGGTGAAGTCGCGCGCCCAGTAGCCGTGAAAGCCGTAGGATTTACCAGTGCCTTCATCGGTGCCGGCATGAATCTGCTCGACCGGCGGCGTGATCCAGATCGCATCGACGCCCAACTCCTTGAAATAGCCTTCCTTGATCTTGGCGGTCACGCCAGCAAGGTCGCCGCCCATGTAGCCGCGCAGCGGTGCGGCGTCGGCCTTGCGGCCGTAGGCCAGGTCGTTGGCCTTGTTGCCGTTGTTGAAGCGGTCCGTCAACAGGAAATACACAGTCGCGTTTTCCCACACAAACGGGGTGCGCGCCACCGGCGGAGCGGCGCTGACGTGGGCAGCGCCGAAAGTGAGCGCCAGTGAGACTGCAAGTGCGGAAAATTTCATGTATTCCCTGTTGGTTGTGGTGAATCAGGTGGTGACCGTCGGCCGGTCGCGCCCCGTACGCTGATGCAGGCCGGCCAGCCGGTCGGCGATCGCCGCCAAACCGGCCAGCGCTTCCTGCGCCGGCATGTCGTGCATGGCCACGTTGCCCTCGTAGCGTTCGAGGTAAAGACGAATGGTGGCGCCTTCGGTCCCTGTGCCGGACAGGCGGAACACGATGCGCGAGCCATCGGTCATCACGATGCGCACGCCCTGCTTGCTGGCGATGCTGCCGTCGACCGGGTCCTTGTAAACAAAATCGTCGGCAAGATCGATAGTGTAGCCGTCGATGACCTGGCCGGCCAGTGTGGGCAACTGCTCGCGCAGGTGCGTCATCAGTTCTTCAGCCGCCCCGGACTCGACCGCCTCGTAGTCGTGGCGCGAGTAGTAATTACGGCCGAAGCGCGCCCAGTGCTCGCGCACCAGCGTCGCCACAGGCTTGCCGCTCGCGGCCAGCAGGTTAAGCCAGAACAGCACCGCCCACAAGCCATCCTTTTCGCGGATATGGCTTGAACCCGTGCCGTAGCTCTCTTCGCCGCACAGGGTCACCATGCCGGCGTCCATCAGGTTGCCGAAGTACTTCCAGCCGGTCGGCGTTTCGTAGCACGGCACCTTGAGCGCTTGCGCCACCCGGTCAGGCGCGGTGGAGGTGGGCATGGAGCGGGCGATGCCCTTGATGCCGCCGCGGTAGCCGGGTGCGGCGCCTGCATTGGCGGCGATGATGGCCAGGCTGTCGGAGGGCGTGACGGCGATGCCGCGCCCGACGATCATGTTGCGGTCGGCGTCGCCGTCCGACGCCGCCCCGAAGTCCGGCGCGTCTTGCGCCGACATCAGCGCCACCAGTTCGGCCGCATTGACGGGATTGGGGTCGGGATGGTGGCCGCCGAAGTCTTCCAGGGGCGTGCCGTTGATGACGGTGCCGGTGGGTGCGTCGAGCAAGCCTTCGAGAATCGCGTGCGCATACGGACCGGAGACGGCGTGCATGCCGTCGAAGCGCATCGTGAAGCCGCCCGCGAAGAGGGCCTTGATGGCCGCAAAATCGAACAGCTCGCCCATCAGGGCTGCGTAGTCGGCAACCGGGTCGATCACTTCGACGTCCATCTGTTCGATGCGCGCGCCGCCGATGACATCGAGATCGAGCTCGCCGGCGTCGCTGGTGCGGTATTCGGTGATCACCCTGGTCTGCTCGTAAATGGCGTCGGTGATTTTTTCGGGTGCGGGGCCGCCGTTGGCGATGTTGTACTTGATGCCGAAGTCGCCATCGGGTCCGCCGGGATTGTGGCTGGCCGAGAGCACAATGCCGCCGGACGCGCCGCGCTTGCGCACGACGCAGCTCAGGGCCGGCGTCGACAGAATGCCGCCCTGCCCCACCAGTACTTTGGCAAAGCGATGTGCCGCCGCCATGCGCAGGATGACCTGGATCGCGTGGCGGTTGAAATAGCGCCCGTCGCCGCCGACAACCAGCGTCTGGCCGGCGCAGTCGCCAAGCGTGTTGAAGATCGACTGCACGAAGTTTTCAAGGTAAGCGGGTTGCTGGAACTCGCTGACCTTCTTGCGCAAGCCGGACGTACCGGGGCGTTGTCCGGCAAACGCTGTGGTGTTTACTGTATGGATGGTCATTTTTACTCCTGTCTGTTAACAATACGATACGACAGGTAAGAAAATTTCGACGCCACCTTAGGTTTTCTGCTCGCCTTTATCGGTCACGAACACGGTCAGCAAGCCGCCGATGGCCATGCACGCCCCGGCCAGCAGCAAGGTCGCCACCGGACGCCCGCCCAGCAAGGCCTTGCTGATCGGCCCAAGAATCACCCCGCCGATAATCTGCGGGATCACGACGAAGAAATTGAAGACGCCCATGTAAAAGCCCATGCGCTGCGCCGGCAACGCGCCGGCCAGGATTGCATACGGCACGGTGAGAATGCTGGCCCACGCGATGCCGACGCCGACCATCGGAATGAGCAGCATCTCTTTTTGCGTGATGAAGAAAATGCTGGCCAGGCTGATGCCGCCGATGACCAGGCAGGCCAGGTGCGTCATCTTGCGGTTGGTGCGGCGCGCGATCACCGGCAGGATAAAGGCGGCAATGGCCGACACGCCGTTATACACCGCGAACATCACGCCGACCCAGTTGCCGGCGCTCTGGAAGGCGGCCGACTGCGCGTCGACCGTGCCGAAGACGTTTTCGGCCACGGCCGGGGTGGTGTTGACCCACATCGTAAACAGCGCCAGCCACGAAAAGAAGCTCACGCTCGCCAGTTGCACCATCGTGCGCGGCATGGTGGTGAAGCCGCCAAGGATCTCGCGCAGCGCGGTCAAGGTGCCCTTGCGCTTTTCGACCTCGGCGCGGAACGCCTGCATGTCTTCCGGCGGCGCCTCGCGGGTGGTGATGACGGTCCACGACACCGCACCGATAAAGGCCAGGCCGCCGGCATAGAACGAGTAGCGCACCGTGTCCGGGATGCCGCCAGCGACCGGGATATTACTGACGTTGAACCACTCGGTGAAGATGGTCGGCAGCAGCGAGGCGATCACCGAGCCGCAGCCGATGAAGAAGGTTTGCATCGCAAAGCCCGAGGTCTGCTGGACCGGGTGCAGCTTATCGCCCACAAAGGCGCGGAACGGCTCCATCGACACATTGATCGAAGCGTCCATCATCCACAGCACGAACACCGCCATCCACAGCGACGAGGAATTAGGCATCAGGAACATGGCGACGGTGGCGAGGAAGGCGCCGAGGAAGAAGAAGGGACGGCGCCGGCCCCAGAACGGGTGCCAGGTATTGTCGCTCAGGTAGCCGATCACCGGTTGCACCAGCAGCCCGGTGACCGGCGCGGCGAGCCAGAACAGCGGCAGGTCGTCGGCGTTCGCGCCCAGGGTCGAAAAAATGCGGCTGGTGTTGGCGTTTTGCAGGGCAAACCCGAACTGGATGCCAAAGAAGCCGAAGCTCATGTTCCACAACTGCCAGAAGCTCAGGCGCGGTTTGATCGGCGGGAATTGCATCTGCATCGGGAGTCTCCAGGCGTTTGGCTACGCATTATATTTGTAGGAAAATAACATGGCGATTTCTAAGTGTCAATCTAAACAGTTCCATAGTAGAATCGCCGCAGGAAGCCGGGTAAATCACACAACAAATTCACGGTTTTGTAGTCAAATAACAGAACAAGATGGGGACATGATGCTGGACATGCAGAAGCGCCTGAATAACCTTTTTTATGCGACCCTGAGCCTGCCGTCGACGGCCATGGGATTCGCGCTCTGCATCCAGATTTCGGCCCTGAGCTGGATTTTGAGCACGCGCTTCAACCTCCAGATCCATGAAATCGGCATTGTCTGGGCGGCGGGACCAATGGCCGGGATTTTCGGCCAGGTGATCATCGGCTTGATCAGCGACGATGCCTGGTTCTGGGGCGGACGGCGCCGGCCCTTCATCCTGATCGGCGGCACCCTGGCCGCACTGATGGTGTTCCTGCTGCCGCGCATCGACGTGGTTGGCGACTTCTTGGGCATCAAGAATATTCTCATCGTGGCGGTGATCGTCGCGCTGACGCTGGACCTGTCGATCAATATCAGCTTCAACCCGACCCGCTCGATCATCGCCGACCTGACGCCGGAAGGCGAAGCGCGCACGCTCGGCTACACCTGGATGCAAACCATCTCGGGCTTCTTTGGCGTGATGGCCTACCTGATCGGCGCGACCGTGGGCAACGACATGCTCATTTCGGTCGGCGCGGGCATCGTGTTCGTGTTCTCGGTGGTGCCGATGTTCTTCATCAAGGAAGAACGCGAGATGGTCAAGAAGACCGAGACCGCAGCCGCCACCAAGGCCGACTGGGGCCAGCTGTGGCGCATCTATATTGCGCATGGCTTCGCGTGGCTTGGCGTGCAGTCGATGTTCGTCTACACCTATGGCTTCATTGAGCAGCATCTGGTGCCGGCGGGCCTGGCAACCAAGGCGGCCAACGACATGAGCGGGCAGATTATCGGCTTTGCCTTCGCGATCATGAATACGGTCGGCTTCCTGCTGCCGGCGCTGGTGCTCGCGCCCCTGGCGCGCAAGATCGGGCGCGTGCACACGCAGGCCGGCTGCGTCGCCATCATGGCGGTCGGGTACTTCTTGATTGCGGCCACGGCGCGCACGCCGATGATGCTGTACGCGCTGATGGCGGTGGTCGGCATCGGCTGGAGCGCCATTGTCAGCCTGCCGTTTGCGATCATGAGCGACAAGGTGGACAAGAGCCGCATGGGCTTTTTCATGGGCGTGTTCAACCTGTCGGTGGTGCTGCCGCAGTTGATGTCGACCGGCGTCGGCTTCGTTCTGAAACGGGTGCCGGACCAGAGCACCTTGTACATCATTTGCGGCGCCTCGCTGGCGATGTCGGCGGCCTTGTGGTGCCTGGTGAAGGACGAGGCGCCAGCCACCCAGGCCGCGATGCCCGTTTCCGCGCACTGACCTCAGCCCACCGCTTGCCGGCAAGGTAGTTGCAAGAATTAATGCGAAGAAACCATGACGATATCGTTTTTAGAAGAACACGATGTATCCTTGTTTACCAGATCCCTTCTGGTAGGGGCTGATCGCCCTGTGGCTGCGATCGCCACGAGCGTTGCCGTGGACTGGGATTGCGGCGCTCGCCTGCGAATCGATGTGGCTTCGGCTGTCGAATGCATCTGCTTCCAGGCAGTCCGGATGGACGGTACCAAAGCGTATATCGGCTACGGAGGGCGCATCTTCATTGTCGATTGCGTGACAGAAGACGTGGTGATACACCAGATGGACGGGTATTTTTGCGACTTCTACGATGCTGCGCAATTGCAAACGTCCGGCGAGGATTTCCGCATCTTGGCAAGCTCCGCGTCCGAGCTGTTCGCCTTCGGGCCGGACGGCGCGCTACGATGGAAAAACGACAATCTCGGCATTGATGGCGTGCTGGTGCACGGCGCCACCCCGACGTATATCGAAGGCAGCGGGGAGTGGGATCCGCCAGGCGGATGGAAGCCGTTTATCCTTGCAACGCGCACTGGTGAACGGATCGGCGGTGGCTCCGCTTCGCAGTGACAGAGCGGGCGACCACCTATTGAATCCACAACCAGCAGCGGCGATTCGGCAAATTGCCGGCAGCGCACCATCATGGAAGAAACCAGTCATGAATTCAGCCTCAAGGAATTTGAAAGCCTGTGCGGTCTTTATCACGATCACCCTCGCTTGCGTCTCCGGAGCGCATGCGACGGACAGGGTGGAGATGGGTAGCTTTTCAATAGCGCCACTGCCTGGGTGGCATAACGAGTCGGATAAAGAACGGCGCCTCTTTTCAATGAAGACAAAGCTGGCGCAGCTCCCGATGCTGATCCTTGAGACATGCAAAGTGGGAAGTGGAGATTCCTGCCCATCGGCGTGCGACTTTGCAGAGATCAAACGGTCGGGAATCCTGTCCGATCTGGAGCTCGCGTTAACACCGGTCGAGCGCCCGGGTCCTTACCTCGAGTATGAGGCATCGGACGAGATGACCTCATCTGATGGAACAGTTTACGCATCCATTCGCCTGCTATGCGGGCCTGCCGCGTTCATCTATGCGGCGCAACTGGACACGGGTTCCGCGCAACAGGCACGCCGGGATCTGGAAGCAGTCATCAGCACAATCACATGGCGCAAATAGGAGCCCCATTCGATGGCGGATGCCCAGCAAGCCGTCGCTGACAGTGCGCTTGCGCGCCAGTCACCCGGACCGCTGCGCAGTGACACCCAAGCAAAATGGGCAGCCGAAGCTGCCCATTTTTTACCCGCCTGCCGCTTTACTCCGGCTTGGCCAGCTTGCGTGCTTCTTTCTTGGCCTTGGTGGCCGCGTCGTACGGCTTTTTAGGTCCGAGCTTTTTCTCTTCAAAACGACGGTCGCCCGCTTTTTTCGGAGCAGCCGCCTTCTTGACCGCCGGCGCTTCGCCATCACGCGTGATGTTCAACTGCTGGCCAGCGACCCATACACCCTTGAGGTGATCGATCAGGTCGGCCGGCATGTCGACCGGCAGGTCGAGCGTGCTGTAGTCGTCGTAGATCTCGATGCGGCCGATGAACTTGGACTCGATGTTCGCTTCGTTGGCAATCGCGCCGACGATGTTGCCCGGCTTGACGCCGTGCGCATGACCGACTTCGATACGGAACGTGCCCATGCCCTCTTCCGACGGACGCGAGACGCGTTCGCGCTTGAAGGCCGGAGCGTCACCACGATCGCCACGGTCGCCGCGATCGCCGCGATCGCTGCGCATTGGCGCGTCCGAACGCGGTGCGCGTGCGGCAGGCGAATTCTCTTGCCACGATGGCGCGCTCTTGGCGTCGCGGTTCGGTTTTTCCAGCAGCAGCGGAATGTCGCCGCGCGCCAGCTTGGCCAGCGCCGCTGCGATTTCGACGGCGGGCACGTTCTGCTCGCGCTCATACTCTTCGATCAGCGAACGGAATACATCGAGTCCGCCGGCGGCCAGCACTTCGGTGATCTGGTCCTTGAATTTGGCGATCCGCACGTCGTTGACGGCTTTCACGGTCGGCAAGGTCAATGGCGCCACCGGCTGGCGCGTGGCGCGTTCGATCGCTTTGAGCAAACCCTGCTCGCGCGGGGTGATGAACAGAATCGCTTCGCCGCTGCGGCCCGCGCGGCCGGTACGGCCGATGCGGTGGGTGTAGCTTTCCGGGTCCGACGGCACGTCGTAGTTGATCACGTGGCTGATGCGTTCCACGTCCAGGCCGCGCGCGGCCACGTCGGTGGCAACCAGGATGTCGATCTTGCCGTTCTTGAGTTGTTCGATGGTGCGCTCGCGCTGCGTTTGCTGCATGTCGCCGTTGATCGCGGTGGCCGCGAAGCCGCGCGCCAGCAATTTGGTCGCCAGTTCTTCGGTACCGAGCTTGGTGCGGGCAAAAATGATCATGCCGTCGAACGGTTCGGCTTCGAGGATGCGGGTCAGCGCTTCGAGCTTTTGCATGCCGCTCACCATCCAGTAACGCTGGCGGATATTGTCGGCGGTGCCGGTTTTGGCGGCGACCGTCACTTCAGCCGGATCGCGCAGGTAGGTCTTGGCGATGCGTTTGATTGCGGACGGCATGGTGGCCGAGAACAGCGCGGTCTGGCGCGATTCAGGGGTTTTTTGCAGGATCTGTTCGACGTCGTCGATAAAGCCCATGCGCAGCATCTCGTCGGCTTCGTCGAGCACCAGCGTCTTGAGCTTGGACAGGTCGAGCGAGCCTTTTTCGAGGTGGTCGATGACGCGGCCCGGAGTGCCGACGATCACGTGCACGCCGCGGCGCAAGGCCTGCAGCTGCGGACCGTAGCTCTGGCCGCCGTAGATCGGCAGGACGTGGAAATCTTTAATGTGCGTTGCATACTTCTGGAACGCTTCGGCGACCTGGATCGCCAGTTCGCGGGTAGGAGCGAGCACCAGCGCCTGCGGCGTCTGCTGCTTGATGTCGATGCGCGACAAAATCGGCAGCGCGAAGGCCGCGGTCTTGCCGGTTCCGGTCTGGGCCTGCCCCAGCACGTCGCGATTGGCCAGGAGCAGCGGGATGGTGGCAGCCTGGATCGGCGACGGCGTTTCGTAACCGACCTCTTTCATGACCTTCAGCACTTGGGCGCTCAGGTTGAGTTCGGAAAACAGTAGTACAGGGGTTTCAGACATAGGACACTCACAATTTGACTAGCTAGCCCGACGGGAAAGCATCCTGCAGTTTACTCTTTTGTAGTCAAGAATGCGATTTTTTGTAACGGAGTTGCGTGCAAGTGGGGTGTAATTGAGGCTATTCGGGCAATCTGATTGTCGTTAACGCACACTCGCCATTACGAAAATGAAACAACCCCGCCACACTTGCATGCGCCGGGGTTGTGCTCAGTGCCGGAATCACCCCGGCGGCGAACGCCTTAAAACTTGTAGTTGGCGCCCATCAGGAAAGTGCGGCCATACTTCTGGTATTCCAGCGGCTTGTTGCGGTCGCCGCCGTAGGTTTCGTACGCAGTGTCGCCAACGTTATTAACCTGCAACACCACTCCCAAGCCTTTCAAGCTGCCTTCGGTAAAGTTGTAACCGATCTGGAAGTCGACCACGTCTTCGCCCACCACGTAGCGCAAGGTGCGATCATTGGCAAAGTTGCCGATTTCACCAACGAAATCCGAACGCTTGCGCTGGCTGACGCGCGTCTCGAAACCATTCTTTTCATAGTACAAAGTCAGGTTGGTCACGCGCTTCGACAAGCCCGGCAGCGGAATATTCTTGCCGATGCTGCTATCCGGATCTTCGATCGCGATCGAGCTCTTGCTGTGCGTGGCGCTGGCCGACACGCCAAAACCATCGAGCACCGGCGTGATCAGGGACAGCGGCAGCGATGCCGACAGTTCCAGGCCCTTCAGCTTGCCGCCATTGCCGTTGTACGGCGCTTTGTAGTTACCGATCGCGGTAATCGCGTTGGTGCCTGGAATGTACTTCGAGAAATCGTAGTCCAGGGTTTGCGTAAAGATATAGGTATCGAGCTTCTTGTGGAAAGCTGCGACCGCAAAATACGCCTTGTTGCCGAAATATTTCTCGTAGGACAAGTCGAGTGCCTTGGCGCGCCATGGATCGAGGCGCGCGTTGCCGCCGTTGGCGCTTGGCTTGAAGTCGGTGGTGCCGACGTTGAAGTCGAGCGCCGAGCGCAGCTGGTCGATACGCGGACGGGCCAGTTGCTTGGCGGCCGCAAAACGGACGGTCTGCTGATTGCTCAGGCCAAACGAGAGATTCAGGCTCGGCAGGTAATCGGTATACGTCATGCCATCATGGACCGGCTTGACCTGGCTGCCGACCGGCGCGGTGCCGTCAAAATAGTTCGCTCGCGACGACTGCTCGGTGCGCTGCACCTGCACGCCCACATTGCCCTTGACCGTGACCGAACCGATGTCGCTGTCGATATTGGCCTTGATGAAGCTGGTCGTGATCTTCTCGTTCACTTCCCAGGCCTTTGAAATCAGGAACGACTCGGTCGAGCTCGGCTTGAAGTTCATGTGCTGGCTCACCACCCCTGGCACATTCCACGAAGGAATCATGCCGGTGCCGGCAAAGCCGAGATCGACCTGGCCATACAAAAACTCGTTCGGAACCGGACCCGGCGCGCCGCGCAGGGTAATCGCGCCTTCCGGCTGCACCTTGTTCTTGCTGCGGTCGGCGTAATTCACACCCACGTCCACGCCCGAGAAATAGCTTTCCAGCACGGTCGGGATCGGCATCGAGACGACCAGCTTGAAACCCTTGAGTTCGTCTTCGATTTGCGGCGTCTTGCCATAGCCCGAACCGTAAATCGTGTTGCGCAGATACAAATTCTTCGCGTCGGTGTAGTTCAGGCGGCCGGCGATGTGCGAAAAGGTGCCGGTAGCGAACTTCAGGTCGACGGTGTCGAGGAAAGGATCGGCGGCGGCATTACTCAGTTGCAGGTTGTTTTCCAGGCTGACTTCATCGCGCGTCGCCTTCGAGAAACTGGCATCGGCAAACACCGACCAGCCGCCATCGAAGCGCAGGGTATTGCTCCAGCCAATCGCCTTGATCTCATCCTTGCGGTCGTTGTACATGCCGCGCACCAGTGGATACACGCCGCTGGCCGAGCCACCGGTCAGCACGCCATTGGCCGTGGTCGCCGGCGAATACAGCAAGCCCGGCTTGTAGCCGCCGTTGTAATCGTTCAGGGCCACTTCGAACTGGTTGGCGGTTTCTTCACGCTTGAACTTCGAAGCGTACACATCGATCATGCTGGTCCAGCTCTTGTTGGGTCGATATTGCAGCACGCCCATGACGCCGTCGCGCTTGTTGGTGCCGCTGCGCGCCACCGATTTCAAGCCATCCATCAAATAGGTGCCGCCCGGCACGCCAGGACGCGCATCGGTTTTCCACGGCTCGTACAGGCCGGTCTCGTTCGACAACACCGGCGAGGCCAAATGGGCGTAGCCGATGGCGATACCGATCGTGCGGTCGGCGAACTGGTCGATGTAGCTGACGCTGAAGCGCTTGCCCGTGTCTTTCGCATTGGCGATGCCGCCGAGCGAGTTTTTCTCGCCGCGTACGTTCATGGCGATCGTGCGCTTGCCGAACGACAGCGGACGCACGGTCTGCATGTCGATCGTGCCGGACAAGCCCTGCCCGACCAGGCCGGCGTCCGGGGTCTTGTAAATGGTAACGCCGCTGAGCAGCTCGGACGGATACTGGTCGAATTCGACGCTGCGGTTGTCGCCCGTGCTGACCTGTTCGCGGCCGTTGAGCAAGGTGGTGGAGAAGTCCGGCGACAGGCCGCGCACGCTGATGACCTGGGCACGGCCGCCGACGCGCTGCGCCGCCAGGCCGGGAAGGCGGGCGATCGATTCCGCGATACTAACGTCCGGCAACTTGCCGATATCTTCCGCGGAGATGGCCTCGACGATGGAAGACGAATCCTTTTTCACCGAAATCGCGTCCTCGATACCGCGCCGAATGCCCGACACCTTGACCGTGGTAATCGCTTGCTCGCTCGCTTGCGGGGCGGCGCTTGCTTGCGCATACACATTGCCCGACATGGCGGAAACGAACAAGGCGCAACCGGCGGCGACCGGGCTCAGTGGAAATGCGGCACTCCTGGTACGGGTATTGGCGAAAAATTTCATTCTGTCCCCTCATCTCATCATTACTACACAATTCCCGTATGTTCAGTATGGCGGCGACTGCACGGGTTCCAAAGGCAACGTTCTAAGGACGTCTGAGCCCGATTCTGTACTAAAACTAGATGCACTGTCAACGGGAGTTGCGTATGACTACGGAAAAGTGCGTTTTTTACATTCAGCACCCAGAGTGAGAGCTTGGCTCGTTGTATTTCGGCTACAGAACATCGCATGAGTAACTGTAGTACGACTACAAAAACAGGGAATTTCACTCTCCAGCACAAGTTTCGCACCAAACCGGCACGAATTTACTTTTCAGAAATTTATCCTTACTACATTTTTGTAGGAATATCGTAGTAAAACCAACAGACGTGAACAACCCCGCCATTACCTGGCGCGGAAACAACCGGCACATGCGAAGCCACAGCGACTGCAACGCGGCCGATAAAGCGCGTATTGACGAGGCATGTAGCAAAACTAGCGGTCATAACACAAACGCGAGAGTGGATTCGCGACCTGTTTGATCGCCATCCCCATCTGTAGTATCCTTTATCGACAACAAGACCATGTAGCTATACTACGAGACTGCGCACCCGCAGCCGTCCTTTACATCGGAGACCGCATGACCCCAGCAGGCCGCCGCACGCCCGTGTTCAGACCGATCGCCGTCCTTGCCCTGGGAAGTGCCGCCGCGCTTGCCGGCGCCGCGCCGGGCCGCATCACGCATCTGGAACCGCCCTCATGGTGGGTGGGCATGCGCCACGACACACTCCAGCTGATGGTCCACGGCGAGCGCATCGCCGACAGCACGCCCGCCATCGACCATGCCGGCGTGCGCATCGCGTCGGTCACCCATGTCCCGAACCGCAACTACCTTTTCATCGACCTGCTGATCGCGCCCGACGCCAAAGCGGGCAAATTCGACATCGTCTTCAACCAAGGCGCACGCACGATCCGGCACGCCTACGAACTGAAGGCACGCGAGGCCGGATCGGCGCAGCGCCCGGGCTTCGCCAGCGACGACGCGATCTACCAGATCATGCCCGACCGCTTCGCCAACGGCGACCCGGCCAATGACAACATCGCCGGCATGGCCGACAAGGCCGAGCGCGCCGACGGCAATGGGCGCCACGGCGGCGACCTGCGCGGCGTGGCCGACCACCTCGATTACATCGCCGCCATGGGTTTTACCCAGATCTGGCCCACGCCGCTGGTCGAAAACGACATGCCGGCCTATTCGTACCACGGCTACGCGGCCACCGACCATTACCGCATCGACCGGCGCTACGGCAGCAACGAGGAATACCGCGCCTTGTCGGCACAGGCACGCGCCAAAGGCATCGGCATCATCCAGGACGTGGTGCTCTCGCATATCGGCAGCCATCACTGGTGGATGAAGGACTTGCCCGGCTCCGACTGGACCACCAACGGCGGCGCATTCACGCCCACGCGGCACCACCGCGTGTCGGTGCAGGACCCGTACGGATCGCAGCAGGACCGCATCAACTTCACCAAAGGCTGGTTCGCCAGCAGCATGCCGGACCTGAACCAGGCCAACCCTCTGGTTGCCAACTACCTCATTCAAAACAATATCTGGTGGATCGAGTACGCCGGCTTGTCGGGACTGCGCATCGACACTTACGGCTACTCCGACAGCGCCTTCCTTACCGAGTACACGCGGCGCCTGATGGCGGAATACCCGAAACTCAATCTGGTGGGCGAGGAGTGGCACAAGTCGCCCGCGGTGGTCTCGCACTGGCAGCGCGGTAAAGTCAACTTCGATGGGTACGTCAGCCACCTTCCCAGCCTGATGGACTTTCCAATGTCCGAGACGATTCGCTCCACGCTTGCCGCGACCGACGCCAAGGAAGGCGCATCCGGCTTCACCGACGTCTACGAAATGCTCTCGCAGGATTATTTGTATCCGGATGCCGGCAACCTGGTGCTGTTCGAAGGGAACCACGACATCGCGCGCACCTTCAGCGTGGTCGGTGAAGACATCAATCTTTACAAGATCAGCCTCGCCATGCTCTTCACACTGCCGCGCATACCGCAGTTCTACTACGGCACCGAGGTGCTCATGACCAGCGCAACCAAGACGCGCGACGACGCCAGCTACCGGCGCGACTTTCCCGGCGGCTGGCGCGGCGATGCGGCCAGCGCCTTTACCGGCCAGGGTTTGACAACCCAGCAACGCGAGGCCCAGGCCTATGTCAAAAAGCTGGTCAACTGGCGCAAGTCGCACAGCGTCATCCACCACGGGAAGACCATGCACTACGGCGCCGAAAACGACGCCTATGTCTACTTCCGCTATGACGGCAAGCACAAGGTCATGGTGGCGCTGAACAAGGGCCACAACGACGCCGTACTGCCTCTCGATCGCTTTCACGAAATGCTCAAGGGCGCCAAAAGCGGCGTGGACGCTCTCAGCGGCGCCACGCATGCACTCGCAACGACACTGACTTTGCCGGCCCGTTCGGCACTGATCCTGGAGATTGAATGAAGTACCTGATTACCCTGGCGGCGGCCATGACAATGCCGCTCGCCGCCATGGCCGGCAAACCTGGCGTGGACGCCTTTTTCGACGCGATGGCGATCAGCGTGCCGCCTGGCCAGCAATCGCAGTTCGTCGTCGGCGACAACCTGGCCGGCTACTTCGAGGGCTACACGCAGAGCCATGACAGGGGCGCCGGCTACACCGTCAAAAACGCTTCGGTGTACGAAGGCTACGCCACGTTCGTGGATGGCGCGGCCAACGAACGCACGCGCTCGAACGAACAGGTCCTGCCCTACGGCCACCGGGTGCGCCACGCCGGCGGCGCCCTTGAAGAAATGGCGCTGCTGTCGAAAAAGCACGCGCTCGCGATCCGCGTGACCAATCCGTCCGACGCCATATTGGCTGTACAAACCCTGTTCAAGGACCCGGGCGCCGTGCGCCGCGACGGCGACGTGGTGCTGATCGCGCCAGCCGGCGGCGCCAAGCTGTTTACCGCCATCGCCGCCGACCAGCCCTTCGTGCTGGGCGACGCGCTCACGCTGCGCAGCGCGCACGCCGTGCGCAGCATGACCGTGGTGGCCGCCTTTGGCGACAGCGCCGCCCAGGCCAGCGCGCGCGCGCAGGCGCTGGCCAAGGCGGACTCCATCGGCGCCGAACGCAAGGCGCTGTACGATGCGCTGACCAAAAGCTATCTCGCCACCAGCGACCTTGAGTACAACAAGGCGCTGAACTGGGCCAAGGCCGCCAGCCGCATGTTCGTGGTGGAGGAATTCGGCGCCGGCATCTGGGCCGGCCTGCCCTGGTTCCGCGACAACTGGGGCCGCGACACTTTCATCGCCCTGCCCGGCACCCTGCTGGTATCGGGCCAGTTCGACGACGCCAAAGCCGTGCTGTCGAATTTTGCGCGCTACCAGAACCTGCGCGAACCGCGCGACAAGGAATACGGCCGCATTCCCAACCGCGTGTCGGCCAGCGACAAGACCATTTACAACACCGTCGACGGCACGCCGTGGATGCTGCGCGAAGCCTTCGAATATATCCAGTACACCGGCGACAAAGCCTTTGCGCGCCAGATGTACCAGCTGGCCCTGCCCTACTTCGACGGCGCCATCGCCAACTACGCCGACCAGGATGGCCTGCTGGCGCACGATTCGGCCGACACCTGGATGGACGCGCGTATCGACAACCAGGACCCATGGTCCGCCCGTGGCCCGCGCGCCGTCGAAATCCAGGCCCTGTGGCACACGGCGCTTAAAACCGGCGCTTACCTCGCAAGCCAGGCCGGCGACGCCGCCCGGGCGCGCCAGTGGAACGCGCTGGCCGACAAGGCGCGGCGCAGTTTTCTCGCGCTGTACTGGGACGGCAGCGTCATGGCCGACCGCTTGCGCGACGACGCCAGCCGCGACACCAAGGTCCGCCCCAACCAACTGATGCTGGTGTCGATTCCGTTCGACGACTTCATTGCGCCCAAGGTGCAGGCGCGCGTGACGCGCAATGCGGTGTCCGAACTGCTCTACCCCTACGGCATCGCCTCGCTGAGCCAGAACGATCCTTACTTCCATCCGCGCCACCAAAACCCCGACTTCCACCACAAGGACGCCGCTTACCACCAGGGCACCATCTGGGGCTGGAACGCCGGCTTCACCGTCACGGCCCTGAACAAGTTCGGCTACCAAGACCTGGCATGGACGTTGAGCCAGAACCTGGGCCGGCAAATCCTCGGCCTGGGAACGCTGGGAAACATGAGCGAACTGCTCGACGCCCTGCCCGGCGACGACGGCAAACTCACCCCATCGGGCACCTACGCGCAGTCGTGGAGCGTGGCCGAATACGCGCGCAACGGCTACCAGGACTACGTGGGCTTCCGGCCACGCCTGCTCGACAACACGCTGGCCTTCACGCCCGCCATTCCCGCCGCATGGAGCGCGTTTTACGCGGTCCTGCCGTTCGGCGCGGGCGAGAGCATCGAGGTCGATTTCCGCCGCGCGGGCAAACAGCAGCAGTGGCAGCTGCGCCTGGCCGGCGCCACCAGGCGCAAGGTCGTCTTCAGCATGCTAAGCGCCGACAAGAGCCGTTCGCAGCTTGCGTTCGAACTCGCTCCCGGCAAACCCGCAACGCTGGTAACGGGCGGCGGCAAGGCCAGCATCCATGGCAAGCCGCTTGCGCTGCGTGCGCACCAGGCCAGCTACGCCGGCGACATCGGCGAACTGGTTTTCCAGACGCCCAGGCAGTACCGCGCCGGAGACTTCCCCATGCTCCAATCGAAGGACGCCTTGAAAGGCATCGTCGAACGCAAGGAGTACCGCTAATGTTCGCCGCCTCCCACCTGCTGGCCGCAGCCGCCCTGTTCCCGGCCGGCGCCGCCGGCATCGCCGACAGCGGCCCGCTGGCCGCGCCGATGTACCTGCGCGGCGGCTTCAATGGCTGGGGCATCGACCACCCGCTGGCCTACAAGGGCAAAGGCGTGTACGAAGCCGACATCCTGGTCAGCCCCGGCTACCACGGCTTCAAAGTCGGCAGCCGCGACTGGTCGGCCGAATGGGTAATCGACCCGGCCGCCAGCGTCACCGTGACCGCCGGCGCCAGCTACCGGATGCGGCCCCGTTCCGGCCCCGAAGACTACCTGTTCGTCAAACAGACCTCCACCTGGCGCTTTTCTGTCGACGCCTCCGACCCCGCGGCGCCGTTGCTGCGGGTGGCGCAAACGAGCATCCCGTCCGCCAGCAGGCAAGACCCGCACCAGGGCCACGCGGTCAGCGTCAGCCGGGAGTACGGCAGCCACAGGGTGCGCTGGTCGACGCCTGATGCCGGGGCAAAGCTGCGCAGCTACACCCAATCGAGCACGATGCCGCTGCGCGATCCCGGCCCGCAATCGACAACGTACCAGGAAGCCGCTGGCACGCCGACGGTGCGCAGCGGCAGCCTGGCGTTCGACGCGCTGTTTGCGCTGGCGGCGGGCGAAATGAAACAGAACGCCGTAGCGCAGATCAAGGACGGCAACTACAACGGCGCGGCCGCCATCGACTGCGACTGTTTCGAAACCGGCGAGAAGTGGCATTACGTCTGGACGCGCGACCTGTCGTACGCCGCCGACCTGGCGCTGGCGATGCTCGACCCGGAGCGGGTGCGCAATTCGCTCGACTTCAAATTGTCCGGCTACCGCGCCGGCATCGAGCGCGCCCCGCAGGTAGCGGGCAGCGCCGACGGCCTGCAGATCATCCAGGATACCGGCAGCGGCGGCAGCTGGCCGGTCAGCACCGACCGCGTGGCCTGGGTGCTGGGCGCGCAAGCGGCCCTGAACAACCTGGCGCCGGCCGAGCGCGCGCCGTTCGCCGCACGCGCCTTGCGGGCGCTGGTCAACACGCTCGAAAACGACCGGCTGGCCGCCTTCGATGCCGCTTCCGGCCTGTATATGGGCGAGCAATCCTTTCTCGACTGGCGCGACCAGAGCTACGCCGCCTGGATCGTGGGCGACCTGGCATCGCTGGCCAGTTCCAAGGCACTGTCCACCAACGTCCTGCACTACAAGGCCTTGAACCTGGCCGCGTCGCTCGCGCATGACAGCGGCGACGCCATGCGCGCGGCCAGGTACGCCGGCTGGGCCGCCGCCCTCAAACGCAGCATCAACCAGCGTTTCTGGCTGGAAGACGCGGGCATGTACAGCAGCTTGACCGCGCCCCACTTCGACGGGGCGCCGCTGCATAAATTCGACTGGCTGGGGCAAGCGCTGGCGATAGTCGCCGGCGTGGCCGACGGCGAACGCGCGCGCCGCATCCTGGCCAGCTATCCGCACGGCCCGATGGGCGCGCCGGCCATCTACCCGCAGCAGCAGGGCATGCCGGTGTATCACAACCGCGCGATCTGGCCCTTCGTGACCGCGTACGGCCTCAGGGCGGCCGCCATGCACGCCAACGTCAGCGTGGCCGACGCCGCGTACGACACCTTGATGCGCGGCGCCGCGCTGAACCTGTCGAACATGGAGAACCTGGAATGGATTACCGGCCTGCCGCTCCTGCTCGACGAACAACAGCCGGCCCTGATCGGCCCCGTCATCAACTCCAGGCGCCAGCTATGGTCCGTCGGCGGCTACCTCGGCATGGTGATCGGGAACGTGTTCGGCATCGAGGTGACAGACAGCGGCATCGACGTGCGTCCGTTCATCACCAGCAAACTGCGGCGCGAGGTGTTCGGCGCGGCCAGGACCATCACCCTCGACAACCTGGCTGTGCGCGGAAAGCGCATCAACGTGCGCATCGCGCTGCCCGATGCGACCAACGACAGCGGCTGGTTCCCGGTCGAATCGATCGCCGTCAGCGGCCAGCACATGGCGCAGTCGATCGCCTGGCGCCAGTTGCCGGACAACGCAAGCATCGATATCACGCTCGGCGCACTGCAAAAAGGCGAGCAGCAAATCCGCCGCGTCGATGCCGCCCAATATGCCGAGGGGCCGGACGTATTCGGTCCGCGTGAACCGTCCATTGCCGGCATCACGAAACCGGCGACGCTGCGGATCGACGCCGGGGGCAATGGCGCCGGCGTCGTGTACCACGTCTACCGCGATGGCAAGCTGATTGCCGCCAGGGTCGCAGCCGGCGCCTGGACCGACCGCGCCGCGCCCACGGCCGCGTGCTACGCCATCGAAGCGCAGTTTTCCGCATCGGGCAACCGCAGCCACCACAGCGTGCCGCGCTGCACCGGCACGGCGATCGACATCGCGCCGACGCTCGACGGCGTGGCGCAGCCGCACATCAAGGACTGGGGCAAACCGGGCGAGCGCCTGCGCTTCGGCGCCGTGAACGTTGTGCAGGGCGGCGAGTACGGCGTGCAGGTGCGCTACCATAACCGCGCCAACCAGATTAACCTCGGTATCAGCGGCGGCGTAAAATGGCTGGCCCTGAAAGACGCATCCGGCCGCATCGCGGCGCAAGGCGTGGTGCAGCTGCCGCACGCGCGCATCGACCAGGCCGGCGCGCCGCTGGTGATGTCGACGCCGTTGATCGCCCGCCTCAAGCCCGGCCGTTACGCGCTGGAGATGAGCGACTTCTATAATATGAGCTACCTGCAAAGTAACAGCACCTTCAGCGCGGCCGGCGGCGCCGAAGGTCCGTCCAACAAGTTCGATGTGCATGGCGCGCGCCTGCTGCGCCTGAAGTAAAAGGGAAGATGCAATGACACTGGCACGACTCACGCTGGCCGCGGCAAGCATGCTGCCGCTGGCCGCCAACGCCACCACGGTGCGCGTCCATTACGACAGTCCCAAAGGCGGTGTCGCCATCCGTGGCGAGAAGGGGCCGATGTCATGGTCCAAAGGCGCCGCCGCAAACAGCGGCGACGGCAAGGTCTGGACCTACACCTGGCCGGACGAACTGGGCGAGGTGCTCATGAAACCGGCCCTCGGCGACGACAAGGTGGCCATCGGAGGCGCCTACAGGCTCGCCGCCGGCAGCACGCGCGACATCTATCCCTTCTTCGGCGCGCCCTTCGGCAAAGTGAAGATCATCCCCGACTTCGCCTCGCCGCAGCTCAAGAACAGCCGCAAGCTGCGCATCTACCTGCCGCCGAGCTACGACGAGAACCGCGCCAAGCGTTATCCGGTGCTGTACATGCACGACGGCCAGAACCTGTTCGACGCCAGGACGGCCGCCTTCGGCGTCGAATGGGGCATCGACGAAACGGTCAACCGGCTGGTGGCCACCGGCGTGATGGAAGAGATCATCGTGGTCGGCATCGACAACACGCCCGCGCGCGTGGACGAATACACGCCCTGCTGCGACCCGCAGTACGGCGGCGGCCAGCTCGACACCTACCAGCGTTTCGTGCTCGACACGGTCAAGCCGTACATCGACAGCACGCTGCGCACCCTGCCCGGCAAGGAATCGACCGCCATCATGGGCTCGTCCCTTGGCGGCATCGCCTCGGTCTCGATTGCGCAGAAAAATGCGGCGGTGTTCTCGAAAGCGGCGTCGCTATCGGGCTCGTTCTGGTGGAACAAAGAGGCGCTGGTGACAACGCTGCCGCCACGCCTGCCGGTGAAGTTTTATCTCGACGCCGGAACGGTGAAGGATGGCCTGGAAGAGACCATCAAGATGCGCGACGCCCTGCAAAAGCAAGGCTACCGGCAAGATGCCGACCTGTTTTACCTCGTCGCCGAAGGCGCCACCCACAACGAAAAGTCGTGGGCCGCGCGCGTCGACAAACCGCTGGCGTGGTTCTTCCCCTGGCAGTAACCGAGTTAGCGCTTGCGGCGCTGCAGGTCGAGCGACGTGACCTTGGCAAAATCGATCGGCTTGACGATATGGTCGTCGAAGCCGGCCTCCATGGCCTGCTCGCGGTCGCGCGCCTGGCCGTAGCCGGTCAGCGCAACGAGCACCGCATCGTCCATGGTGGGCAGCGCGCGCATTTTGGCCGCCACTTCATAGCCGCTCATGTCGGGCAGGCCGATATCGAGGAACACGTACGTCGGCTTGAACTCCGCCGCGCGATCGAGCGCCTGCTGTCCGTTGTAAGCGACCTTCACATCGTGGCCGCCGATGCCGAGCAGCTCGGCCAGCATGTCGGCCGCATCGACGTTATCGTCCACCACCAGGATGCGCGTGGCGGCGGCGTCGGCGCCCGCCACGTTTGCGTCAGCGGCGCCGCTGCCGATGGCGTCGATCGGCAGGCGCACCTCGAATACGCTGCCCTGGTCCACGCCGGGGCTCGACGCGCTCACTGTCCCGTGATGCAGGGTCACCAGCGTGCGCACCAACGACAGGCCGATGCCCAGGCCGTCCTGCACCCGGTCCGGCGTAAAGCCATCTTGCGCGAACAGGTCGAAAATGTAATCGAGCTTGCCGGCGGCGATGCCGATGCCGTTGTCCGCCACGCGAATCAGGATTTCTTGCCCCGTCACTTCAGCCGTGAGCTTGACGACCCCGCCCGGCGGCGTGAACTTGAACGCGTTATGCAGCAGGTTGCCGACGATTTGCGCCAGCCGCACGTGGTCGCCGCTGAGCCACACTTCATGCGCCGGCAGCGCCACTTCCAGGCGCTGGTTGCGGCTCTCGGCGATGTGCGCCACCGACTCGCGCGCGCTGCCGATGAACGTTTTCAGCTCCACCCGCTCTTCGTGCAGCGTGATCTTGCCTTTTGAAATACGGGCCACGTCGAGCAGGTCTTCGACCAGCCGCACCAGGTGGCCGGTGTGGCGCAGGATGGTCTGGCGCGCCTTGTCCTGGCGTTCCGGCACGTTCGGGTCGAGACGGCACAAAAGCTCGACCGCGTTGCGGATCGGTCCCAGGGGATTGCGCAGTTCATGCGCCAGCGTGGCCAGAAATTCGTCCTTGCGACGGTCCACGTCGCGCAACTCGCGCTCGACCTGGCCCAGGCGCAGCAGCGCCTTGACGTTGGCGACCAGTTCTTCCGGTTCGATCGGCTCGAACAGGTAGTTGTCGGCGCCGCCTTCGAGCGCGCGGATCTTGTCGGCCACGCCGATGTACGACGCCGACGTTTGCAGCACCAGCACGGGGCGGGTGTCGGGATCGTCCTTGAGCAGGCGGCACACTTCGAAGCCGTTAATGTCGGGCAGCTTGACGTCGAGCAGGACCAGGTCCGGCTTGTCTTCGCGCGCGCGCAGCAGGGCCGAGGTGCCGTCGGTGGCCTCGATCACCCGGAAACCGGCACGCGTGAGAATGCGCGACTTGGCGTAGCGTGCGCCCTCGCTGTCGTCGACGTTGAGGATCAATGAACCGGCAAATGGAATGGACTGCATGGTGGACCTCAATCCGGATTATGTAAATATGACGTTACCGGGGCGTCGTCCCGGTCCGCCATGGGCGTGAGCGGGACCGACACCCAGAATACCGAACCGGCGCCCGCTACGCTGTCGACGCCAACCGCCCCGCCCAGCAGGTCGGCCAGCTTGCGGCACAGCGGCAAGCCGAGCCCGGTGCCCTTGACACGCGTCTGCAAGCGGTTTTCGATCTGGCTGAATTCCTCGAAGATGAACGCCTGGTCGCAGGCGGCGATTCCCAGACCGGTATCGGCCACGCTGAAGTGCATCATACCCTGCTCCGGCAGCAAGGCCGCACGGACCGCGATGTCGCCCTGCTCGGTGTACTTGATCGCATTCGAAATGAAGTTGCGCAGTATTTGCGCCAGCTTGCCCTGGTCGCTGCACAGCGCCATCCCGGCCGGGGGTTCATGAAAGGTCAGCGCGACGGTCGAACCGCCCAACAAGGGCCGCAGCAGGCCGCGCAAGGTGCTGAACATGTCGGCCACCGAGAAGCGCTCGGGCCGCACATCGACCTTGCCAGCCTCGATCTTGGCCAGGTCGAGCAGGTCGTCGACCATCTCGTTAAGGGCGATCGTGCCTTGCAGGATGTAGCGGACCTGCTTTTCCTGCTCTTCCGACAGCTCGCCGTCGGCGCGCGCCAGCAGCAGCTTGGACAGCGCCCGGATCGAACTGAGCGGCGTGCGGAATTCGTGGCTCATGTTCGACAGGAAGCGCGACTTGGCCTGGTCGGCGCGGCGCAGGTGCTCGGCCTTCTCGTCGAGCTCCGCGTACAGCACCTTGACGGCGCGGTTGTTCTCTTCGAGCTCGCGCGTGAGGGCCAGCAGTTCTTCCTGGCGCGCCTTGAGCTCATCGAGCGTGCCGAGCAGTTCCTGGTTCTGCTGCTGCACTTCTCCCAGCATCGAATCGGGCGCCAGCGCGTTGAGGTGAGCGCACATGTCGCCCACCATGCGCGCCGTCATGCACGGCGCATCGGCGGCAAAGCGCTTCTGCAGCACGATCCGGGTGCCGCTGCCGGGCGCGGAGCGGATCTCGCACAGGTCCATCAGGCGGCGCGCGCCCAGAATGCCCAGGCCCATGCCGGTGGCCGACTGGTAGCCCCCGGACAGCACCAAATCCAGGTCGGCGATACCGGGACCCTGGTCGTCGATGCGGATCTGCAGCGCCTGGGCGCCGTCGGTATCTTCGATCGAAAACTCGACCCTGCCGCCGTGCGCATAATTGAAGACGTTACGGGCCAGTTCCGACACCGACGTCGCAATGCGCACCTGATCCTGCATGGCGAAGCCGCACAGCACCGCGATCTCGCGCGCGCGCTGGCGCGCCCCGACCACATCGAGCTCGGTGCCGATGGCGATCTTGAGAATCCGCAGCGACATTACGCCAGCTCCCGCTCACGCACTACCAGCACGCTGGCGTCATCGCGCTGGCGCGCAAAATCGCGGTACAGCACCGCCGCGATCAGGCCCGGATGGCGGAATACCAGGCCGGGATAGGCATCGAGGTCCCAGCGCGTTCCCAGGCCGTCCGAATGCATGATCAGCATGGCCCCGGGCGCCCAGGGATGGCTGAACTTCTGTACCTTGCGCAGGTTGCTGCCGACGATGCCGTTGTGCGACATCAGGTGGCGGCGCGCCGCGCCGTCGAAAATGCAGCCGGCGATATTGCCGATGCCCGCAAACGTCAGCTCGCCGGCATCGCAATCGATGGCCGCAATCGCCACCGCCGCGCCACGGGTGCCGCGCAGCGCGCCGTGCGCCAGCTGCATCAGTTCCGACACGCCCACGGCGGGACGGTCGGCCACCAGCGCGACCGCCGCTTCCGAAGCGGCGGCCGCCTCCGGACCGTGGCCCAGGCCATCGGCCATGCCGACCGTCAGGCCCCAGCTGGCGAGGCCCACGTCCCAGGCGTCGCCGCAGACTTCCTCGCTGGGGATCGGCAGGCAGACCGCGCCCACTTCCCAGTCCGACACCGGCGCGCCGGCCGCGCCGCTCCATACCGTCATGAACAGCACCGTGCCCTGGCCTTCGACCGAATAGATATCGAATTCCGGCGCCAGGCGGCCAATGGCGCCCAGGCCCACGCCATAGGTGCCGACGGTGGAATTGCCGTCTTCCATGCGCAGCGCCACGTTGGCCATGCCGGGACCGCGATCGAGCGCGATCACTTCGACGCCGGCGCGCTCGCCCGCATGCAGCGCGCGCAGCAAAATCTCGCCTTCGCCGGCGTGCTTGACGATGTTGGTGGCCGCCTCGGTGATCACGATGGCCAACTGGCCGGCGCGCGTCTCGTCGAAACCGAGCTGGCGCGCCAGCGTGTTGCCGGCGCGGCGCGCCGCTGCAATCTCGCTCGATTCACCGACATGAAAGGTCGCCTGCCTGCCTAATCTGTTCAAAACAACTTCCATTTCGCGATGGTGACGGTGGTGCCTTTGCCTGGCGCGCTGTCGAGAATAAAGTCGTCGGCCAGGCGGCGCGCCCCGGACAGGCCCAGGCCCATCCCGCCGCCGCTGGTATAGCCGTCGGTAAGGGCCAGGTCGATATCGGCGATGCCGGGACCTTCATCGATGAAGCTGACCTGGATGCCGCGCTTGCCGCCGCGCTCGACCAGTTCGAGTTCGGCGCGCCCGCCGCCGCCGTAGCGCAGCGTATTGCGCGCCAGTTCGCTGGCGGCGGTGACCATCTTGGTTTGTTCGATCAGCGAAAACTTGAGCGCGACCATTTCGTCGCGCACCAGCTTGCGCAGGCGGACCACGTCTTCATCGGTGATCAGCGCTGCGTGGACCAGGCCTTCGGCAGCGGCGCTCACGGCACGCCCCGCCGCTGTACCACGGCGGTCATTCCCGTTCCTGCTGCAGCAGGGCCAGTCCGCGTTCCACATTCAGTGCGGTGCTCACGCCTTCGAGCGTCAGGCCCAGTTCCACCAGCGTGATCGCCACGGCCGGCTGCATCCCCACCAGCACCGTGCGGGCGTCGAGAATGCGGGCCATGGCCGCCGTATGGCTGATCATGCGGCCGATGAAGGAGTCGACGATGTCGAGCGCCGAAATATCGATCAGCACGCCGGTCGCGCGGTCCTTGACGATGCGCGCGGTCAGGTCGTCCTGCAGGGTCATGGCCAGGCGGTCGTGCATGTCGACCTGGATCGTCACCAGCAGCAGACGGCCCATTTTCAGGATCGGTATGCGTTCCATGGCTTAGCGCGCGTTTTGCGGATGGGTGATGGTCGAACCGGTGCGCTTGAGCGCGACCACGAAAGCGTCCGCCAGGGTGGCCTTGGTGACCACGTCTTCCAGGTTCACGCCCAGGTGCACGATGGTCTGTGCGATCTGCGGGCGGATGCCGCTGATGATGCAGTCGGCGCCCATCAGGCGCGCGGCGGCGATGGTTTTCAGCAGATGCTGGGCCACCAGGGTGTCCACGGTCGGCACGCCGGTGATGTCGATGATCGCGATCGAAGCGCCGGTATCGACGATTTTCTGCAGCAGGTTTTCCATCACCACCTGGGTGCGGGCGCTGTCGAGGGTGCCGATCAGCGGCAGGGCCAGCACGCCGTCCCACAACTGCACGACGGGGGTGGACAGCTCCAGCAGTTCCTGCTGCTGGCGCAGGATGACCTGCTCGCGCGCCTTCTGGTACACCTCGATGGTGAACAGGCCGAGGCGGTCGAACAGCGCGCTGGTGGTGGCGGTTTCCTCGACCAGCTGGATCGGATTGTCGGCCAGCGCGGTGCGCAGGTAGGCGAACAGCGGCTCTTTGAGGGCGAAGATGAAGCTGGCCGTCTCGATCGACGAGAAGCCCTGGCGCACGCGCGCCTGCGAGATCTCGGTGAGCATGTGGCGGGTATCGTCCCAGGCGGCGCCTTCGATATCGGTGGTGGCGCCGCGTTCGAGGGCGCGCACCAGCAGGGGCAGGAAACGGGTGGCTTGCTGGCGCAGTTCGGCCTCGGCGTTCTTGTCGCGGCGAATCATGCGCGTCATCAATCCCGACAACCACACTTCCAGCAGCTCATGTTCGAACTGGGTAATAATCAGGGCTAACTGGGTGCTTTTGTCGTTGCTCATTGGATCCTTAGGGATAGTTCGGCTGAGATTGGGAAGGCATATGCGGACCGGTCCCGGTCACGGCGATACCCCTGATATTATATAGATAGTCGACAACGTCCCGTGCACAATTAGTAAACCAACCGTAAACACAATACTCTCCACCAGCAGGGGTAGGAAGCCTGATTCCCCGAAGCGCGGCAAACGCCTACAACCGGGGTCAGAGCTTTATTTTGAAACATTTCCTCGTCCTGGCCAGCGTCTGAACCCAAGATCGTCAAAAAGCGCGACATCCGGCCATTTTTTGTATAAAAGCGACACCCTCACGGATAGCTGACGTAAAAAAACCGGGAATCTTCCCGGTTTTTTGGAACTATTTCGCGAAATGTTTCAAGTTAAAGCTCTGACCCCGGTTGGGGGCTCACGGTTGGGGGCTCAGAATTCTTCCCATTCCTTGTCGCCGGCGGCGACCGGGCGCGCCGGGGCGGCTTTGGCTTTGCCGGGCGCCAGCCGCACCGCCGCCGCGCGGGCCGCCGGGGCCGCCCGTTGCTGCGCGCCACGCGCCGCCGGGGCCGCCGCCACGTGCTTGTTGCTGATCTTGAACACGCTGACCGCTTCGGCCAGGCTGGCCGCCTGCTGCTTCATCGCTTCGGCCGCCGCTGCCGCCTGTTCAACCAGTGCCGCGTTCTGCTGCGTAACCGTGTCCATCTGGCTGATCGCATCGTTGATCTGGTCGATCCCCACGTTCTGCTCGCCACTGGCGACGGCAATCTCGCCAATGATCGCCGTCACCCGCTGTACGCTGGCAACGACTTCGTTCATCGTGTTGCCCGCCTGCCCCACCAGCTTGCTACCGGTTTCGACCTTGTCGACCGAGTCGCCGATCAGGGCCTTGATTTCCTTGGCCGCCGCCGCCGAACGCTGGGCCAGGTTGCGCACTTCCGACGCCACCACCGCAAAGCCGCGCCCCTGCTCGCCCGCCCGCGCCGCTTCCACCGCGGCGTTCAGTGCCAGAATATTGGTCTGGAAGGCAATCCCGTCGATCACGCCGATGATGTCCACGATCTTGCGCGACGATTCGTTGATCGAGCCCATGGTGTGGATCATCTGCGCCACCGCGTCGCCGCCGCGCACCGCCACCGTCGAGGCGTCGCTGGCAAGCTTGCTGGCCTGGCTGGCGTTCTCGCCATTCTGTTTCACGGTCGAGGTCAGTTCTTCCATGGCCGAGGCCGTCTCTTCAAGCGAACTGGCCTGCTCTTCGGTGCGGGCCGACAAATCCTGGTTGCCGTCGGCGATCTCGTTCGATGCGCTGGCAATCGCATCGGTGCCGGCGCGCACCTTGCCGACGATCGCGGCCAGGCTGTCGTGCATGTCCTTGAGCGACTTGAGCAGCATGCCGATTTCGTCGTTGCCGCGCGCTTCGATCGAGGTCGACAAGTCGCCGCTGGCGACGATGCGGGCGATATTGACCGCCTCATTCAACGGCCCGGTAATGCTGCGCACCAGCCACACCATGATCACCGCGCCCACCACCATCGTCACCAGCACGATCACCAGCAGTTCGATGCTGGCCAAGCGTTCGGCGGCGACCTGCTCCTTGTTCATGGCCGCCGTCAGCGCCCGCGCCTCGGTGCCGATATAGGTGACGATGGCGTCGATCTTCTGGGTCGGCTCGCGGTCCATGCCCTTGACCAGGTTGTCGATGTTTTTGTAGCTGTCCGGATTGGCGCCATCGAACTTTTGCAGCGCGCCCAGATAGTTTTTTCCCAGTTCGTCGGTGGCGCGGATGGCGTCGTCAACCAGGGGCGTTTTCAGCCCCAGCTCGCCGAGCAGGGAATTGACCTTGGCCAGATTGACCCGGGTGGTCTCGCCGCTCTTGCGGAACGAGGCGCTGTATTTTTCGAGCTGGGCCGCGTCCGAACCGCGCAGCAGGATATTTTTCCATTCCTGCACCTGGATCTTGAATTCGACCTGGGCGCCGCGCGCCGTGTCGACCGCTTCGGTGAGCTTGGTGGCGCGCTGCATCGCCAGCGCACTCTTGGCATTGGCGCCGGACAGCGCCGTCCAGGCGCCTATGCCCACCAACAATAATGCGGCAAAAAAGAAAACGCCGAGCGCACCGAGGCGCACGGCAATTCGGAGGTTGGCGAGTTTCATGGGCTCTCTCGGCTGGTTGGGGGACTTGGCGCAGCGCCTGTAAAGACGCTTGCTTTGCCAACCAATGATGCACTTGTGAAAGATAAAAAGAAATGCGTTTCAGTTAACTGACAACAAGTATTTCAGGCAGTTGCACACAGTTGCATCGCATACAGCCGGGTGCCGGGGTCTTCCGGTGTAAGGTGGACAATCTTGTCGAAACGCAGGCCGAGTTTTTCGAGCAGGGCGCCGGACGCCGTGTTGTGCGGCGAGGTGATCGCCAGCAGGCGCGCCAGTCCCAGGCGCTCGCGCGCGTACCCGACCACGGCGCGGGCCGCCTCGACAGCATAGCCCTGGCCGCGCCAGGCCGGCAGGAAGGCGTAGCCGAGGTCGACCTCGGGCAAGGTGTCGCGCTTGATCAGGCCGCACATGCCGATCGGCGCGCCGCTCTCCTTGTGCGCCACCAGCCAGATGGCGTGGCCCAGCACGGCCTGCATGCGCACCGGCCCATTGTCGATGTGCGCGCGCGCCGCGTCCAGCGTGCGGATGCCGCGGTCGCCGATGTGGAGCAGGAAATCGGGATCGTTGACCAGCTCCAGGTAGAACGGCGCATCGGCCGCTTCCACGGTGCGCAACACCAGGCGCGCGGTGTCGAGGATCTTCATCAGGGCGCTCCGAGGCTCAGCGTCCGAGGCGAAAATTCGTGCCGGCCGGGCGTCCCGGCAGGTGCAGGATCGCTTGCGCGCGCGGCGCCTCGCTCACCACCACGCCGCGCCGGATCACCATGCGCCGCGCCGCCCGCAGGCGGATCGCTTCGACCGTGCTGGCGGCGTCGAGCAGCACCAGGTCGGCGTGGCAGCCGGGCGCAATCCCGTAACCTTCCAGCCCGAGAATGCGGGCCGGGACCTCGGTCACCGCCAGGAAGCACTGGTGCATCGCCTCCTGCCCCGTCATCTGCGCCACGTGCAGGCCCATGTGCGCCACTTCCAGCATGTCGCCCGAGCCCAGGCTGTACCACGGGTCCATCACGCAGTCGTGGCCAAAGGCGACCTGCACGCCGGCGGCGATCAGCTCCGGTACGCGCGTCATGCCGCGCCGCTTGGGGTAGCTGTCGTGCCGTCCCTGCAGGGTGATGTTGATCAGCGGGTTGGCGATCGCCGCTACGCCCGCCTCGCAGATCAATGGCAGCAGCTTGCTCACATAATAGTTGTCCATCGAGTGCATCGAGGTCAGGTGCGAGCCGGCCACCCTGCCCTGCATGCCGAGGCGCTGCGTTTCGAACGCCAGCGTTTCGATATGGCGCGACATGGGGTCGTCCGATTCGTCGCAGTGCATGTCCACCCGCAGCCCCTGCCCGGCCGCATACTCGCACAGCAGGCGAACCGAGGCCGCCCCCTCGCTCATGGTGCGCTCGAAATGGGGAATCCCGCCCACCACGTCCACCCCCATCCCGATGGCGCGCTTGAGGTTGTCGAAGGCGGTAGCGCTGCGCAAAATCCCGTCTTGCGGAAACGCGACCAGTTGCAGGTCGAGATAAGGCGCCACCCGGCGCCGCACTTCCAGCAGCGCTTCCACCGCCAGCAGGCGATCGTCGCAAATGTCCACGTGCGAGCGAATCGCCAGCAGGCCGCGCGCCACCGCCCAGTCGCAGTACTGCATGGCGCGTTCGACCAGCGCGTCCTGGGTCAGGCCGGGTTTCAGTTCGCCCCACAGCGCGATCCCTTCGAGCAGGGTGCCCGAGCGGTTCACGCGCGGCAGGCCGTAACTCAAGGTGGCGTCCATGTGGAAGTGGGCGTCGACGAAAGGCGGCGTCACCAGGTCGCCGCCGGCGTCGATCTCGCGCGCGCCGCGCACCGCCAGTCCGGGACCGACGGCGGCGATGCGCCCGTTCTCGACCGCGATATCGATCTGATGGCGCCCGTCGGGCAGGCTGGCGTTGCGAAGTACGAGATCCATCGGGGACTCCTTGGGAACGGCGTTAACGGGCCTGCTGATTGTAGCGAATCGGGCCCGACTTGGGGCGCGCGGGCGCGTGTTTGTCATGCTGTCGTCATGCCAATAAGATAAATGCTGCATTGCAAGATATTTTCGTGAACACAGTTGAAAAATTGCTTTTCAAGGCTGGCAATCATGGATAGACTTAGCAATATTGCAGCGCGTCATAAAACACTTCCAAGGAACCCCAATGAGCAACCTTCCAGAACAGTTTTCCGCAGCACGCAAAGCCCAGCTCGAAGCCCAACTCGACGCTTTCCGCCATTTTTCCGGCAAAGCGGTAGAAAATACCGAGAAGCTGATTGCCCTGAACCTGAAAACGACGCGCGCCAGCGTCGAGAAATCGACGGCCGCCATCCAGCAGTTGCTGACCGCCAAGGACCCGCGCGACCTGTTTGCGCTCACCGCGCACAGCCGCGACGGTTTCGACACCCTGCTCGCCTACAGCCGCGCCCTGTTCGGCATCGCCGGCAGCGTGCGCGTGAATGCGCCCGGCTCGTCCATCTTGTCGGCCCTGGCCGCGCCAGCCGCAGTGCGCGAATCGGCCAACGACGAAGCCCATGGCGCCGACGACGAGGACTACAGCGAAGATTACGACGAACAAGCCGACGACGACAGCCAATCCGAATCCGCATCCGCGCGCGGCGTCGCGCCGGATTCGCACAACGTGCACGACGCGCGCGACGAGCCGATCATCGTCAGCCTGCGCGCGGCCGACGAACCCGAGGCCGATCCCTTGCCGCTGGCCGAGGCCACGCCGATCGCGCGCGCCGCCGCCAGCGTGGCCGCCGGCCCGGTGCACGACACGCCTGCCGCCGCGCCCCTGGCGGCCGACGACGCCATCCAGATCGACGTCTCCGGCATCAAGCCGGTCGACGCCACGCCGCCGACGGGCACCTATCCGGGCAAGCCGGGCAACGGCAAACTGGGCGAATCGTCCACCTCGAAAGGCGCGCGCAGGAAGTGATGGTACGGCCGTGGCACGGGCGGCCTCTGCGCCAAGTTGCCAAAAGTAGTAAATTGACGGGCTTCGGCCCGTTTTTTTCGTCCGGGCGCAACATCCAAGGAACGTATTCAATGACTTTATCGCGCCTCGTAGGCAGCTTCGTGCGCCGCCATTGGCGCTCGTATATCTCGTCGGCCTTCATGCTGGCCGGCGTGGCGGCCCTCACTGTCTGGATTCCGCGCAAGATCGGCGCCCTGATCGACGGCCTGGCCGCCCACAGCCTCACGCGCGACGGCCTGCTGCTGGGACTATTGCAACTGCTCGGCATGGGCGTGGCCATCTACCTGCTGCGGGTTGGCTGGCGCCTGCGCCTGTTCGCCGCGGCCTACCGGCTCGGGGTCGAACTGCGCACGCGTTTTTACGCGCGCCTGTCGGCCCAGGGGCCGGCCTTCTACCAGAAGCAGCGCACCGGCGACCTGATGGCGCTGGCCACCAACGACATCGACGCCATCGAAATGGCGGCCGGCGAAGCCATGCTGGCCGGCTTCGACGGCACCCTGACCCTGATCATGGTGCTGGGGATCATGACGCTCGGCGTCGACTGGCGCCTGGCCTGCGTAGCCCTGTTGCCCTTTCCGTTCATGGCGTTCGCATTCTGGCGCATCTCCAGCCATATCCACGTGGCGGCCACCGAGTCGCTGCAGCGTTTTTCGAGCCTGAACGACCATGTGCAGGAAGCCCTGTCGGGCGTGCGCACCCTGCGCGCGCTGGGCCTGGAACAGCGCAGCGCGACCCAATTTGGCGAACTGGCCGCGCGCGCCGCCGACGCCAGCCTGCGCGCGCAAAAATGGGAAGCCGCTTATGAGCCGGCCGTCGGCCTTACCCTCACCGCCGCCAGCGCGCTCACGCTCGGCCTGGGCGGCTACCTGGTGTGGCAAAACCAGCTCACCATCGGCGCGCTGACCAGCTTTTCCATGTACCTGGGCCAGTTGATCTGGCCGATGTTCGCAGCCGGCTGGGTGCTCTCGCTGATCGAACGCGGTCGCGCGGCGCTGGCGCGCGTGCAGCCCCTGCTCGAGACGCCCCTCTCGGTGGACGACCATGGCGAGCTCGCCACCCTGGCGCCCGGCCCGCTGGTGCTCGAGCATGTCGGCTACACCTACAGCGGCCAGGCCATCGCCGCGCTGGCCGATATTTCGTGCAGCCTCGCGCCCGGCCAGACCCTGGGCCTGGTGGGGCCGACCGGCTCCGGCAAGTCGACCCTGCTGCGCGTGCTGCTGCGCCAGGCCACGCCGCAGGCCGGCAGCGCCACCTGGGGCGGCCAGCCGCTGGCCGGCTACACCCTGGCCACCTTGCGCGCGGCGATCAGCTGGGTGCCGCAGGAGTCGTTCCTGTTCTCGGCCACCATCGCCGAAAACATCGCGCTGGCCCGGCCCGACGCCTCGCGCGCGCAGATCGAACACGCGGCCCACATGGCAGCCATCGACGAAGATATCCTGCGCTTCCCGCAAGGGTACGACACGCCGGTGGGCGAGCGCGGCATCACCCTGTCGGGCGGCCAGCGCCAGCGCGTGGCGATCGCCCGTTCTCTGCTGGCCGACAGCACCCTGCTGCTGCTCGACGACGCCCTCTCGGCGGTCGATACCGGCACCGAAACGCGCATCCTCGAGCACCTGGAGGAACTACGGCGCGCGCGCCCCGAGCGCAGCGTGATCATCGCCAGCCACCGCCTGTCGGCGGTGGTCAATGCCGACTTCATCGTGGTGCTGCGCGACGGCCGCATTACCGAATCGGGCACCCACGAGGCCCTGCTCGAACGCGACGGCTGGTACGCCAGCCAGTGGCGCTATCAACAACTGGAGGCCAGCCTCGATGCAATCTGATACCACCGCCAAAGCCATGCCGGCGCAGGCCGCGCAAGCGATCGGCCTGTTGCGCCGCGCCGCCCAACCCGACCGCCGGCATTTGCTGTGGGCGACCCTGTGGCTGATTCTCGCGGCCGGCCTGGAAGTGATCGGCCCGATCCTCGGCAAGGCCCTGATCGACGAACACCTGCTGCCGCGCCACCTCGATTTTCCGCGCATGGCCATGCTGCTCGGCGCCATGCTGGTGAGCGGCTGGATCGCCAGCTGGCTGCGCTACCTGCAACTGGTGCGCCTGTCCGGCCTGGCCATGCGTTCGGTGCAACGCCTGCGCGAATGGGTGTTCGGCCACGTGCTGCGCCTGCCGATGGCGTTTTTCGATCGCGCCATCACCGGCCAGTTGATCAGCCGCGTGACCAACGACACCGAGGCCGTCAAGACGCTGTACATCCAGGTGCTGTTCGTGATCCTCGACAGCAGCATCGTGCTGGTCGGGACCATGATCGCCATGGCCTGGCTGGACTGGCGCCTGATGCTCATCGTGCTGGCCCTGGTGCCGGCGGTGGTGGTCATCGTGTTCGTCTACCAGCGCCTGTCGGCGCCGGCGGTGACCCGCGCGCGCGCCCTGCGCAGCGACATCAACGGCCAGATCGCCGAATCGATCGGCGGCATGAGCGTGCTGCAGGCGAATAACGCGCAAGAACGCTTCGGCGCGCGCTTCGGCGCCACCAACGAGGCGCACTACAAGGCGCGCCTGGCCGAACTGCGCGCCAACGCCTTTTTGCTGCGCCCCGCGCTCGACCTGCTCAATGTGATCCTGCTGGCGGTGGTGATCTACAGCTTCGGGCGGCGCGAGATGAACGCGGTCGAAGTCGGGGTGCTGTACGCCTTCATCAGCTACATCGCGCGCGTGGTCGAGCCGATGATCCAGATTACGATGCAGTTCAGCGGCCTGCAGCAAGCCGTGGTGGCGACCGCGCGCGTGTCGGCCTTGCTGGGCGAAGCCGGCGCGCCGGAACACGACAGCGGCCGTGCGCCGCCTCCCGAGGCGGGGGCGCCGGACGCGCCGGCGGTGCGCATCCGCGATCTCACCTTCGGCTACGCGCCCGGCCAGGACGTGCTGCACGGCCTGAACCTGGACGTGCGGCAGGGCGCCTTCTTCGGCATCGTCGGCCACACCGGCAGCGGCAAGTCGACCCTGCTGTCGCTGCTGCTGCGCTACTACCCGTCGCGCCCCGGCGCCATTGAAGTGAACGGCCAGCCGCTGGCGGCCATCGACAACGAGCGTTTCCGCTCCGAGGTGGGACTGGTGCCGCAGGATCCCTTCCTGCTGGCGGCGTCGGCGCGCGAGAACATCGACATGGGACGCGGCCTGTCGCAGCAAGCCATCGAAACGGCGGCGCGCGCGGCCCATGCGCACGACTTCATCGCCGCGCTGGAAGACGGCTACGATACGCCGCTCGGCGAAAGCGGCTCGCGCCTGTCGACCGGCCAGAAACAGCTGATCGCGATTGCGCGCGCGCTGGCCGGCCAGCCGCGCATTTTGCTGCTCGACGAAGCGACCTCGCATATCGACAGCGCCACCGAGCAAGTGGTGCAGGAGGCCTTGAACGAACTGCGCGGACGGGTGACCATCATCGCCATCGCGCACCGCCTCTCGACCATCCGCGAGGCCGACCGCATCGTGGTGCTCAATCACGGCCGCATCTCGGAAGCCGGCTCGCACGACGAGTTGATGCAGGTCGACGGCGGCCTGTACCAGCGCCTGTACCTGTTGCAGCAACTGGCGGCGTAGGGTCTGTCTGTCTGAGTCGTAGCGAGAGCTGCGATTGTTTCGTCGTTCCCGCGCAGGCGGGAACCCAAGTTCGCGCAAAAGCCTCTGGCGACTCTACGAACTTGGATTCCCGCCTTGCGCGGGAACGACGTGTCGAAGCTATCGAAATAGAATATGTTCGCGTTGTTTAGTCAGACCGACCTTAGCGCGCCAGGCGGCTGGCGTTGTACAGGTAGCCGCCGGCCAGCGCCAGCGCGCCCACCAGCGCGTACAGCGCCACCGAGTGCAAGTTGGCCGCACCATTGAAGCCCACCGCGTCGATCCTCGGCGCGCCGGTCGCGTTGAGCGCTACGTAGAACCCGAACAGGAACAGCGACAGGAACAGGCGCGCCGTCCTGCCGCAGCGGCCGAACAGGCTGGCCAACGCCGACAGGCTGGCCACGCCCACCACCAGCGCCAGTACCCGCAGCGGCTGCGTGAAGGTCCAGCGCAGCGCCACCGGCCCCATGAACATCAAGCCAAGCAGCACGCTGGCGGCATACTGGCGCAGGTAGCGCAAGGCCACCCCGCCGCTCACCGTGCCGCTCAGGTCTTCGGTGGCGGCCGCGTAGTCGCGGGTACTGATGTCGCCCACCAGGATGCCCCAGAACGCCACCGCCGCCATCAGCACCGCCGGCAGGGCGTTCACCGGTGCGAATACGGCGGCGCCCGCACACAGGACAAACGCCAGCAGCGCGGAGGGGGCGATGACGAAGGTCAGCGCGAGGTCGGCCAGCACCTGGCCGGCCAGCCCCGGCACGCGCGCGGCCAGCGCCAGCAAGGGATTGGCCAGCACGGCCAGCGGGCGCAGGGCCGCGTTGAGCAGTGCCAGCGGCGTGCGGCGCAGGCGCGCGCGCCCGGGCTTGACCCGGTCCGGCGAATAGCGGTGGAACAGCCACCAGGCCGGCAGCAGCGGCGCGAGCGCCAGCACGGCGCACGCCGCGCGCAGCCCCATCATGCGCGCGCTCCACAGCAGCGGCGGCAGCGACACCGGCGCCAGCGCGGCGTCGAAAGGGCTTGAGCCGATCGAGAAATCGGCGCCGGTCACAAACCCGTGCACCGCCGCCACCGCCACCGCCAGCCCCGAAAAATCGAACACCATCAGCGCCTGGACCTCGCCGCTGCCGCTTTGCGTCATTAACACCAGCTGCGCCACCCACAGCACGAAGAACAGCACGTCCCCGCCCTTGCCCATCAGCGGCGCCCAGCTGTCGAACAGGATCGCGCAACTGGCCGCGAACAGCACCATCGGCGCCATCAGCAGCACGTAGGTTTGCAGGTAGACCAGCGGTTCGAGCGGACCATCGCCGCGCAGCGCGTGCAGCACCAGCATGGTGAGCATGAAGGCGGCCACCAGGGCGCCAAGATAGGCGCAGGCGCCCAGCCAGCGCCCGGCCAGGAACAGCGCGCTGCCGACCGGCGTGGCGCCGATCACGCCGCCGATGCCGCTGCGCAGGTCTTCGCTCATGCGCCCGCGCACCAGGTAAAAACCGCCAAGGCCGAACAGCAAGGCGCCCAGGGTGGCGCTGCCCAATGCCAGCGCGGAACTGGTGTACAGCACGCGCGCCTTGTTAAACACCAGCAGCGCATTGCCGCTGGCGGGGTCGGCGATCATCGCCCAGCTCACCGCCACCACCGCCAGCAGCGCCACCATGGTCGAGGTGCGCCGCATGCGCAGGCGTACCTCGTTGAGCGCCAGCGCGCGCAGGATGAAGAGCATTACGCCGCCTCCTTCAATGCGTGGCGCTGGGCGACGAGCGCTTCTTCCAGGGTCGGTTCGGCCACGCGTGCGCCGGCGCACGGCGAGACGCCGTGCACGATGCGCAGCGCCACCTGCTCGCCCTCGCGCTGCGCGTGCAGCACAGTCACCCTGGCGCGCAGCAGTTCGTAGTCGGCCGCGCCGACATTGGCCGACCAGATGCGCCCGCGCGCCTGCTCGAGCAGGGTGCGCGGCGTTTCGCAGGCGATCAGTTTGCCCGCGTCCATGGTGGCCAGCCGGCTGGCGATGGTTTCGACATCGGACACGATGTGGGTCGACATGATCACCAGCTTGGTCGATCCGAGTTCGCCCAGCAGGTTGCGAAAGCGCAGGCGCTCCTCGGGATCGAGGCCGGCGGTGGGCTCGTCAACGATCAGGATGTCGGGGTCGTTCAGCAGCGCCTGGGCGATGCCGAGGCGGCGCCGCATGCCGCCCGAGAACGAGGCCGCCGGGCGCCTGGCCTGTTCGTGCAGGTTGACCAGTTCGAGCAGGTGCTTGACGCGGCCCGGGTCGCGCACGCCCTTGAGGGCGGCGAAATACTGCATGAATTCGAGGGCCGACAGATTCGGGTACACGCCGAAGTCCTGCGGCAGGTAGCCGAGCCGGCGCCGGATGTGCTGCGGGCGCGCCACGATATCGACGCCGTCGAACAGGATCTGGCCGCTGCTTGGGCGCGTGAGCGTGGCGATCATCTGCATCAGGGTGGTCTTGCCGGCACCATTGTGGCCGATCAGGCCGACCACGCCGTGTTCCAGCGACAGGCTCACGGCATCGACCGCGCGCACCTTGTTAGCAAATGTTTTGACCACATTGCGCAGTTCAAGCATGGTGTTTCCTGACATGTTGATAGATGGGCTTGTACGGAATGTAAGCCAAACGCGCGGCGCCGGGCGGCAAATGCGACAGACGGCAAAATCGCGGTCATCAAGCGCCGTCGATGGCGTCGTATCGGACCAACACTTCCATGCCAAAGCGTCATCGAAACACACGTGCCTGCCATTTAAATGTGCATTTAGAGGCACAATCTGAGTGCCGGTGGAACTTTCCCGCCTGCAACAAGAATATAATTGACCGCAGTTTTCCCGTTCGGAAAGCACCGGTTTTCACATGAGGGAACGTGATGTTGGCAGGTTTATCAGACACCCCGCCGGGCCGCCAGGTCCGCGTGCTGCTGGCATCGCTATGCCTGGTATCGGGTCTCGCCCAGGCCCAGCATCCGGCGCTCGATGCGCGCCTGGTGGAGATCCGCGAAATCAACCGCTACGTTCCGCCCAAGGCGCTGGGCGCGCTGCGCCGGATCGAAACCGAGGCGCGCGCCGCGCCGGTGCACACCAAGGCCGATTTCCTGGTCCAGCTGTGCCTGGCCCTGCGCGGCATGAACCAGGTGCCCGAAGCGCTGGCCGCGGCCGAGGAGCTGATCGCCTTCGGGCGCGACACGAAGGACAATGTGGTCAAGGCCAAGGGGCTGCTGACCAAGGCTTACGTGGTTTCGCGCATGGACCAGCTGGCGCTGTCGCACCAACTGGCGTGGGAGGGCGAGAAGATCGCCAACACCACCGACGACATGGCACTGCGCGTGCAGGCCGCGATCACTTCCGGCCAGGCCTACGCGGAAGACGGCAATTTTCCGGCCGCGATGGGCAAGATGCAGACCGCGCTGACCCTGGCGCGCCAGTACGGCCAGCCGATCCCCAAGGTCCAGGCGCTCAATTCGCTGGCCATCCTGTACGGCCAGTTGAACGAGCATGACAAGGGTTTCGAGGCGCTGGAAGAAGCCACCGCGCTGGCCGAGCAAACCAATTCGCCGGGGCGCCTGGCGACCCTGAAGGATACCGAATACGGCCTGGCGGTCGAGACCAACCAGCCGCAGCGCGGCCTGCGCGCCCTGCTGGCGGGGCTCGAGTACGAGCGCCAGATCGGCGCCGAGGCGATGATCGCCGGGTCGCTGGTGAACCTGTCCGACAGCTACCTGAAGCAGCACGATTATGCGCGCACCCTGTCGTACGCAAACCAGGCCTTGAAGGCGGGGCGCAGCCTGAACGACGACAGCACCGTGGCCACCGCGCACCTGAACCTGGGCCAGGCGCACCTGGGCCTGGGCAGCCTGGTCGAGGGCAAGCGCCATTTCGACATGGGCCTGGCCTGGTACGAAAAGGTCGGCGACAAGCCGGAATTGCAGGAAGTGCTGATGGAATACGGCGCCGCGCTCGAACGCGCCGGCGACATGGCGGGCGCGGTCAAGGCCTATCACCGCGAGCGCGCGCTGTCGAACGAGCTGTTCGAAAAACGGCGCCAGAAAGCCACGCTCGAACTGCAGGAAAAGTACGAGACCGAAAAGAAGCAGCGCCAGATCGAACTGCTGAGCCGCGAAAACCAGCTCAAGACGACCGAAATCGACAACCGCCGCCTGCAGCAGCGCGTATGGTGGCTGCTGGCGGTGGTGTTTGCGCTGGCCGCGCTGGTGGTCGGCATCCTGTACCGCAAGGTGCGCCACGCGAATGCCCAGCTCAAGGTCAAGAACCTGGAACTGAAGCAGCAAAGTTCGCGCGATCCGCTCACCGGTTTGTACAACCGGCGCCACTTCCAGGAGTTCATGCGCGGCCACCTGCAGGTGGAAAAACGTGGCGCCGGCACCTCGGGCGAGGAAATCGTCGGCGCCCTGTTCCTGCTCGACGTCGACCACTTCAAGCACGTCAACGACAGCCATGGCCACGCGGCCGGCGACGCTGTGCTGAAAATGATCGCCGACAGCCTGCGCGACATACTGCGCGAGACCGACATGATCGTGCGCTGGGGCGGCGAAGAATTCCTCGCCTTTTTGCCGGCCATCCCGCGCAGCGGCGTCGAGGAAATCGCACGGCGCCTGTTGACCGGGATTTCGCAGCAGGGCATCGGCTACCAGGACAAGCGCCTGTCGGTGAACGTGTCGATCGGCTTTGCGCCCTTTCCGCTGGTGCCGGGCAACGATGCGCTGCCATGGGAACGCGCCGTCAACCTGGTCGACATGGCGCTCTACCTGGCCAAGGCGCACGGGCGCAACCGCGCCTACGGCGTGCGCGGCTTCGCCAACTTCGAAAAGACCACGATGGAAAACATCGAGCAGGATCTCGAGCGCGCCTGGGGCGCCGGCTACGTCGACATGTCGATTGTGCTCGGCACCTGGCCGGAATCGAAAAACGCGGCCACGCCGCCGAAGCTGACCATCGTCTGACATGCCGTCCATGCACGCCTCGTTCGCCAGGCTCGGATTGGGCCAGGACGCCGACACGCGCACGGTGCGGCGCGCCTATGCGCGTGAACTCAAGAGAATCGACCAGGAACGCGACGCCGCCGGTTTCCAGTACCTGCGCGAGGCCTACGAACTGGCGCTGGCGTGGGCCGCGCAGGCGGCCGAACGGGTGCTGGAGTACGGCGCGCAGCCCCAGCCGCTGTTGCCCGACACCGGGCGCGCCGACCCGCAGCATCTGTGCGACCTGGCCATTGCGCAGTATCGGGCCGCGCTGGCGCGCCTGACGCAGGCGCAGACGGCCGGCGACGAAGCGTCGTGGCGGCGCGAGATGCAACGCATCCTCGACGGCGACGCCATGATCAACCTGTGCGCGCGCGCCCTGTTCGAGGAAGTCATGGCGCACCTGCTGGCGGCCGGCTGGAAGCCGGGCCACGAAACGCTGCTGCCGGTGGCGGCCAGCCTGTTCGACTGGGCTGGCGACAGGCGCCGCCTGCTGCGCTTCGGCGCGGCCGGGTCGCTGGTCGAGCGCGCCGTGGGCGAACTGGCGCTGTTCAATGCCGCCGGCGACCCGGAACTGGGACGGCGCCGGCGCGTGCTCGAGCGCCTGCGCAAGCCGGCGCCACCCGCCCCCGAACAGCTGATGCGGGACCTGCCGTGGCTGGACCAGATGCTCGAACGCTTTCCGAACATGGTGGCGCTGGTCGTGAGCGTGGACGCCGTCGACGACTGGCGCGCCGGCAACGCCGGCCGGCGCGGGGCGGCCTGACAGCGGGCTTGCCGCGGCGTGCCTATTTGCGCGCCGATTCCTGGATCTTCTCGCCCGCCTGTTCCACCTTCTTGCCGACGTTCTCGGTGGCCCGGTCCAGTCCCTTGCTGGCGTCCAGGGTCGCTTCGTCGATCTTGTCGCCGGTGGCCTTGGCCGCATCGGTGATCTTCTTGCCCGCTTCCTCGGCCTTGTCGACGTTGGCCTTCAGGTTGGCGCCGACGGTGTCGCCGGCTTTATCGATATTGGCGCCGGCCTTCTGCGCCGGTCCCATGCCCTGCTCGTCCTTGTGGCAGCCGGCCAGCGCGGCGAGCATCATGGCGCAGCCGATGAGCGATGTGATTTTCATGATTTCCCCTACGGTTGTTGTTGCTCAGTAGCATACACCGGCGCCCGACATTTCGGTTGACAGTCAGGCGCCGAATGCACACAATCGCACGACCGTTCGATTTTTTGGAAAGTGCTCGCCATGACCTTGTCCGCCCCCCTGCCTACCGCCGTGCCTACCGCCGTGCCTACCGCCGTGCCCACCGCCGTGCCCTCCACCAGCGCGCACCGCATTTGCCCGTTTTGCGAAGCTTGCTGCGGGCTTGAACTCGACCTCGAAGAGAACAAGGTGGTGCGCATCCGCGGCGACGCCAACGACGTGTTCTCGCATGGCTTTTTGTGTCCCAAGGCGATCGGCCTGAAAGACCTGCACGACGATCCCGACCGCCTGCGCACCCCGCTGATCAAGCGCAATGGCGTATTCGAACCAGCCACCTGGGACCAAGCCTACGCCGAAATCGAACGCCGTCTGCCGCCAGTCATTGCCGCCGGCGGCGCCAACGCCGTGGCCACGGTGCTGGGCAACCCGGTGTCGCACAAAATGAGCCTGCTGCTGTACTTCCCGCGCCTGGCGCGCGCGCTCGGCACGCGCAATCTGTTCTCGGCGTCGAGCGTGGACCAGGTGCCGAAGATGCTCTCAAGCGGATTGATGTTCGGCAGCTGGCTGTCGGTGCCGGTGCCGGACATCGAGCGCTGCGATTTTCTGCTCATATTGGGCGCCAACCCGATGGTCTCGAACGGCAGCCTGTGGACCGTGCCGGACTTTCGCGGCAAGGCCAAGGCCCTGCGCGCGCGCGGCGGCCAGCTGGTCGTGGTCGATCCGCGCCGCACCGAAACGGCCGACGTGGCCGATGCCCACCACTTCATCCGCCCCGGCGCCGATGTCTTCTTTTTGCTGGGGATCGCGCACGCGCTGTTCGACGAACAACTGGTGCGCCTTGGCCGGCTGGCTGAACACACCGTGGGCCTGGAACAGTTGGAGGAGGCGGTGCGCGAGTACGCGCCCGAACTGGTGGCGGCGCGCTGCGGCATCGAGGCGGCCAGCATGCGCCAGCTGGCGCGCAGCCTGGCCAACACCCCGCGCGCGGCCATCTACGGCCGCATCGGCACCTGCACCCAGCAATTCGGCACCTTGTGTTCGTGGCTGATCGATGCGATCAACGTGCTGACCGGGCACCTGGACCAGGAAGGCGGCGCCATGTTCCCGAAAGCGGCCGCGTTTTCGGCCAACACGCGCGGCGCGCCGGGCATCGGGCGCGGCGTGGTTACGGGGCGCTATCGCTCGCGCGTCTCGGGCGCGGCCGAAGTATCGGGCGAACTGCCGGTGACCTGCCTGGCCGAAGAAATCGACACGCCCGGTCCCGGCCAGGTACGCGCGCTCATCGCCATCGCCGCCAATCCGGTGCTGTCGGCGCCAAACGGGGCGCGCCTGGCCCGTGCGCTCGACGGGCTCGACTTCATGGTCAGCCTCGATATCTATCTGAATGAAACCTCGCGCCACGCCGACGTAATCCTGCCGGGCGTCCCGCCGCTGGAGGACGCGCATTACGACGTCAGCTTCACCCAGTTCTCGCACCGCAATCACGCCCGCTTCAGCGCGCCGGTGCTGGCGCGCGCGCCGGATCAGCCGCACGAATGGCAAAGCATGATGCGCATCGCCGCCATCGTCAACGGACTGGGCGCGGCGGCCGACATCGACGCGCTCGACGACGAGCACATGCAGGAAGACCTGGCGCGCGTGGCCGGTGCGGCGGCGCCCGCGCTGATGGCGGCCTTGGGTAGCGCGCGCGGCGCCGAACGCATGCTCGACCTGGCGCTGCGCAGCGGCCCGTACGGCGACCAGTTCGGCAAAAATCCGGACGGGCTGACCCTGGCGCGCCTGAAGGCGGCGCCGTCCGGCATCGACCTGGGGCCGATGACCAGCCGCATTCCGGAAGCGCTGCGCACGCCCTCGGGCAAGATCGAACTGGCGCCGCAGCTGCTGCTCGACGACCTGGCGCGCGCCAGGGCCGACCTGCGCGCGCCGGCGCCGGACCTGGTCATCGTCGGGCGCCGCCAGCTACGCTCGAACAACAGCTGGATGCACAACCTGCCGGTGCTGGCCAAGGGCGCCTACCGCTGCACGGCGCTGGTCCATCCGCTTGACGCGACCCGCCTTGGCCTGCTCGATGGCGCCATGGCGCAGATCCGCAATGGCGAACGGATGATCGAGGCGCAGGTGGAGATATCGGCGCAGATGATGCCGGGCGTGGTCAGCCTGCCGCATGGCTGGGGCCATGACCTGGAAGGCACGCACATGCGGGTGGCGGCCGAACGGCCGGGGGTGAACCTGAACGCGCTGTTGGACGAGAACCTGCGCGACCCCTTGTCGGGCAACGCGGTCTTGTCGGGAATTGCGATCGAGATGCGCCCGCTGCTGTGAAGCCGCTTGCGCTCAGCGCAGTTCGACCGCGTATTCGACCGGGACCTGTTCGACGAAGCGCATGACCTGGTTATCGCGTTTGCCGCGTGCGACCCTGGCCGGCGCATCGGCGCCGCGCGCCCGCGCGCTGGCGGCGTTGGCACCGCCCGCCGCGCCTGGCGTGCGCGCGAGCGTCACCCAGCGTTCCACGCCGGCCGCCACTTCATCGTTCTGGCGCGCGGCATCGATGCTCCACTGGCTCGCGCGGAACTGGGCATAGCATTTTTCCCACGCCCGCACCTGGTCGTCGATGCGGCGCGCGGCCTGGATCGATACCGATTTGTCGGGAAACTCGGGCGTGACGCAATCGAAGCTGGCAGCTTGCACCGATGCTGCGCCGCAGGCCAGCGCCAGCGATGGGAAAATTCTGCTGAGAGCCATCGACGTCTCCGGTGAAGTGGAAAACGTGATCGTAGACCAAGAAGCAACATTTCTGCAAGAACTTTGGAAATCTTTACAAAAAAGATACATGTCTGACGAGTTACCGCGCGCTGCGCGCCTGAATTGTACTTACATGCAGCGGTCGTTGATCCACTCGCGTCCCGCCCCCACGCAATGCCGCATGTCCGTGAGCAGGCGGTCGGCGTGCTTTTTGAAGGCGGCGCATTCGCGGCTGCCGTCGACCATGGCGATGCAGGTTTCCAGCTTGTCGGAGGCGGCCTTGTAATTGCCCTGCGCCAGTTCACGCTCCGCTTCGGCGATCAGGTTGCGCGCCGACTGGCCGGCCGGGCGTTCGATCACAGGCCGTTCCACCACCGGCGCCTCGGGTTTGAGCGGCACGGCCGGCGTGTCGCGTTTGGGCGCGCTCTTGGCCTTGGCGCCGCGCGTGCGTTTGCGCTCGCAGGCACTGGCGGCCGCGCCGATCGACGACTGCAGGCGGTCAAGCTGGGCCTCGCTGGCCTTGTCGCGCCTGAGCGCGTCCAGTTCGGCCCTGGCCTCCTTGATATTGCAATCCTCGGCCTGCAAAATCGCCTGCTCGATGCGCGCCTCGAACTTCTTCGGCTCCGGCCTGGCCATGAACCAGATGCCAGCCAGGACAGCGAGCGCCATCAGCCAGTAACGCAGGCGGATCGGTTTGCGCAGCGCCGGCCCGGAGGGCGCGGCGCGCGGCACGGCTTTGGGCGGCGCCGGAGGGACGGCGGCGGCGGCCGGACCGGGGATCGGAGGAGGCGGAGCGGCGGCGGTGGCGGGGCCGGGCCTGGCCGGCGCAATCGGCACTTCCTGCACGAACGCCGGCGCTTCGACCGCTGGCGCGACGTAGGCCGCCACCCGCGGCGCGGGCACGGGCACAGGCTCGCTCACGGCGGCGGACGCCGGCCGCAACGCGCCCTCGTGCTGGGCGGCGCCGCAGTACGGGCAAAAATCGACCCGGCGCGGCATCGGGCGCGCGCAGGCGGCGTGGATGCAGCGGTAGATCACTTGGTCTTGCAGGTTCATGGCGTCAGTCCGGATCGGGTATGTCGTTGTCGGGGTCCGGGATGGCATCGTCGAACAAGGAGGCCAGCTCCGGCAGTTCGCCCGCGCTCTTCCACTTGTCGGCCTTGGGATTCCACTGCATGTTCCAGACCTTGGTCTGCGGCCCGGCTTCCGCGCGAGCGATGCGCAGCGCGATCTCGTCAATCGAAAACGGTCCCTGCTGCGCGCCGTTGACGAACAGTTTATAGCGCGCGCCCGCTGCCTGCGGCGGCGGCGCCACCGCGCGTGCGGCCAGCGCCTGCGCCGCCTCGGGCTCGCTGGCCAGGAAGGCCGCGCGAATGGCGCGCTTGTCGACCGATTTTTCCACTTCCCACGCGTAGGCGTCGCTGGCCGAACCGGGCACCGGTTCGGTCCACTCGGCCAGCGAGGCGCCGGCAGCGTCGATATCGCGCTGCGCCAGCGCCGGATTCATGGCGCGCGCGCGCTTGAACCACTCTTCGTACAGGCGGCGCGCGGTGATGTTCGGCAGCGACGGCGACGGCAGCTGGGCGCCGGTTTCATCGACTTCGAGCTTCGGTTCATACACGCGCTGCTGGAAGTGGCGCATCAGGGTCGCCAGCATGGTGAACTGGTTCGGTCCCAGCCTGGCCAGGCGCTGCTGCACGGCGGCGATGACCTGCTCGCGGTAGTACGGCGGCAGGCCGTTGGAGCGGATCGCGAACTCGTTGCCGATCTGGAGCCACTCGCCGGAACCCGGTTCGACTTCGAACAGGTACTGCCCGCGTGGCTGGAACGACGCTTCGCGGTCGGCCAGGTCGCTCTTGCGGCGGATCACGCCGAGCGCGTTGGCCTGCAAGAACCACTCGTAATCGTCGGCCAGGCGGTTCAGTTCATCCATCGACGGCGAAATCGGATGGCGAAAGCGCGTCGCGTCGAAATGCAGGTGGGTCGGAATCTTGGGGTTCTCGATCTGGTACGAGGTGCGCCAGGTCGGCAGGCCGCGCAGCACCGTCATCGGAAAGCCCGACAGCTCGATGTAGCACACCGCCTTGCCGGAAATGCCGGTGTTGACCACCGAAACCAGGTCGCCATGGAAGGAGCCGGCCGGCACGGCGGCGCGAATTTCGGTCTCCATCAGTCGCCAGGCGTTGACGTCGCCCACGCCGATGAAGCACTTGAACTGGTCGGCCCTGGGCGTGAACTCGGCGGAAAAGCGCGCGTTCATCCACGGCATGGCGCTTTTGAGCCACTCGCCGAAAATGCGCGCCCGCTCCTGCGGCGACATGGCGCCGAGGCGTTCGAGCAGGGGATCGACCGGTTCAGCGTCGTCCAGTTCTTCCACGCTGAGCTGGGTCTGGGCGCGGCGGAACAGCTTGAGCAGCAGGCTGGCGCGCAGTTTTTCGTCGCCCAGTTGCGGGAACAGGCGCGCGGAGCCGCCGAATTCGAGCAGCACTTCCTCGCTCCAGGCGTGGATGTCGCCGCTCAGGGCCACCGGGTCGGGCAGGATGTCGCTGGCCAGCTTGATGTAGGTCGCGTGTTCGTGGCGCGCGTCGGCGCGCAGCTGGTCGATGCGCTGGTCGACCGCGCCAAGCATGGCTTGCACGCAGCGGCGCCCTTCCTGGAATTCGCCGGCGATGCCGCTCCATACTGGCTGGCCCTGTTCATCGGTGCTTTGCGGGTCGCCCAGCCAGGACGACATGGTGCGCATGACCTCGATCGACTGGCCCGCCGCCACCGCCAGCAGGTGGAAGCGCAGGTAGTCGGCGATGTCGCGCTTGAGGTGGGCCATCACTTCGCGCGCCTGCGCATCCTTGCCGAACAGGCGGCTGGCCGCCTGCGACAGGTTGCCGAGCGACTCCTCGACCTGGCGCGTGCGCAGCGCGTCGCGGATGTCGCGATAGCACTTGCCATTGCGTTCGGCGTTGCCCAGGTCGCGCTGCAGCAGGCGCGCCTTGATCTGTTCCAGCAGCGAGAGCACGAATTCCAGGCCGCCCTGCTTGCGGTCGTCCAGCAGCGCGTACAACTGGGTGCGCGCGCGGCCCTTGAGACGCGTGGTCAGTTCATTCGTATGGCGCTTGATGCGGTCTTCGCTCGTTTCGGCGGTGGCGCCGGCTTCGCGGATGGCGTCGCGCTCGAGGTGCGGCAGCAGCTCGGCCACCTTTTCGCGCCACACACCCAGGTCGTACGAGGCCATGATGCGGTCCATCTCCAGCTGCACCTTGCTCTCGACCCGTTCCAGCAGCGAGCGCTGGTCCTTGTCCATCAGCAGCTGGTCGGTCAGCGCGTATTCCTGGAACGGGGTCAGGTCGACCGTGCCCTTCTTGAAGTCGGGGAATTCGTCGAACGGATGCTCGCTCATCGACATCTGCTCGCGCATGAAGATGTCGCGTTCCTGGTCGCCCGCGCGGCGCGCCGCCACGCCATCGCTGCCGGCCAGCCCGAAGAAGGCCTTGACCATCAGCGCGGCCAGTTCGTAGGCGCGGATATCGTCGCGCAGGCTTTGCTGGGTGTCGAGCACCGCCTGGCCGAAGGCCGAATACACCTTGGAGTACGACAGGCGCATGTCGCCGAAGCGCTGTTCCGGCACGCGCGGGTTGAACGGCCCGAGCTTGTGCTGTTGCTGGTTGACCGCGATCGAGCGCTTGCGGTTGGCAAAATCGGCCGAGGCGAAGTCTTCGAACAGAGTGTCGGCCACCATCTGGTAGACATCCATGACGTCGGCGGTGGCCTTGTTGGCCAGGTTGGCGGTATCGACGAAATACACATCGTCGAAGGGCGCGCCCTTGCCGACCAGGTTGTCCGGCTCGGCCCAGCGTACCTGCGCGTTCATGTCGCGCATGGTCGTCTCCAGCTCCATCAGGGTGGCGTAGGCGTTGGCCTCGGTGCGCTCCTTGTTGGCCTTGGCGAAACCGGACGGCATGAACAGGACCAGGTCGACCTGGTTGTCGGACACTTCCTGGCGCGCGATGGCCTTGGAAATCCAGCCCAGGTCGATGGCGCTGCCGGCGCCCGTGCCGCCCGCGCACGAGGCGATGACGACGATGCGGAACTTGGACGTATCGACCTGGAGCCCCAGGCGCTGGTAGGTTTCCTTGCGTTCGTTGCCGGCGTTGCTGCTCAAGAAATTGAGGGCGCCCTTGATGCGCCCGCGCAGCTTGGGATATTTGTCGAACAGGTACAGGCGCGCCAGCGCGCGGATCTGGCCCGCGCCCTTGGACGGATCGATCCCGAGCGAGCGCAGTTTTTTGGGCCGCAGCGGCATCCAGTTTTCGATCAGCGGAAAGCGCGCCAGGCTGTCGTCGGACTCGTGATACTGGGGCAGGTCGAGCGACTCGACCAGGCGCTCGTCGTCGCCCAGCTTGACCAGCTCGTACCACGGGTCGGTGCGCTGCGATTTTCCCTCGTCGATGATGGCGTTGTTATCGAGGTCGAAGTGCAGGAAGCGCGCGACCGGGAACTGCGCGATCGATTCGACGCGGGTCGGGTTGTGGCGGTTCCAGACCTCCGACAGGATGCGGCGGCGAATCCGCAGCATCACTTCCATGCCGGTGCCGCCGGCGCCGATGAACAGCGTGGGCCGCAGGTCGACCTTCAGTTCGGCCTTGGCCGCTGCACTGCCGGTGTTAGGAAATTCTGCCATTGTCATTGTCTTTCAATCATTGGGTCGTCACGTTGCGTCGGCGGCGGCGGGGGCGGATCAGCGCCGGCCCACGAACAGGGCCGCGCCGAGGGCGACCAGGCCAATCCCCACCAGCGGCGCGCTGATCGCCAGCGTCAGGAATTTACTCGCGTTGATGACCGCCAGCACCGCCGCCGCGCTCACGAACGACAGGCCGACGAACAGCAGCCAGCCGGCGCTGCCGGCAGTCGACGGCGCCACGCGCTTGACCACCAGGTGGTGCACATACGCGTTACGCACGAAAAAGTACACGATCAGCAGCACCAGGAACACAGCGCCGCCGATGGCCAGGTCGCGCGAGGCCGTATCGGTTGCGGGCGCACCAAGCACCGGCGCCACTTCGATCGGCGCCTGCGTGCTCAAGGCGCCGTCGGCGTCCTTGCCGGCCTGTCCGGCAGGCGCGCTGCTGTCGCCGGGAAGCTTGAAGCCGGGATCGGCGGGTGCGCTTGCGGGAGCCTGGGGATTTTGCATGAAGATCGTCCTGATAGAGTAAAAGTTTAGCGGCCCAAGCGTACCTGCGCGCCTTCGCGCAGGTCGATCAGTTGATGGCCGAACAGCGTGGTTTTCAGTTGCGCCACCTTGTTGCCCGCCTTGTCGTAGATCGGCTGCACGGTGCCGGCGCGCGCCTGCATGGTACGCAATTCGTCCTCCACCGTCACGTAGGCCTTGCGCGGGCGCGCCATGGCCAGCATGGCCCAAGCGGCGGCGCCCAGCAGCGCCAGCGCCGCGCCGATGGCGGCGACCAGCGGGCCAACGCCGTAATGGACCCGCACTTCGATCGGCAGCGCGGCGCTCGATCCGTTGATCTGGGCCGGCGGCGTAAAGATATCCGGCAGCGGGTCGCCCGGGAACAAGGTGGCCATGCGCTGGCGGAAATCCTGCGACAGCTCCAGCCGCTGCTCGCTCAGTTGCAGTTCGATCCGCCCCGGCAGCACGTAGGCCGAGCCGGCCGAGGTGACGGCCTTCAGCGACCACGTACCCGGCAGTTGCGTCACCGGCAGCTGCATGGTCGACGCCAGCGGCGCGCTCTTGCCCGGTGCCAGCTTGCTGACCTGGGTGCTGGCCAGTTCGATGGCGCGGTTTTCGCCGCCCAGCACCGAACGCGCACCGAGAGTGGCGCTGACGATGGTGTAGGGGTAGATGGTGTTCTCCAGGTTCCACTCGATTTTTGCGGCCGGCGCGCGCGTGCCGGCATCCACGTCGGCATGCAGCACGCCGCCGGGCGCCATCGAAAACGCCACGCCCGGCGCATCGTTGACCTTGCGCGGCACCAGGCGCAGCGTGTCGCGGTCGAGCGGTTTCAAGCGCGCGGCCGGTTCGGTGATGACGCGTTGCAGGCGGCCCGACAGCAGCAGCGCATCGAGCTCGCGCGCGCCCTGCGCGCCCACCGCGAACACGTACACCATCAGCCCATTGGCGCGGTACTGCGCGCCGCGCACCGGCATTTGCAGCGGGAACGCGAGCGCCTTGCTGATCGCGTCGCCACGGTGAATCAACTGGTAAAAATCGCGGTTGCGCAGCGCCGTGGCCTGGTCGTTGTTCGGGCTGTTGCGGTTGTTCGTGACCAGCCACACCAGGCCCGGCTTGCCGCCGAGCGCCGTGCCGATGGCCGAACCGACGGCTTCATTGAGGTCGGTGTCGGCCAGCGCCGTACCGCCCGGCTTGTGCGCGACCTCGAGCGCGGCCAGCGCCTTGACCACCTCGCGCCGCGTCGGCACCGGGTCGACCTTGAGCGAGAGCAGCGCCCTGGGCGACGGCGCGCCGGGCAGGCTCTGGTTGAAGGCGGCCAGCACCATCGGGTCGCCCGGACCGGTGGCGGCCATGATGATCTCGGCCACCAGCGGCTTGAAGGGCGAGGCCGGGTCGGTATAGAACGGCTCCATCCAGCCGGAATTCTGGATCAGGAACACGTGCGAGGCGGCCAATGCGGGAACGCTCGCGCACAGCAGGGCAACGCTGGCGGGAATGCACGCGTAGCGCGACAGCGCGCCGGTCACGGCAGTGCGTCCAGGCGCCAGCCGCGCACCTGGTTCCAGTCGGGATGGTGCAGCCACAAGCAGTTGTCGTACACGAAGGGCACGCACTCGAGCGGATGCGCCAGGCGCGCGATATCGTCGAGGATGACGTTGCGCTTGCCGATCCATTCGAACGTGGTGCGTGGGATGATGCGTCCGGCCAGCGCGTCTTCGGCCATGCCGGTGTACTGGTGAAAGCGCAGCACCAGGCCACTGGGCTGGCTGCGGTTGTTATTGAAGCCGCGCAGCAGCGGCAGCACCATGGCGTCGTCGTCGTGCGGATCTTCCACGTGCTCCAGGCCCCACGGTTCGTCCACCACCGCGTGGCCGCGCCGGAACAGCAGGCTGGCGAAACCGAGGCGCGCGCCGCTCAACGCTTCGCGCTGGCCGGCCAGCTTGCCCAGTTCGAGGAAAGAATAGGCCTGGCCGTCATGGCCGATCAGCCACAGGCGGCCGTCGCGGCTTTGGGTGGGGCCGCCGAACTGCAGGCGCGGCGACCATCCGGCCGGCCAGGCGATCCATTGCGGCGGCGCGCCCGGCTGCCATACCAGCTGGCCCTGGGCGTGCAGCCAGAACAGCTTGCCGTCGTAGCCGACCGGCCGCGCCCACTGGCCGGCCGGTGCGTCGCAGGCGTAGACGACTTCATTACTCATGTCGCTGTGCGCGCTCCACAGGACCGTGCCGGCCTCGCCGTGGACCAGACAGGCCACGTGGCGGCGCATGGCGCCCGGGGCGCTGGCGAGCAGGCCGTCGAACACGACTTCGGTGCGATACGTCTCGCTGACCGGATTGATGAACAGGCGGCGCAGGCCACGGTCGGTCGGCACCAGCGCCACTTCGCCGCGCCGTGGATCGCTTGCCGGCAGCCAGGCGTAGGACGCGGCCGGGACGCTAAAGGTCAGGTCGGACGCGTTCTCTTCCGGCGCCATGATGTGCCAGGCCTGGCCGAGCGGGTCCCAGTACTGCAGCACGTTGCGGGCGTGGGCCAGCGCGATCAGGCGCTGGGTGGGAAAACCGAAGGCGCCGGCCGCGAACACGCAGTGCGCGTTGGGCGGGGCCGGCATGTTGAGGTCGGGGCGGCCGGGGGCCGGCGCGGCCGGGCGTTCTTCCAGGTTCTCGCCCAGCGCCAGCGCGGTCACGTTCAAGCCATGCGGCACATGGCGCGGCAGCAGATGGTCGGACCATGGCCCCCACCAGTCGGGCGGCGTCTTGCCGCGTCCGGCCAGTTTGTCGAGCGGCGCGCCGCAGGTGGGGCAGAAGGCGAAACCTTCGGGATAGATGGGCGAGCAGTCGCAGGACAGCGGCAGCGAAGCGCCGAGCAGGTGCGCGATATCGGGGAGGCGCCCGCGCGACTGCGCCTGGCGCTCGATGCGGCCCAGTCCCTCGCTCGACGCCAGTTCAAACTGCGCCGTGTGTTCGTCTTCCAGCCATACGCTGCCGGGCGTTTCCCATCGGTGTGCCATGTCGCTTGCCGCCATATATGTATAAGAGTCGCGGCCCGTCAATGCGGGCCAGTGTTGCTCTTCAAATCATAGCGCAAACAGATTGCACACGCGGTTTATTTACCGGGTACCGTTCCACGGCATGTCAAGGGGCGGCTCGGGATGCCCGGAGGGAATCGTCCGCTTCGCCAAAGGCGAAACGGACGGGGACGCTATTTATAGGTACCCACGCCAATGAGCACATCGCCATTGCGCTCGATGTAGGTATTTTTCTCTTCCATAGCCTTGGTGATCGAATTGGGCCACTTGTAGCCGAACCAGCCGGTCCCCGCGGGGCTCTTGCCGATCTTGATGAATTCACGGATCGGAAACACCTCGCCGGCCTTCAGGTCGATCAGGTTCTTGCCGACCATCTTGGCATTCTGCCCGTGCGCGAGGGCGGTGCCGTCGAAGGTGAACATGAAGACGTACAAGTCACCCTTGATGAACTCTCCCTTGGGATCGTTGAAGGCGGCGATCGCCTTGTCGCGGCCATTCTCGTTGAGGTAGGCGCTGGCCTTCTTGACCATGGCCACCGCTTCGTCGGCCGTCCCGCGCTTGGGCGCGTCCTGCGCGCTGGCGGCACCAGCGAGGGTGATGGCAAACAGCGCGAACATCAGGTGCTTGAACAGTGACTTCATCTTTGTCTCCTTGCTTGGTCAGATGGTTGGGTCCGGCTTTGCGCCGTGTAGTTTTACCTGACGCTAACACATGCCCATTGGGTCATCGCAATTAATTACACAAAGCATTATTGCTTCGACAAGGAAGTGTGGCTCCCGAGCAAAACAGGGCACGTATAATGAACGCCATCGAAGACCTTGCACCGCACCATGACCTCCCCTGACCTGACTGCCGCCCCCTGGGGCGAGATTCCCGCGCACGCCGTCGACGCCGCCACCGCCCACCTGCGCGAGGTGCTCGCCACCGTCGTCGAACACGGCCCGGCGCAGCGCGCACTGGTGGTATACGACTGCCGCTCCGACCTGGCGCGCGCGCTCACCGAAGGCTACCGCCGCAACCTGCCCGACGCCGTCTTCATCGACTTCGACAGCGTCGCCCCCGAGGACGTGCTGGCCGCCTTCAAGGGCATGGCCGCGCACGACCTGGTGCTGCTGATCCAGTCGACCAACTTCCGCCTCGAAGCGTTCCGCATCCGGGTCGAGCTGTTCAAACTGGGACTGAAAGTGATCGAGCATGTGCACCTGTCGCGCATGCCGGGCGCGCAGGGAGAGCATTACATCGAATCGCTGGCCTACGACAGCGCCTATTACCGCGGCGTGGGCAAGGCGCTCAAGCGCCGCATCGACGCGGCATCCTCGGGCGTGGTGCACAGCGGCGGCGAAACGCTGGTGTTTGGCTCGCCGTTCGAATCGGCCAAACTGAATGTGGGCGACTACAGCGGCATGAACAACGTCGGCGGCCAGTTCCCGATCGGCGAAGTGTTCACCGAAGCGCAGGACCTTGAGGCGGTCAACGGGCGCGTGCGCATCCACGTCTTCGGCGACACCGCGTACATGGTCAACCGCCCCGAGACGCCGATCACGCTGATCGTCGAACGTGGCCGCGTGGTCGGCACGGAGGGCGCCACGCCGGAATTCGAACGCGTGCTGGAGATCATCCGGCTCGAGGAAGGCGAAGTCTGGCTGCGCGAACTGGGCTTCGGCATGAACCGCGCCTTTACCCGCGAGCGCCGCGTCAACGACATCGGCACCTATGAGCGCATGTGCGGCATCCACCTGTCGCTGGGGGCCAAGCACGGCGTCTACCAGAAGCCCGGCTTCAAGCGCAAGGATGCGCGCTACCACGTCGACATCTTCGCCGTGACCGAGGCCGTGTACCTGGACGATGAACTGGTCTACAAGGATGGCGCCTGGCAGGTCGGCGCCGAGGCGTAAACTAGACGAGGATGCCGGCCTGCGCCAGCGCCAGGTCCCACGGCGCCACGCGATACTCCTCCACCAAAAAATCGACCAGCGCCCGCACCTTGGGCGAGAGCTGGCGGCTGGCCGGGTACAGGGCCGACAGGTCGTTGAGCGGCAGCTGCCACTGCGGCAGCACTGGCGCCAGCGCGCCGTCGATCAGCTTTTGCCACGCCAGGAAGGTCGTGTTGTAGACGATGCCCAGCCCGCGCTCGGCCGCCTGCTGCAGCACCAGCCCGTTATTCGAGGTAAAACCGGCGTTGACCCGCACCGTGCGCCGTTCGCCGGCGCGTGTGAAATGCCAGCTGGTGCCGTCCGTCAGGTGGGAAAAATGCAGGCACTGGTGAGCTAGCAGTTCCTCGGGCGTTTGCGGCACGCCCCATTTGGCCAGGTAAGCGGGACTGGCGCACAGCACCCCGCGGCACGGCGCCAGGCGGCGCATGGCCAGGCCGCTGCTGTCGGGGATGCCGCCCACGCGGATGGTCAGGTCGAAGCCATGCCGGATCGGGTCGAGCAGCGCATCGTCGACGAACAAGGAGGGCGTGAGCAGCGGGTGGCGCAGGCTGAAACGGGCCACCGCGTCGGCCAGCCACGCGCCGCCGAAACCGGACGGCGCCTGGATCCGCAGCGCCCCCGCCAGGTCCGCGCCGGCCGGGCTGATGGCGCGCGCCGCCTCGCGCGCCTGCTCCACCGTCGCCTGGCACGGGGCCAGGTAGGCCTGGCCGGCGTCGGTCAGGCTCACCTCGCGGGTGGAGCGATGCAGCAGGCGCGCATCGAGCTTGCTTTCTAACTGCATGATCTGTTTGCTGACCATCGCGCGCGTGACGCCCAGGCGGCGAGCGGCGGCCGAAAAGCTGCGCAGGCGCGCCACCTCGACAAATATCTCCATTGCGCGCAATTGATCCATGTCGATAATTGTCAACCGGATGGCGACAATCTGTCAACCGATCCGGCGATTGCCGGGTTGCCGGAGCAACCCTACAATGGCAGCTTCCATCATGGCAGGAGCCACACCCATGCTCAGCACCGAACAACGCGACCAATTCCAGCGCGACGGCTACCTCGTCGTCCCCGATTTCAAGTCGATGGACGAGATCGCCAGACTGCGCCAGCGCGCCGGCGAGATTGTCAACGAATTCGATCCAGGCCAGGGCCGCTCGATCTTCACCACGCGCGACCAAACCACCGCGACCGACGAGTACTTCCTGCGCTCGGATAACACCATCCGCTGCTTTTTCGAGGAAGAAGCGTTTGGCCCGGACGGCCAGCTGCGCCAGGAAAAAGCCCTCTCGATCAACAAGATCGGGCACGCGATGCACGATCTCGATCCGGTGTTCGCCGCCTTTTCGCGCGATCCGAAACTGGCCGCGGTGGCGCGCGAGCTGGGCCTGGTCGACCCCAAAGTGTGGCAATCGATGTACATCTTCAAGCAGCCCGGCATCGGCGGCGAAGTGCGCTGGCACCAGGACGCCACCTTTTTCGAAACCACGCCGGTCAGCGTGACCACCTTCTGGTTCGCGCTGGAAGACGCTACCATCGACAATGGCTGCCTGTGGGTCGAACCGGGCGGGCACCGGGGACCGATGCGCGAGCGCTTCGTGCGCAACGGCGACGACATCAAGATGGAAACGCTCGACACCATGCCGTGGCCAAGCGACAGCAGCGCCGTGCCGCTCGAAGCGAAGGCCGGCAGCCTGGTATGTTTTCACGGTCTGCTGCCGCACTACAGCGCGCCGAACCGCTCGCCGGTGTCGCGCCATGCCTACACGCTGCATGCGACCGACGGCGCGACTACCTACTCGCCGCGCAACTGGATCCAGCGCGACGCCAGCTTTCCTGTGCGCGGCTTCGAGTAAGCGATGGACATCCGCATATTCGCCCCGCACTGGGGCAGCAACGAGCTCGCGCCCGCCGTGTTCATCGAGCGCGTGAAGGCGGCCGGCTTCGACGGCATTGAAATGTCGCTGCCGCTGGACGCCGCCGCGCGCGACGACTGGAGCGCGCGCATCGCCGACGCCGGCCTGCTGCTCATCGCGCAGCAGTGGGAAACCGCGTTCCATGCCGGGTTCGACGCCCACCGCGAGGCGCTGGCGACTTACCTCGTCAACGCCTGCGGCGCGCGTCCGCTGTTGGTCAACACGCACACCGGCAAGGACTTTTACACGCACGAACAGAACCTGGAACTGATCGCGCTGACGCAGGCCATCGCGCGCGAGCACGGCGTGCCGATCGTGCACGAGATCCACCGCAGCCGCTTCTCGGGCCATCCGATGCTGCTGCTGCCGTACCTGCGCGAGCTGCCCGAGCTGGAACTGACGGCCGACCTGTCGCACTGGTGCTGCGCCTGCGAATCGCTGCTGGAGGACCAGCCGGCCGCGCTGGCGGCGACCTTGCCGCACGTGCGCCACATCCACGCGCGCGTTGGCCATGCGCAGGGACCGCAGGTGAGCGACTTCCGCGACCCGCGCTTCGCGGCCGAGCTGGCGCGCCATCTTCAGTGGTGGGACCGCATCGTGGCACTGCGCCGCGCCGCCGGCGCCACATTGACGACGCTCACGCCCGAATTCGGCCCGCCGCCGTACACCCAGAGCATGCCGTTCAGCGGCGAGCCGCTCTCGAATGCATGGGACCAGAACGTGGCGATGTTGCGCCTGCTCAGGGAACGCTACGGCGCCTGACTCCGTCCAGCTGCCCCCGGCGGTGGACACCGCCGTGGCTTCCCTTACATCAGCAGCATGTTCACCTCGGCCGCTTCGCTCTCGCGGTTGGGCGCCTTGCGCGGAATGCGGATCGTCACGCTGGTGCCATGCTCGGGCGAGGATTCGATCTCGATGCTTCCGCCCAGCATGCCGGTGACGATGTTGTAGACGATATTCATCCCCAGCCCCGAGCCGCCCTGTCCCATCTTGGTCGTAAAAAATGGATCGAACACCTGGTGCAGGATCTTGGGCGGCATGCCCACCCCATCGTCGCTGAAAATGAGCAGCAGCTTGTCATCCTCGATTTCGCGCGCGGTGATCGTAATGAGCGCGCTGGCGCGCCCCTCGAACGCGTGCAGCAGCGCGTTGTTGAGCAGGTTCGACAGCACCTGTCCCACGCTGCCAGGATAGGAATCGAGCACCATGCTGGTCGGGCCATCCACGCGCGTCTCGCAATTGGCGCGCCGCAGCTGCGCCGCGTAGGTCGCCAGCGTATCGCGCACCAGGTCGCACAGATCGAAGCGGCGGCGCTGGTCGCAGGTCTGGTCCACCGCCACCTGCTTGAACGAGGTAATCAGGTCGCCCGCGCGGCGCAGCGAACTGGCCATGATGTCGCACGCCAGGCGCGTGTCGGCCATGTGCGCCTCCAGCGCCGAACGCTTGATGCCGCCGCCGGCATACTTGCGCTCGAAGTCGGCCACCATGTCGGCCAGCGCGGTGGCGGTCAACAGGCTGTTGCCGATCGGGGTATTGAGTTCATGCGCGATGCCGGCCACCAGCGACCCGAGGGACGCCATTTTTTCGGATGTGATCAGATTGGTCTGGGCTTGCTTGAGCGTGGCCAGCACCGTCGACAGGTCGCGATGCGCGCTTTCGACGTTGGCCTTTTGCTGTTCGAGTTCGGCCAGGCTGTGCTCCAGGCCATCCTTGGCGTCGACCAGCGCCGCCTCGGTGTGTTTGCGGTCGCTGATATTCTGGATCACCCACACGCCGCCCTTCGACAGGTCCGACGCGTCGAGCGCCTTGCCGTTGATCAGGCACCAGATCGTGCTGCCGTCCTTGCGCAGCAGTTTCAGTTCGCCCTGCCAGCGCCGGCTTTGCGGATCGACCGCGAACGGATCGGCCGCACCGGCCGTCGCCGCGCGCGAGAGCACCTGCGTCTGGCAGCCCGCCAGCTCGCCCGGCGCATAACCCATCATCTCCTCCATGCCCCGGTTGCAGCGCATGATCACGCCATGCGAGAACAGCGCGATGCCGACATTGGCGCTGTCCTGGAAGGCGCGCTGCTCATCGAGCGTCACGCGCACCTGCTGCGCCAGGGTGCGGCTGCGGCGCGAGGCGATCATCAGCGCCGCGATCAGGGTGCTGATCACCAGGCCGCCGGCGGCGATGACCAGCACCGGCCGCACATCGCGGCTGTAGCGGCTTCCCGGCAGCGCCTGGAAGCGCATCACCCACTGGCGCTGCGCCACGTTAAGACGCGCTTCGCTGCGCACGCCGGGCAGCGCCAGCGCATCGGCGCGGGTGGTATCGAACATCACGTTCGACGCGGCGAAAGGCGCGGCCGCGCCCTCGGCCACATTGCCGGCATCGTGGATGCGAAACGCCATCTGGTTCAACAGCGACGGCTCGATCACCTCGTGCATCAGGTTCTTCACGCGGAACACGATCGCCACCATGCCGATCAGCGCGGCGCGCCGTTCGGCCACGGTGGTCAGCGGCATATTCTGGCGATAGACCGGCGCGCGCGCCACGAAGCCGGGCTGGCCGGTGTCGTCCTGCACCAGCGTGATGCGTTCGGTGGCGACGATCTCGCCGCTGTCGCGGCCCGATTCGACCGCCTGCAAGTGCGGCGGCAACGCGGCCAGATCGAGGCCGAAGGCGTTCTCGTTCCCCTTGAGCGGCTCGGTGTATTCGATAATGAAGTGCTCGGCGCGCACCACCGGCGGATGGACGGCGAAGGTCGGATAACCTTGCGCGACCAGGCGCGTATCGCGTCGCACGGCGTCGGTGAAGCGGACCAGGTCGGCGGCCGGCACGAGGCGCACGAACTGGATCGCCTGGAAGCCGGGGTAGCGCGTGGTCAGATTGAGTTCGCGCACGAAGCGGGCGAACTGCGCGCGGTCGACCTGGTCGGTGACGGCGAAGGCGCCCTTAATACTGAGCAGCATATCGAAATAGGTTTGCAGGCGCACGTTGGTGTCGGTGGCGACCTTGTCGGCGTCGCGCTGGAAGGCGGCCGCAATGCGCGCCTGCTGCGCATCGAGTACGGCTATGCAGGTCCACATGGTCAGACAAATACCGACTACAAAGGCCAGGTATCCTTGAGTCCGCATCGGTTTGCTCCACGTTGTACCGAAGGCCGGGCGCACCCGGGTATGCGAATTGACTATAGCATATTGGTATGCGGAAATCGCACAAATGGCGCGGCCCAACAACACTTCCGTACCGCCCCCGACTTCCTACCGTTTCTCCTCTAAAACTTCCTACTACCGGGCTCAGAGCTTTGACTTGAAACCTTGCCCACTAAACACAAACCCGCCAACCGGGGTCTGACCTCTGATTCGAAACATTGCACCAGAACAGCCCGTGCAACCCACGTACAGAACCCGCTTTTGCCACGAAAACGGTTTCAACGCAGGACGAGCACCGCTGACCGAGCGCGTTATCGGGTTTTACAAGGGCTGGGGGACTGCAAATCGATGTCGCGATGAAAAAAATTTCGAATCAGAGGTCAGACCCCGGTGCGGCATCAGTGGGGCAACAAAAAAGTTGCAAGTTAAAGCTCTGAGCCCGGTTGGCGCGGCGGGAAGTCGGCGGCGATGGCTTTGAAGCGTTCTTCGATCGCCAGCATCGCGTCCACCACGTCCGGATCGAAATGTTCGCCGCGCCCCTGGCGGATCAGCTCGACCGCCGTTTCGTGCGTGAACGCCGGCCGGTACGCGCGCGCCGTGGTCAAGGCGTCGTACACGTCGGCCACCGCCATCAAGCGCGCCGACAGTGCAATCGCATCCCCCGCCAGCCCTTGCGGATAGCCCGAGCCGTCCCACTTTTCGTGGTGCGAGTAGGCGATCTCGCGCGCGTAACGCAAAAAGCCGTTGCTGCCCCCGAGCGTGCGTTCGACGCCGGCAATCGCGTCACGCCCGTACACGGTGTGCAGTTTCATCAGCTCGAATTCGCTGTCGCTTAATTTGCCCGGCTTGAGCAGGACCGCGTCGGGCACGCCCACCTTGCCGATATCGTGCAGCAGCGCCGCCTTGTGCAGCAGCGCGATCGCCTCGTTGGTCAGTTCGGCCGTGTAGGCCGCCACAAAGCGCAGCTCGCGCGCCAGCGCCGTCACGAAGCGCTGCGTGCGCAGCAGATGCTGGCCCACGCCGGGGTCGCGCGATTCGGCCAACACCGCCATCGCCAGCACCGTGGCGTCCTGCATCAAGCCGGCGTCGCGCACCCGCTCGGCCACCAGGTGCTCGAAATGGCGATGCTGGTCGCGCAGCATGGCGTCGGCCGCGCGCAGGTTGAGCTGGGTGGCCACACGCGCCAGCAGCGCCGCCGGCGACAACGGCAGCCGCACCACGTCGGCCACGCCGTCGCGCCACGCGCGCTCTTCAAGCTGCGCGTCACCTTCGGCAATGAGCATGATCACGGGCGTCTCGCTGCTCAATACCTGGCACTTCAAGCCGTGAAACACGCGCAGGCTGTCGGCATCGGCCAACGCGCCGCCGAGCACGATCAGGTCCGGCCGCGGCGCCTGCTGCGCAATGCGCAATGCGTCCTCGCCATTGCGCGCCAGGCGCACGTGGTAACGCTCCTGCAGCAGCTCTTCGATCTGTACAAGGTTGTCGGATACACCATCCAGAATCAGGATGCTTGCCTTGAAATTCATGTCCATTCCGCCACGCCTCCCGCGCCCGCACAGCCGCAACAATCGGCCCCGGCAATCATAGCGTGCGCCCGCGTGTATGTTTCAGCTTTTTTACAATTCCCTGAAACAATTGACTAATCGGTACGTTTAGAATACCTCCTCTTTTTCACGAGAAAAGCCAGGGAAAACATGATCCGTATGCCGGTCTTAGCTGCGTTGTTCGTCATTGCGGGCATCGCCCCGGCCGCCGAACCGTTCGACGACAAGTTCCGCCAGCTCGAGGAAGTGCTGCCGACGCCGAACACGATCCGCAATGCCGCCGGCGCTCCCGGCCACGCTTACTGGCAGCAGCGCGCCGATTACACGATCCGCGCGCGCCTCGATGAAAACAAGCGCAGCATCAGCGCGACCGAAACGGTCACCTACCACAACAACTCGCCGGACACCCTGTCCTACCTGTGGGTGCAACTGGACCAGAACATCTTCAAGAGCGATTCGGATGCGCGCATGTCGGCCACGGTGGCCTCGCGCGAGGCCTGGGCCAAGGCGCGCAGCGACGAAGACGGCATGCGCTTCGAAGGCATGCGCTCGATCCTGGAAAACCCCGGCTTCGATGGCGGCTTTGCCATCGGCGCGGTCAAGGGTGCGGACGGCAAGCCGCTGCGCTACACGATCAACAAGACCATGATGCGGATCGACCTGCCGCAGCCAATGAAGCCGGGCGCGCGCCTGTCGTTCAACATCGACTTCAGCTTCAACATTAGTGACGCCAAGGTGCAGGGCGGGCGCACCGGTTACGAAAAATTCGACGACAAGAACGACCTGTTCGAAATCGCGCACTGGTTCCCGCGCATGGCCGCTTACTACGACGTGTATGGCTGGCAGCACAAGCAGTTCCTCGGCGCCGGCGAATTTACGCTCGAATTCGGCGACTACGACGTCCAGCTGACCGTCCCGGCCGACCATATTGTGGCCAGCACGGGCGAGCTGCAAAACCCGGGCGAGGTGTTGACGGCGGCCCAGCGCGAGCGCCTGAAAAAGGCGCGCACCAGCAGCAAACCGGTGATCATCGTCACCCAGCAGGAAGCCGAGGCGGCCGAAAAATCGCGCGCCAGCGGCACCCGTACCTGGCACTACAAGGCGAAGAACGTGCGCGATTTCGCCTTCGCCAGCAGCCGCAAGTTCATCTGGGACGCGCAGGGCTACAAGAAGGGCGGCACCGACACGATGGCCATGTCGTACTATCCCAAGGAAGGCAATCCGCTGTGGGAAAAGTATTCGACCCAGGCTATCGTCCACACCATCGAACAGTACAACAAGTATTCGCTGGACTACCCGTACCCGGCGGCGATCTCGGTCAATGGCCCGATCGGCGGCATGGAATACCCGATGATTTCGTTTAACGGCCCGCGTCCGACCAAGGACAAGAAGACCGGTGAACTGACCTATTCCAAGCGCACCAAGTATGGCCTGATCGGCGTGATCATCCACGAGGTGGGCCATAACTACTTCCCGATGATCGTCAATTCCGACGAGCGCCAATGGACCTGGATGGACGAGGGCCTGAACACTTTCATCCAGGGCCTGGCGCAGAACGCGTGGGAAGAAAATTACCCGCAGTCGCGCGGCGAAGCGCGCACCATCGTCGACTACATGCGTTCGCGCGACCAGGTGCCGATCATGACGAATTCCGAGTCGCTGCTGCAGTTCGGGAACAACGCCTACGCCAAGCCGGCGGCGGCCCTGAACGTGCTGCGCGAGACGGTGCTGGGGCGCGAGCTGTTCGACTTCGCTTTCCGCGAATACGCGCAGCGCTGGAAGTTCAAGCGCCCGACGCCATCGGACTTTTTCCGCACCATGGAAGACGCTTCCGGCACGGACCTCGACTGGTTCTGGCGCGGCTGGTTCTACACCACCGACGCGGTCGATGTCAGCGTGGACGGCATCAGCGAATACGGCGTGAGCACCAAGAACCCGGAAATCGAAAAAGCCTGGAAGAAGTCGCAGAAGGATGCCGAGCCGGTGTCGGTGACGACCCAGCGCGACAAGGGTACGCCGCGCCGCGTCGACGCGCATCCGGAGCTGAAGGACTTCTACAACGAGCACGACGACTTCACCGTCACCAACAAGGACCGCAACACCTACCAGGAAGCCGTCGAAGGCCTGGAAGACTGGGAAAAGGCGCTGCTGGCCAAGGGCAAGCACCTGTACCTGGTCGACTTTTCCAACATCGGAGGGCTGGTGACGCCGCTGGTGCTCGAAATTGAACTCAAGTCCGGCAAAAAGTATATCGAGCGCATTCCGGCCGAAGTGTGGCGCTACTCGTCCAAGAAGATCACGAAGCTGATCGTCACCGACGAACCGCTGGTGGGCCTGACCCAGGACCCATACTGGGAAACGGCCGATATCGACAACAGCAACAACGCCTGGCCGCGCAAGATCACGCCATCGCGCCTGGAGCTGTTCAAGACCGACCGCACCAAGGACGACTTGATGAAGGACTTCAACACGCCGTTGAAGACCAAGTAGCAAGGCGGGCGCGATAAGGCGCCCGCTTTTTCATGACACTACCCTGCCCCCAATGATCATCAAACACCTTTCCCTGGCCCTGGCGGCCTGCCTGGCTGGCGCCGCCGCCAGCGCGGCGCCGGCCTTCGACGACAAGTTCCGCCAGCTCGACGAACTGCTGCCCACGCCCGGCATCACGCGCACTGCGTCCGGCGCGCCCGGCCACGCCTACTGGCAGCAGCGCGCCGACTACAAGCTGCGCGCCACGCTCGATGAAGCCAGGCGTCGCATCGACGGCAGCGGCACGGTCACGTACCACAACAATTCGCCGGACACGCTGTCGTACCTGTGGGTGCAGCTGGACCAGAACATGTTCCGCGCCGATTCGGACAACCGCGCCATTGCCACCGTACCGTCGCGCGAGGCCTGGGCCAAGGCGACCGAGGCGGACGGCATGCGTTTCGAGGCGATGCGCTTCATCGTCGATAGCCGCACGTTTGACGGCGGCTTCAATATCACGAGCTTGAGCGATGGCGGCGGCCAGCCGCTCAGGCACACCATCAACAAGACCATGATGCGGATCGACTTGCCGCAGCCGATGAAGCCCGGTTCACGCTTTTCGTTCCAGATGGTGTGGAACTTCAACATCCCCGAAATGAATGTGCTCGGTCGCCGCTCGGGCTACGAAAAATTCGAGGAAGACAAGAACGACCTGTTCGAAGTGGCGCAGTGGTACCCACGCATGGCGGCCTACTACGACGCCGCCGGCTGGCAGAACAAGCAGTACCTGGGCGACGGCGAATTCACGCTGGAATTCGGCGACTACGATATCGAACTGACCGTCCCGGCCGACCATATCGTGGCCAGCACGGGCGAACTGCAAAATCCGGGCGCGGTACTGACGGCCACCCAGCGCGAACGCTTGCAACAGGCCCGCAGCAGCGCCAAGCCGGTGCTGATCGTCACCCAGAAAGAGGCCGAAGCGGCCGAAAAATCGCGCTCAAGCGCCAGCAAGACGTGGCACTACAAGGCCAAAAACGTGCGCGATTTCGCCTTTGCCAGCAGCCGCAAATTCATCTGGGACGCGCAGGGCTACAAGAAGGGCGACACCGACGTGATGGCGATGTCCTACTACCCGAAGGAAGGCAATCCGCTGTGGGAGCGCTATTCGACCCAGGCCATCGTCCACACCATCGAGCAGTACAACAAGTACGCCTTCGACTATCCGTATCCGATCGCCATTTCGGTCAACGGCCCGGTGGGCGGCATGGAGTACCCGATGATTTCGTTTAACGGTCCGCGTCCGACCAAGGACAAGAAGACCGGTGAACTGACCTACTCGCGCCGCACCAAGTATGGCCTGATCGGCGTGATCATCCACGAGGTGGGCCACAACTACTTCCCGATGATCGTCAATTCCGACGAGCGCCAGTGGACCTGGATGGACGAAGGCCTGAACAGCTTCCTGGAGTACCTGTCCGAGCGCGCCTGGGAAGACAACTTCCCCGACACGCGCGGCGACCCGCGCGCCATCGTCGACTACATGCGCAGCAAGAACCAGGTGCCGGTGATGACCAATTCGGAGTCGGTTCTCCAGCGCGGCAACAACGCCTACGCCAAGCCGGCCACCTCGCTGATCGTGCTGCGCGAGACGGTGCTGGGACGCGAATTGTTCGACTTCGCCTTTCGCGAGTACGCGCAGCGCTGGAAGTTCAAGCGCCCTACCCCGGCCGACTTTTTCCGCACCATGGAAGACGCTTCCGGCACCGACCTCGACTGGTTCTGGCGCGGCTGGTTCTACACCACCGATGCGGTTGACGTCAGCGTGGACGGCATCACCGAATACGGCGTGAGCAGCAAGAACCCGGAGATCGAAAAAGCCTGGAAGAAGTCGCAAAAGGAGGCCGAGCCGGTGTCGGTGACGAGCCAGCGCGACAAGGGCACGCCGCGCCGTGTCGATGCGCATGCGCAGCTGAAGGACTTCTACAACGAGCATGATGACTTCACCGTCACCAACAAGGACCGCAACAAGTACCAGGAGGCCGTGGAAGGACTGGAAGGCTGGGAAAAAGCGCTGCTGGCCAAGGGCAAGCACCTGTACCTGGTCGATTTTTCCAACATCGGCGGACTGGTGACGCCGCTGGTGCTCGAGATTGAACTCAAGTCCGGCAAAAAGACCATCGAGCGCATTCCGGCCGAAGTATGGCGCTATTCGTCGAAGAAGATCACGAAGCTGATCGTCACCGACGAACCGATGGTGGGCCTGACCCAGGACCCGTATTGGGAAACGGCCGATACGGACGTGTCCAACAACGCGTGGCCGCGGAGAATCACGCCTTCGCGCCTGGAGCTGTTCAAGACCGACCGCACCAAGGATGACCTGATGAAGGACTTCAATACACCGTTGAAGTCCAAAGACAGCAAGGCCGCGCAATGAAGCGTCGCCTCGCGCTCGGCGCGCTGCTGGCGTGCGCCTGCGCAGGCGCGTGGGCGCACCGCTTCCACGCGGGGATCACCGATATCTCGTTCAACCGGAACACCGGCAGCATCGAAGTCGTGCACACCTACATGGCGCACGATATCGAGGCGCTGCTGGCCAACCTGTACCAGCGCCAGTTCGACTTGTCCGACCCGCAGGACGAAGCGGTGCTGCGCAAGTACATCGACAAGCAGTTCTACCTGCTCGGCGCCGACCGGGCGCGCCTGCCCCTGCGCTGGGTCGGCGTGAGCACCAGCGTCGAGAGCGTGGTGATCTACCAGGAGGTGGAAAAGACCGCGCTGGCGGTCGCCGTGCGCGCGCACGACGAGGTCTTGTCCGATTTTTTGCCGGACCAGGTCAATACCGTCAACATCAACCATGCCGGCGCCATCGCCACCCTCACCTTCGACCGCCACAAGAAAGAACTCGACTTACCGTGACCACGCACAGCGCTTTACGCCTTACCCCGATCGCCCTTTCCTTCCTGTTGTGTCATGTCGTCGCGCGCGCCGACGATCTTGTTTTGCAGCGCGTGCTGATCGACGGCTCGCGCGCCAGCCAACTGGGCATCGCCGATTCGGCCAATGCCGGCAGCATCAATCAGAAGCAGCTGGAAATGCGCACCGTGTACCGCCCGGGCGAACTGCTCGAAGCGGCGCCCGGCCTGATCGCCACCCAGCACAGCGGCGAGGGCAAGGCCAACCAGTTTTTCCTGCGCGGCTTTAACCTCGATCACGGCACCGACCTGCGCACCACGGTCGACGACATGCCGGTCAACCAGCGCAGCCACGCCCACGGCCAGGGCTGGACCGACCTCAATTTTCTGATTCCCGAGCTGGCCGCGCGCATGGATTACCGCAAAGGCCCGTACTCGGCGCGCGATGGCGACTTTGCCTCGGCCGGCGCGGCGGCGGTCACCTACGCCAACCGGCTGGCGCAAACGACCACCAGCGCCAGCGTGGGGCAGAACGGCTTTGCCCGCGCCCTGCTGGCCGGTTCGCCCGAGGCGGGTGCCGGCAACCTGCTGTACGCGCTGGAAGTGCTGCACAACGACGGTCCGTTCACCCGCCCCGACGACTACCGCAAGGTCAACGCCGTGCTGCGGTTCAGCCAGGGCTACGCCAACAACGGCTTTACCATCAGCGCCATGGCCTACCGCGCCAGCTGGAATGCGACCGACCAGATTCCCCGCCGCGCCGTCGATGACGGTTCCCTGGGCCGCTTCGACGCCATCGACGACAGCGACGGCGGCCAGGCGCGCCGCTACAGCGTCTCGGGCGCGTGGCGCCGCACCGGCGCGGAGCAGGCGTCGAAGGTCAACGCCTACGTGATCCGCAACCAGCTCGACCTGTATTCGAACTTCACCTATTTTCTCAACGACCCGGTCAACGGCGACCAGTTCAGCCAGCCGGACCGGCGCGTGACCAGCGGCGTGGACGCCACCCACACCTGGCATGGTCACGGCACCGGGGCCACCGCCGACCTGACGGTCGGCCTGCAGCTCCAGAACGACAATATCTTCAACGGCTTGTACAACACGCGCCGGCGCGAACGCCTCTCCACCACACGCGAAGACCATGTCGTCGAGACCAGCCTTGGCCTGTTCGCCGAACACCAGGTGCGCTGGAGCGAGAAGCTGCGCAGCGTGGCCGGCCTGCGCGCCGACAGCTACCGCTTCGACGTGCGCGATAGCGCCAGCGGCGGCGCTGCGCGCGCACGCGACAATCAGCTCAGTCCTTCGCTGAACCTGATCTTCGGGCCGTGGGCGCAGACCGAGTGGTATCTCAACGCCGGCAATGGCTTTCACAGTAACGATGCGCGCGGCACGGTCGAGCGCACCACGCCGGCTCCGGGCCTGGCGCGCACGCGCGGGCTGGAAGTGGGCGTGCGCAGCGAACTTGTGCCCAAGCTGCAAAGCGCGCTGTCGCTGTACCGGCTCGACATGGCGTCGGAACTGGTCTACGTCGGCGACGCCGGCAACACCGAAGCCGGCCCCGCCAGCCGCCGCACCGGGATCGAGCTGTCGAACTATTACAAGCCGTTCAAGTGGCTCTCGCTCGACCTGGACCTGGCCTTTGCCAAAGCCCGCGCACGCGGCGCGGGCGTGGCTGCGGGCGCGGACCGCATCGCCGGCGCGGTCGAAGGCGTGGGCCAGTTCGCGCTGACGCTCGATCACGGCCCCTGGTCGGGCGCGTTGCGCCTGCGCTACGTGGGCGCGCGTGCGCTCGTCGAAGACAACAGCGTGCGCGCAGCGGGCAGCACCAGCATGAATGGCCGCATCGGCTACCGCCTCGCCAACGGCCTGCTGCTCGAGATCGAAGGCTTCAACCTGACCAACCGGCGCGATTCGGCGATCGCCTATTATTATGAGTCGCGCCTGGCCGGCGAGGCGACCGCGCGCGAGGACGTGCACTTCCACCCGATCGAATCGCGCTCGCTGCGGCTGACGCTTGTGAAAAAGTGGTAAGTGCCCACTCCTCACATCCGACGGCGAAAAATGCTACGCTATCGGGATGACAACACACGCGCCACCCTTTAACGATATCGCCCAACTCACCGATGCGCTGCGCACCAGCGGCTACGCCCTGCTGCGCCCTGCGGACGTGGCCTCGCTGGCGGGCTGCAGCCTCGATGACCTGAACACCCTGGTCGCCAGCTGGGACCATCTGGCGCCCGATAACTACCTCAAGGACGGCGGCAATTACCGGCGCCGGCGCCACTCCTGCTACATCCAGGACGGCGCCACGCTGACCCAGACCGCGCACCGCGCGCACTGGCAGCCGATCGAATACAACGCCCTGCACGGCGGCATGCACCGCCTGTTCGAACCGGTCGAGCCAAGCACGGTGGCGCTGCCGGCATGGGGCAAGCTGCTGCGCGCCCTGGGCGACGCCTGTTCGCGCGTGCGGGCGGCGCAGCCCTGGTACGTGGAAGCGCACCAGTTCCGCATCGATACGCTCGAAGGCATCGGCCGTCCCACGCCGGAAGGCGCGCACCGCGACGGCGTCGATTTTGTCGCCGTGCTGCTGGTCGGGCGCAGCCATATCAAGGGCGGCGAGACGCGCATTTTCGAAGCCGCCGGCCCGGACGGCAAACGCTTCACCATGCTCGAGCCATGGACCCTGATCCTGCTCGACGACGCCACCGTCATCCACGAATCGACCCCGATCCAGCCCGATGGCGATAACGGCCACCGCGATACCCTGGTGCTGACCTGGCGCACGGGAGGCTTCCAGGGCGACACGGAGTGAAAAACAGTGACATTATGGTATCTGTAAATTTACCATGTGGCGCGATAAATCCGATATAGTCGTGTGCAACGCAGCCGCCGTCCAAGGAGCCATGTCGTGGACTCGACGTACCAAATCCAGCCAGAAGAATTCGAGATACTGATCGTCGAAGACAGCCCGACCCAGGCCGAGCGGCTGCGGCGGCTGATCCAGTCCAAGTCGTACCGGGTGCGCGTGGCGCTGAACGGCCAGCTGGCCCTTGCCCTGATCCGTGAGCAAAAACCCGACCTGGTCCTGTCGGACATCATCATGCCCGAGATGGACGGCTACGAACTTTGCCGGACAATCAAGTCCGACCCGGCCCTGCGCGACATTCCGGTCATTCTGGTGACCGCGCTGAACGACCCCAAGGACATCATCCGCGGCATCGAGTGCGGCGCCGATAATTTCGTGCGCAAGCCGTACGCCGAGGAGTACCTGCTCGGCAGGATCAGCCACATGCTGCTCAACCTGCGCCTGCGCGAAGGTCCCCCGGTGGAGGTGGAAGCGGGCATCGCGCTTTATCTCGGCAACCAAAAGCACTTTATCAACGCCGGGCGCCAGCAGATCCTGGACTTGCTCATTTCGACCTACGAACAGGCGGTGCAGGTCAACAGCGAATTGCAGGCGCGCGAGCGCCAGGTGATCGAACTCAATATGCGCCTGGCGCACCACGCGGCCGAGCTGGAAACCATCAACCGCGAAATCGCGCACAAAAACCTGGAACTGGCCGAGGCGAGCCGCATGAAGTCGGCCTTTATCGCCAACATGTCGCACGAGCTGCGCACGCCGCTCAACGCCATCATCGGCTTTACCGGGGCGCTGTTGATGAAGCTACCCGGCCCGCTCACGCCGGACCAGGACAAGCAGCTCAACACCATCCGTTCGAGCGCGCGCCATTTGCTATCGCTCATCAACGACATCCTGGATGTCGCCAAGATCGAGGCCGGCAAGGTAACGCTGGCGCTCGAGCGCGTGCAGTGCCAGGACCTGATCAACAATACGGCCGACACCCTGCGCCCGCTGGCCGCGCAAAAGGGCTTGTCGCTGTCGCTGGAGCTGCCGCCTGAAGCGATCGTGATCGATTCGGACCGGCGCGCGCTGACCCAGATTATTATCAATCTGGTCAATAACGCGATCAAGTTTACGGACCAGGGATCGGTGAGGGTGGCCTTGTCGCAGCGACTCGAGGCCAGCCAGTTGCTCACCGAGTTCAGCGTGACCGACAGCGGGGCCGGCATCAAGCCGGAAGACCAGTCGAAGCTGTTCCAGGCGTTTTCGCAGCTCGATTCGACCTCCACCCGGCATGCCGAGGGGGCGGGACTGGGACTGTATCTGTGCCAGAACTTGGCCAATCTGCTGGGCGGCAGCCTGTATTTCACCAGCGCCTACGGCAGCGGCAGCACCTTCATCCTCGCTTTGCGCGAAAAACGCTGAACGCCGCGATAGCGACAATTGTCGCGTTGACCTGAAGACCGTCCTGTCACCCAAAAAAAACGCCCGCGACCTTGACGGTGCGGGCGGCAATCCAATCTTCTGAGAAAACTGGAGGAGACAAGTCCACTATATTCTCATTCATGGTGCGCTGCAATACGGTAGTTCTACGGTGTTGCGCTACGGATACAAATATTCCGCCCTACACTTGCAATAATTGAAACCCAAGCGCTTTGCGTGGCATGTCCGGAAACAATCTGGCCAGCTGCCCATCCGGCAAACGCAGGTGTTTTTCGGCCACCTGCGCCAGCACCGAGCGAAAATCGGTACTCACCGGCAGGTCGCGTCCTTCGTTGAGCGCGTCGTCGCCCACGCCCTGCCAGTCGCCATACACCTTGCCGCCGGCCACGCGCCCGCCCAGCAGCCACATGGCGTTGCCATGACCATGATCGGTGCCGGCGTTGCCGTTCTGGCGCGCGGTGCGGCCAAATTCCGACATCACGATGATGGTCGTGTGCTCGAACATCGGACCGAGGCGCTGGGCCAGGGTCGCCAGTCCCAGTCCCACGGGCGCCAGCCGGTTGGCCAGCTGTCCGCTCGCCGCGCCCTGGTTCGCATGCGTGTCCCAGCCCCCCAGCGCGATAAACGCCACCTGCATGCGCGGATCGCTGCGCATCAGGCCCGCCAGCCGCGCCGCATCGTCCGGAAAACCATTCGGCAGCGGCGCCCCGTTGTCGGCGGCCTGCATTTCCTGGGTCATCGCCGCCTGCATCACCTCTTTGTGCGCCACCCTGCCCTCGCTGTAGGCGCGCCCGAAGCGCGCGTGCGCCGCATACAACTGGTCGAACGCGGCGCCCACCGCCGGGCGGTCGAGTACATCGGCGCGCGTCGCCCCGGCGCCATTGGGCAGGTTGATGGCCGCCGCCGGTCCGCTCAGGATGCGTGGCATCAGCGGGCCGATACTGATGGCGCGGCTGGCCGCGGAGTGGCCCGGCAGCGCCGTCACCAGCCGGTTCATCCAGCCATCCGGCGTGCTTTTGCGGCCCGGCGTGGCCGTCTCCATATAGATCTGCGCGTCGAAGTGCGAACGGCTCTCGTCGGGCGAGCCGCTGGCATGCACGAACGCGAGCTGCTTTTGCTGCCACAGCGGCATCAAGGGCGCCAGCGCGGGATGCAGGCCGAAGTAGCCGTCCAGGTCGAGAGCGCCCCCATCCGCGCCGGGCAATTCCAGTCCGATGGTCGGGCGCAGGCGCCGGTAGTTGGCGTCGCCCACGGGCGCGACCACGTTCAGGCCATCGACCGCGCCGCGCAGCATCACGACGATCAGTTTCTGGCGCGTGGCGCCGGTGTCGCCAGTGTCGCTGGCCCCGCTGGCGGCCCAGGCGCTGCGCCCGACCGGCACCAGCAGGCTGGCGCCGGCCGCCATCGAGGATAAAAAGTCTCTGCGTTGCATGTGGTTCTCCTGTTAGCGCTGCATGAAATCGGGGCCGCCGAGCAGCATCGCCGCGCGCAGGGCGACCGGCGACGCCGCCACCAGCTCCTGGGTGCGCGGCGACACCGAAGCACCCAGGGTCGACGCCAGCAGCAAAGGATCGAGCGGGGCCGGCGTGACCGAACTGGCATCCTCCAGCGCCACCACTGGCGCGCCTTTGGCCAGCGCCAGCCGCCCCGCGCCGAGCGCCGTGGCGAACACGATGCGCCGGGTCAGCGCGTGCGGATTCATCCAGGCCGCCTCGGTATTCTTGTAGCCATCCGGCGTCTGGCAGCCGTACAGCGGCATGCCGAGCTGGTTCAGGGCGCCGAGCAGCGGGCCGATGTCGCCCGGCGGCGTGGCGCTGGCGCGCGCCGCCGACACCACATACTGGTACGGGGTCTTGAACTTGGTGCCGATTGCGCTTGGGGCCATGAATTCGTCGCTGGCGAACAGCACCCGTAGCACGCCGCGAATGTCGCCGCCATTGGCTTGCCAGGTTCCCGCCAGCCGCTCGACCAGCGCCGGCGGCGGATCGTCGCGCACGAAATACTGGGCCAGCTTGTAGCTCAGGTGGCGCGCCGTGGCCGGATGCATGGCCAGCACGTCGAGCGCCATCTCGCCTTCCTGCTGGCCGGCGGCCGGCACCGCGCGTCCCAGCCAGGTCTTGGCGCCCTGGTCGTGGCGCTTCGGATCGAAGCGGAATAGCTGGTCTTCGCCGATCAGGGCGCGCTGGTCGTAAGTCCAGCCGGTCAGCATGCGCGCCAGTTCGGTCACGTCGCGCTGGCTGTAGCCGCCGTCGACGCCGAGCGTGTGCAGTTCCATCAGTTCGCGCGCGTAGTTTTCGTTCAGGCCGCGCGCGCGCCCCTTGGCTTTGGCCGGCGCGGCAGCTGCGGACAGGTAGTTGTCGAGGTAGTACAGCATGGCCGGGTGCTTCGCGGTGGCGCCCAGCAGTTGGCGGAAGGAGCCGAACACGTAGGGCCGGATCGCATCGCGCTCGTAGCTGGCGACCAGCGCCTGCACATTGCCCTTGGAGGCGGCCACGTTGAAGTGGTTGAACCAGAAGTCGACCATCACTTCTTCGAGCTGGCGCGGACTCTGGACCGCGCGCAGCAGGCGCGCTTCGGCCGTTTCGCGGGCGATGCGGGCAACGCGCGCGCGGCGCAGCTCCTGGGCGGCCGGCGTTTCGTCGCGCGCGTTGCGGCGCGCTTCTTCAAATTCGGCAAGGGTCTTGCCGGCGCTGCGGTTCGGCGTTTCCAGGCCGGCCAGGCGCGCGCTCAGGGCGGCCGGCAAGGCGATCGATTCCGGCGCGAGCTGGCTGTCGATATAGGCGCGCACGCCGCTGCGGCTCACGCGTTCCAGGTCGCCCGGCGCGGGGCCGAAGGCGATCCGGTTCAGTACATGGGCTGCCTCCTGGCCGGGCGGCAGCGGCGCGGCGCGCGCGCCGGCCAGCGCGGCAGCGGCGAACAGGGCGAAGACATAGCGTTTCATGGGCAAGCCGATCGAAAAGTGGCGGGAATATCCCCGCCTTACAGGTATTGCGCCTGAACCGGCAAAAAGTTCCCGCTCATTTGCGCACAAGGTGGGCCACAATGTAACCCGAATGTAAAGATTTGCCGGTTTAGTTAAAACAAACGCTTTAGTTATATCACTCGTTTGATTTTCGTGATTAAATCGCGGAATGGAAAAAACACCAACGTTACTGGCCGACGATGCGCGCCGCACGCGCTCGGACGGAGCGCAGTCGCGCGAGCGGCTGCTGCTGGCGGCGACCCGCCTGTTCGCCGAGCAGGGCTTCGCCAAAACCTCCACCCGCGAGATCGCGCTGGCCGCCGGCACCAATATCGCGTCGATCAGCTACTACTTCGGCGACAAGGCCGGCCTGTACCGCGCCGCCTTCACCGAACCGTCGCCCGGCTGCGAGGCCAACCTGGAGGCGTTCACCGCGTCCGACGCCACCCTGCGCGAGACGCTCGAAGGCTTCTACGGCATCATGATGGCCGACCTGAAACGCGGCGACATGGCGCGCCTGTCGATGCGGCTGTGGTTTCGCGAGATGCTCGAGCCGACCGGCGTATGGGCCGAGGAAATCGACAACGGCATCAAGCCGGCCCACGCGGCGCTGGTGATGGTGCTGGGCCGCCACCTGGGCCTGGCCACGCCGGACGACGACCTGCTGCGCCTGGGCTTCTCGGTGGTCGGCCTGGCGGTGCAGCTGATGGTCACGCGCGACGTGATCGACCGCATCAACCCGCACCTGCTGGAAAACGACGCCGCCATCGATGCCTGGATGGCGCGCCTGGTCGACTATGGCGAAGCAATGGTCAACGCCGAACTGGCGCGCCGCAAGGCCGGCGCCGCACAACCTATTACCAAGCCACGAAAGAAGAAAGCATGAAGATCGTCCATGTACTGAGTGCGGCCCTGCTGCCGCTGGCGCTGGGAGGGTGCGCGCTGGCGCCACCAGGCAAGACCGAGGCCCCCATGCCGCCCCAATGGCAGGCGCCCCTGCCGCACAACGGCAGCCTGACCGACCTGTCGCTGTGGTGGCGCGAGCAGGGCGACCCGCTGCTGGCGCAACTGGTGGAGGCGGCGCAGACGGCCAGCCCGAACGTGGCCACGGCGCGCTCGCGCATCGTGCAGTCGCGCGCCGACCGTGTCGCCGCCGGCGCCGCGCTGGCGCCGACGCTGGACGCGAGCATGAGCGTGAGCCGCGTCAACCAGCAAGGTGCCCAGCCCGGCGGCACCACCGGCCAGGGGGGGCTGCAAAGCGCATGGGAAATCGACCTGTTCGGCGGCCTGCGCGCCACCCGCAACGCCACCGAGGAACGCCTGGCGGGTGCGCGCGCCAGCTGGCACGATGCACGCGTGGCGGTGGCGGCCGAAGTGGCGAACCAGTATTACAGCCTGCGCTCGTGCGAGCAGTTGCTGGCGGTGGCGCGTCTGGACGCCGCCTCGCGCGAAGACACGGCGCGCCTGACCGGCCTGTCGGCCGACGCCGGCTTCCAGGCTCCCGCCACGGCGGCCCTGGCGCGCGCCAGCGCAGCCGAGGGCAAGAGCCGCGCCACCTTGCAGCGCGCCTTGTGCGACATCGATATCAAAACGCTGGTGGCGTTGACGGCAATCGACGAACCGGACCTGCGCGCGCGCCTGCTGGCCACAACGCCGGTGGCGCCGCCGGCGCCCGCGATTGCGGCCTTGCCGGCCCAGGTGCTGGCCCAGCGGCCCGACGTGTTTACCGCCGAACGTGAAGTGGCGGCGGCCAGCTTCGAGGTCGGCAGCGCGCAGGCGCAGCGCTACCCGCGCCTGTCGCTGCAAGGCTCCATCGGACGTGCGAATTTTCGCAGCGGCGGCGAGAACAACCAGTTCGACACCTGGAGCATCGGCCCGCTGGCGTTGACCCTGCCGATCTTCGATGGCGGGCGGCGCAGCGCCAATGTGGACGCGGCCAGGGCGCGCTACGACGCGGCCGTGGTGTCGTACCGCGCCAGCGCGCGGCGCGCCGTGAGCGAGGTCGAACAGGCGCTGGTGAACCTGAACAGCACGGCCGAGCGCAGCTTTGATGCGCAAGTGTCTCTGGACGGCTACCGCGCAGCTTTTCGCGCCGCCGAAGACCGCTACAAGAATGGACTGGGCAGCCTGCTCGAACTGGAAGACGCGCGCCGCACGCGGCTGGCCGCCGAAAATGCGGTCGTGACCTTGCAGCGCGAGCGCAGCGCCGCATCGGTGGCCTTGTACCGCGCCGCCGGCGGCGGCTGGACCGCCACCCCGAACTGACCGCCCCGACACGACTACGGATAGAACACCATGACAAACTCCACACACTACACTTTGAAGAACCTCAAGCTCAAACCGGCCGCCGCGCTGGTGATCGGCGCCCTGGTGCTGGCCACGGGCGGCCTGATGGCCGTCTCGCCCGATTCGGTGGCAGCCGACGACAAGAAAGACGCCGCGCCCAAACCCGCGCTCACCGTCACCACCACCCGGCCGTCGCCGGCCAGCCTGGCCATCAAGCTGGGCGCCAACGGCAACGTGGCCGCCTGGCAGGAAGCGGTGATCGGCAGCGAGTCGGGCGGGCTGCGCCTGACCGACGTGAAGGTCAACGTCGGCGACGTTGTTAAAAAAGGCCAGGTGCTGGCCGTGTTCTCGGCCGACAGCGTCAACGCCGATGTGGCGCAGGCGCGCGCGGGTTTGCTGGAAGCCGAGGCGAATGCCGCCGAAGCAGTGGCCAACGCGGCGCGCGCCCGCACCCTGGAAAATTCGGGCGCGCTGTCGGGCCAGCAGATCAGCCAGTACAAGACGGCCGAGCAGACCGCCAGGGCGCGCATCGCCTCGGCCAAGGCGGCGCTGTCGTCGCAGCAGCTGCGCCTGAAGTACACGCAGGTGGTGGCGCCCGACGATGGCGTGATTTCGGCGCGCACCGCCACCGTCGGTTCGGTGGTGGGCGTGGGCACGGAACTGTTCCGCATGATCCGCCAGGGGCGCCTCGAGTGGCGCGCCGAAGTCACGGCGGCCGAACTGGCGCGCATCAAGCCCGGCACCAGCGCCGTGGTCAAGGCGGCCAACGGCAGTGAACTGACCGGCAAGGTGCGCATGATCGCGCCGACCATCGATCCGCAGACCCGCTCCGCGCTGGTGTATGTCGACCTGCCGCAGAGCGCAGGCGCCAACGCGCCCTTCAAGGCCGGCATGTTCGCCAGCGGCCAGTTCGAACTGGGCACCTCGGACGCCATGACCGTGCCGCAGCAGTCGGTGGTGGTGCGCGACGGCTTCAGCTATGTGTTCCGCCTGAACCAGGACGGGCGCGTCAGCCAGCTCAAGGTGCAGGCCGGTCGGCGCCTGGGCGAGCGCATCGAAGTGACCAAGGGCTTGACTGCCGATTCGCTGGTGGTGGTCAGCGGCGCGGGCTTTTTGAACGAGGGCGACCTGGTACGCAATGTCGCCGCGCCCGCAGCCGCGCCGGCGAAGGTGTCCGCAAGCGCCGCCAAATAAGGAAACGCCATGAATTTTTCATCTTTATCGATCAAGAACCCGATACCGGCGATCATGCTCTTCGCGTTGCTGACCCTGGCCGGACTGCTGGCCTACAAGGCCAACGCGGTGCAGGACTTTCCGGACATCGAACTGCCGATCGTTGTCGTCACCGCCACGCTCGACGGCGCCGCGCCGGCGCAGCTGGAAACGGAAGTGGCGCGCAAGATCGAGGATTCGATCGCCACCTTGCAAGGCGTGAAGAACATCGCCACCAAAGTGCTCGATGGCGTGGCCACGGTCACGGTCGAATTTATCCTCGAGAAGAATATCTCGGAAGCCGTGAACGATGTGCGCGACGCGGTGGCGCGGGTCAAGCCCGACCTGCCCGCCGAAATGCGCGATCCGACCGTGACCAAGATTTCCACGGCCGGGCGCGTAATCCTGACCTACACCGCGGTGGCCGCGCCGGGCAAGGGCGGCGTGCCGCTGGACGACCAGGAACTGAGCTGGTTCGTCGACAACACGGTGGCCAAGCGCCTCTTGAACGTGCCGGGCGTCGGTTCGGTCAAGCGCGTGGGCGGCGTCACGCGCGAGATCCGCGTGGAACTCGACGATGCCCGCATGGCGGCGCTGCAGGTGGCGGCGGTGGACGTGTCGCGCCAGTTGCGCAACGTGCAGCGCGAGGCGCCGGGCGGACGCGGTGACGTGTCGGGCGCCGAGCAGTCGGTGCGCACCATCGCCACCGTGCAGACGGCGGACCAGCTGGCGGCGATGGATATTCCCCTGCCGGACGGACGGCGCGTACGCCTCGACCAGATCGCCAGCGTGAGCGATACGGTGGCCGAGCCGCGTGCGGTGGCCGAGCAGGATGGCAAGCGCGTGGTCGCCTTCGAGATTTTCCGCACCAAGGGCGCCAGCGAAACCAAGGTGGCCGAGGGTACCCGTGCGGCCATGGCCGAACTGCAGGCGGCGCACGCCAACGTGGCATTGAAAGAAGTGATCGACAACGCCCAGCCGGTGGAAGAAAATTTCGACGGCTCGATGGAACTGCTGTACGAAGGCGCGATCCTGGCGGTGCTGGTGGTGTGGTGGTTCCTGCGCGACTGGCGCGCCACCCTGGTGGCGGCCGCCGCGCTGCCGCTGTCGGTGATTCCCGCTTTCCTTGGCCAATATTTGTTCGGCTACACGCTCAACACCGTGACCCTGCTGTCGCTGGCGCTGGTGGTCGGGGTGCTGGTGGACGATGCGATCGTCGAGATCGAGAACATTTCGCGCCATCTGCGCATGGGCAAGACCCCGATGCAGGCGGCCATGGAAGCGGCCGACGAAATCGGCATGGCGGTCATCGCCACCACGTTCGCGCTGGTGGCGGTGTTCCTGCCGACCGCCTTCATGGGCGGCGTGCCGGGCCTGTTCTTCAAGCAGTTCGGCTGGACCGCGGTGCTGGCGATCCTGGCCTCGCTGGTGGTGGCGCGCCTGCTTACCCCGATGATGGCGGCCTACATCCTCAAGGATCTGCCGCACGGGGAGGAAAAAGACGGCTGGATCATGCAGCGCTACATGGCGGCCATGAAATGGTGCCTGAACCACCGCCTGGTCACCGCGATCGCCTCGGCCCTGTTTTTTGTCGGTTCGATCGCGTTGGTGCCGCTGCTGCCGACCGGCTTCGTACCGGCGGCCGACCGCGCCCAGACCATGATCAACGTCGAACTGCCGCCCGGTTCCACCCTGGTCGAAACGCGCGCGGTGGCCGAACGGGCACGCCTGGCGGCGATGGAAGTGGCGGGCATCAAGGGCGTCTTCAGTTCGATCGGCGGCGGCTCGAGCGGCGACGCGTTCGCGCCTGGCGCCTCGGCCGAAGCGCGGCGCGCGGTGCTGACCCTGACCACGCTGCACCGCAACGACCGCAAGGAATCGATGGACCAGCTGGAACGCCAGATCCGCGCCAGGCTCGATCAGATTCCCGGCGCCAGGTTCAACGTGGGCCCGGCCGATACGGGCGTCAAAATGCAGCTGGTGCTGCGCAGCGAAGATCCGCTTGCGCTGACCGGCGCGGCGCAGGCGGTGGAACGCGAACTGCGTACGCTCAAGGGCATCGGCAACGTCAGTTCGAGCGCCTCGCTGGTGCGCCCGGAGATCATCGTGCGCCCCGACTTTGCCAGGGCGGCCGACATGGGCGTGACCGCCGCGTCCATCGGCGAGACGGTGCGCGTGGCCACCGCCGGCGACTACGACACGGCGCTGACCAAGATGAACCTGAGCGAGCGCCAGGTGCCGATCCGGGTCAAGCTGCCGGACGCGGTGCGGGCCGACCTGTCGGCGCTGGGACGGCTGACGGTGCCGGGCAAGAACGGCCCGGTCATGCTCGACAACGTGGCGTCGATCACGATGGAAAGCGGACCGGCGCAGATCGACCGCCTCAATCGCAGCCGCAATGTGACGCTCGAAGTGGAGCTGTCGGGCCGCTCGCTGGGCGAGGTCAATGACGAAGCGCGCGCCCTGCCCTCGATGAAAAACCTGCCGGCGTCGGTGAAGATCGCGGAACTGGGCGACGCCCAGGAGATGCAGGCGCTGTTCGCCAGCTTCGGCGTGGCGATGCTGATCGGGGTGCTGTGCATCTACGGCGTGCTGGTGCTGCTGTTCAAGGACTTCATGCAGCCGATTACCATCCTGGCGGCGCTGCCGCTGTCGATCGGCGGCGCTTTCGTGGCGCTGCTGCTGACCGGGAAGGCGCTCTCGATGCCGTCCATGATCGGCCTGATCATGCTGATGGGGATCGTGACCAAGAACTCGATCCTGCTGGTCGATTATGCGATCCTGGCGCGCCAGGCGGGCATGAGCCGCTTCGATGCGCTGGTCGACGCCTGCCACAAGCGCAGCCGCCCGATCATCATGACCACCATCGCCATGGGCGCCGGCATGATGCCGCTGGCGCTGGGCTGGGGCGCCGACCCGAGCTTCCGTTCGCCGATGGCGATTGCCGTGATCGGCGGCCTGATCACTTCCACCCTGCTCAGTTTGCTGGTAGTGCCGGCCGTGTTCACCTACATCGATGACCTGGAACACTTGCTCAAGCGCGGCATGCGGTATCTGCGCCGGGACAAGGGCGGGCCCGCCCACAAGCCGGCGGTCGAGTTGTCGAAATAGGACGGCAAGGCCATCATCCTCGACGCCAGCCTCGCGCTGGCGTTTTTCTTTATGCAAGGACGCGCGGACGCTGGCGTTGTGTTTTTATCAGTTAAATTGCATCAATATAACTTTATTGCTTGAAAAACAGCAATATACGCGCTATGATGTGCGCCGTTACTGCATTTGCAGCAAGCCTTGCCTCATCCCCGCAATGCTTTCTTCCTTCCCTCCTCGTCACCGGAAACGACATGAAAAACATTGCTAAAAATATTACCGTGTGTGCGGCACTGTGCACCTCCCTGCTGTTCGCCTCGAGCGCGCATGCGACCTGGAATGGCACGACCGCTAAAAGCGACGTCACGCTCAAGGGCGCCGCCGCAGACGCGGTCGACTACGCTGTGCTGGTCAATCCCCAGGGCTTTTTCGTCACCAAGGGCGGCAGCGGCGGCTTTGCCAGCGACTTCGCGCTGTACGGCTCGAAGCAGGGCTGGACCTCGATCGCCGCCTTCGGCAGCAGCGCCGACAATGGCGTGGCCATCACGAGCCGCAAGCTGGGCACGAACCTGACCTTCACCTTCGACAAGGCCGACAGCCGCCACGGTGCGTGGACCGTCGCCAACAACGATACGAAGAACAACGTCAAGCTGGACCTGGTATTCGCCATGTACGGCGGCATGGGCAGCTCGGCCTTCTTGTTCGACAATGAAACCATCGGCGCCGCGTCGACCAGCAACGGCAGCTGGACCTTCAACGGCCTGGCCCTGTTCGGCAACAAGGCCGGCTACGAGAACCTGACCATTTTCGCGCGCGACGTCAGCAAGACCGCCTTCGAGGTACCGAGCACCCCGGTGCCGGAACCGGAAACCTATGTCATGCTGATCGCCGGACTGGGCCTGGTCGGCTTCATGACGCGCCGGCGCAAGGTCGCACAGCCGCTGTTCAGCTGATCAGCGCGCGTTCGCGCACCTCGATCGACGCCAGCCTCGCGCTGGCGTTTTTGTTGGATTGCAGCAACGTTGCGCCTTGCATCCCGGGCGCGTCGATGACCTGCCATTACTGAGCCGTTGCGGCGCGCGCAGCCCGCCGTTGAGCCCGGTCGAATGGTTTTCCCGACCCGATGATATTTCATACGAGAAAGATCGTAAGACGCAATAGTTGCATTTGAGCCAGTTAAATTGCGCACATATAACTTTCTCACTTGAATCTCATCAATACATCAGGTACTATGCGTGCTGTACTTCCGCATTTGCATCAAGCGCTGCCTAACCCCCGCAATGCTTTCTCGATCACTTTCTTAAACATTGGAAACGATATGAAAAACATTGCCAAAACGATTAGCCTGGGCGCGGCACTCTTCACGACCATCCTGTTCGCCACCGGCGCGCACGCCGCCAATGGCAGTGCCGGCAAGACGAGCAAGAGCGATGTCAGCCTCAACGGCGTGAGCGCCGACGCGGTCGACTATGCCGGCAGCGTCAATCCCCAGCAAGGCAGCAACGGCAACAGCAGCGGTTTCGCCAGCGACTTTGCGCTGTACGGCTCGAAGCAGGGCTGGACCTCGATCGCCGCCTTCGGCAGCAAAGCCGACAACGGCGTGGCCATCTCGACCAGCAAACTGGGCACCAGCCTGACCTTCACCTTCGACAAGACCGACGGTCGCCATGGTTCGTGGACTGTGGCCAACAACGACCTGAAAAACAACGTCAAGCTCGACCTGGTGTTTGCGATGCACACCGGCGGCGGCAGCTCGGCCTGGTTGTTCGATGACGAAGTCCTCGGCGCCGGTTCCAAAACCAGCGGCAGCTGGACCCTGAACGCGCTCAACCCGGGCGGCAAGCTGTCCGATTACTCGAGCCTGACCATCTTTGCACGCGACCTCGGCAAAACCGCCTTCCAGGTGCCGACCACGCCGGTGCCGGAACCGGAGAGCTATGCCATGCTGCTGGCCGGCCTGGGCCTGATCGGCTTCATGTCGCGTCGCCGCAAGGGCGAGCACGACACCTTCCGCTGCTGATCCGCACGCCGTTCTTCAGACGAAAAAAACGCCAGCAATGCTGGCGTTTTTTCGTTTGTGCGTTACACCCCGTGCTTACACTTTCGGTGGATCAGTTTCGCGCGCGAAAGAACGGTGACCCGCCAGCGCCTTCTTGAACGCTGTCAAGGCCGGGGCCAGGGCCCCGCTTTCGGTGCCGATCAGCGCCGGGTCGGCCGAACCGTCCGGCAGGGCCGGTGGCACGCCGGCATGTTTCAGCAGCGCGGCCCCGGCCCCGACCACCAGGATCGGCTTACAGTGACGATACTGCTCACGCACGAAGTCGAGCGCATGGGCGTCGCGGCTGAGAATGGTGACCGCATCGCCATCGGGCACGACCACCGCGTCGTACAGCACCGAGGGACCGGCTTCGAGCGTGATTTCCACGTCGAGCGGGGCGCCGTCGCTGGTCTTGACCTTGCCCAGCTGGCTGGCCACCACGCGCGGCACGGCGCCATCTGCCAGCAGCGAACTATAGATGGCGCGCACCATGGCGCCGTCGACGCCGTTGGCCACCAGCAGCGCGACCTTGCGCGTGCGGATCCCGGTTTCGCCCGGACGGCTGAGCAAGGACAGGGCCGGCGACGGTTCGTACTCATGCATCGGACGGTCGGTCGCCAGCGGCAGCGCTGGCGGCACCTCCATGCCCAGGCCGCTGGCAACGGAACCGGCCAGGACCGGATTCACATTGGCCAGGGTGGCCAGCACGCGCTCGCGCACGGCCGGGGTTTGCACGCGCGTCAGCTCGAAGCGGAAGGCGGCGGCAATGTGGGCCTGTTCGACCGGGCTCTGGCTGTTAAAGAACAGGCGCGCCTGCGAATAGTGATCGGCGAACAGCTCCGGATTGCCGCGCACCTTGTCTTCCGAAATGGTCTGCGGAAAGCTGGTAAAGCCGTTTTTCATGCCCGCCTGGAACGGGCAACCGCCGGCCAGCGAGTTCGGCTCGTAATTGACGCGGCCACGGTGAATCGCCTGGCGGTGCATGCCTTCGCGCTGGTTATTGTGCACCGGCGCGAGCGGCGCGTTGACCGGGATCTCGTGGAAGTTCGGACCACCGAGGCGGCTGATCTGGGTATCGAGGTAGGAATGGATACGGCCTTGCAGCAGCGGATCGTTACTGAAATCGATGCCGGGAACGACGTGGGCGGTACAGAAGGCCACCTGTTCCGTTTCGGCGAAGAAGTTGTCCGGATTACGGTTGAGCACCATCTTGCCCACCGGCGTGAGTGGCACCAATTCTTCGGGCACGATCTTGGTCGGGTCGAGCACGTCGAAGGCGAACGACTCGGCTTGCTCTTCGGTGAAGATCTGCAGCGCCAGCTCCCACTCGGGGAAATTGCCGCTGTCGATGGCTTCCCACAGGTCGCGCCGATGGTAGTCGGGATCGGCGCCGACCAGCTTGGCGGCCTCGTCCCACACCAGCGAGTGCGTGCCCTGCAGCGGGGTCCAGTGGAATTTGCAGAACACCGACGCGCCGGCCGCATTGACCAGGCGGAAGGTGTGCACGCCGAAACCCTGCATGGTGCGATAGCTGCGCGGAATGGCGCGGTCCGACATTTGCCACAGCAGCATGTGGGTCGATTCCGGCATCAGCGAGACAAAGTCCCAGAAGGTATCGTGGGCGCTCGATGCTTGCGGCATCGCATGGTGCGGCTCGGGCTTAACCGAATGCACCAGGTCGGGGAACTTCATGGCGTCCTGGATAAAGAAAACAGGCATGTTGTTGCCGACCAGATCCCAGTTGCCTTCGTCCGTATAGAACTTGACGGCGAAACCGCGCACATCGCGTACGGTGTCGGAGGAACCTCTTTCGCCGGCGACAGTCGAAAACCTAGTGAACACGGGAGTGCGCTTGCCGGGCTGGGCAAACAGCGAGGCGCGGGTCACCGCGCTCAGGTCCTGGTAGCTCTCGAAATAGCCGTGCGCAGCCGAGCCGCGGGCGTGCACCACGCGCTCGGGGATGCGCTCGTGGTCGAAATGGGTGATTTTCTCGCGCAGGATAAAGTCTTCCAGCGCGGTCGGGCCACGCAGGCCGATCTTGAGCGAATGCTGGTTATCGGCAATCGGAACGCCCTGGTTGGTGGTCAGGACTTGTCCGCCGCTATCGACGCGCACGCGGTCGAGCGGCCCGACGGTCGGATTGACGCCCGCTGGTGGTTCGCCGCTGCCGAGCTTGGCGGAGGCGATGGTTTCGGTCGGGGTGCTGCCGGTGGCCAGCGGGTTCGATGGTTCGGCCGTGGCGCCCGGCGGCGGCGTGCGCGAAGCGTCGCCGTACTCGGCCGGCTTGTTCGGATTGAACGGCATCGCTGCCGCCAGTTGTTGGCCGGCGACGGTCTTGACCAGCAACTGTTCCGCGATAGGATCGCTGCTGCCCAGGCTGGCGGGCGGCTGCGCGTTGGAGGGTCCGGAGACGGTGCTCAGGATGGAGCCGGCGCCATCTTCCGAGGAGCCAGTTTTCTTACGTGTGACCATTGAATACCTCAACTAAAATGTGTGGGACGAGAGACCGGCGCGGAAATGCGACACCACCTGCCAGGGCAAGGTAGCGAAACGATCAAAACGGGGGTGTAGGAACGTACGGGGCTGGCCCGGCCGGTGTGAGCCGGCCGGGACCATGCCAGCGCATGACAGCGCAGATCAGTTACGACGGCCCAGCAGTTTCGACAGCGTATAACCGACGCCCAGCGCTACCAGGATCGAGGTCGCCGGGCTGGTGCGGACATAGTCGCGGCCGGTTTCTGCGAAGTTTTTGTAGGCGTCGGTCAGCTGGCGGGTCTTTTCGTCGACGCGACCAGTCACGCCGCTCAGGGCGCCGCTGACTTTATCGACACCGGCGTGGGCGCTGGAAGCCATGCGATCGACGATCGGCTGGGCGGCATCGGCGGCCTTGTCGATGGTTTTGTGCATATCGCTCGCGCTTTTGCTCAGATCGCTACCCATGTTGTCATTGGGCTTGTTGTTGTCATTGGGCTTGTTATTGTCGCTACGGCCGGCGCCAAGATCCTTGCCCATGCTGCTGCCCGAACCTTCGTTACCCAGATTGCTTGCGTTGCCGCCGTTCGATTTTTGATTGTCCATGATCCATTCCTCTAAAAGTTTGTTACCAGCGCGGTGGTGACACCTGTTATTGGTGCCGAATACAAAAAATATAACGATTGCCGTCTGCTCACTGTGCGGTGACTAACAGAGTTGCCATGCATGCCGGGAGGCATTGTTATACCGGAGGATGGGAATGGGGGTTGCGGGCGCTTTGCGCGCCCTCAACAGTGGGTGATTGACGCGGGCCGATGCCGGCCTAAGATGGGCAGGTGAATGAACCGGATCAATGGCATTGCCGGGTGCGACGCCGGCCTACCGAGACAGGCTCTGAGCACCCGCCCATGAATATGGCTCATTGTTGTCTTCCACGGCCGGCGCGCTGCGGCCTTGCCCTCCCGCTCGCAGCGCTCGCACTGCGTTCGCGGAGGGTGCACGGCAATCTCATCCGGCCATGTTCGCCAAATTCTGGCCTGTACGTCTGCGCGCGTACCTAGTGTCCTGAGTCAAAAATTCGTTGAATAAATACGGCGATCATCGCGCCGATACCGCGTCACAAATACTCGCCAGGCGTTTGCCTGTTTGCGCTTTGTTCCTTGTCTCGGCACAATGTCGCCATATTTAATCATCAACGAATTCCCAACTCAGGACACTAGCCTGAATGTTTCATGAACTGCCAGTGCGTTGCTGGCTGGACGATACGAAACCTCGTCGGCAGTGTTTTCGATGGTCGCGGGTAATGGATGCCCTACCCGATTGAACGGGACATCGAATGGCGCGGTATGCGGTTGAAGGTTGGCGGGTTGGTGGTCAGTTCTCGGCAGACCGGACGTGGCTTACTCAGGACGAGTTGAGGGACCTGGCCGGTGTCGACAGGTACAGTCGTTCGGTCAAGGTCTGGAGCAGATGTTTGGCCGGACAGGCGCTCGGAAGGTGAAGGACAATCTTGTTCTTGTACTGCCTGACCTGCACGGCGATTTTGAACAGTTTGGAAATGACCGTTGATGGCTGCGCCTGCGACAGCGCGGTATGCCGCAGCCCTTCGGTACGCAGTTGCTGATGCAGGATGTAGGCCGCCGCGTGCAGCAACAAGCGCATGCAATTGGCGAGAAAGCTGGTGCAGGAGGTACGGTCGGCGGCGAGGTCATCCT
>NZ_WHJI01000250.1:0-321 GCF_011682155.1 Massilia sp. CCM 8734
TAATCATTTACTTTTTATTGGAACATTTTCATCACTAAATAATTGCCTGTAGTCCATTCCTTTCCATATAACTCCACTATAAGTAGCTTTATCTTCTGAAACATTTTCGTTAGACACTCTAACTCTGAAACCATTTAAAGTATTAACTTTTTTAGCATTAGGAGCTAATTTCATGGCATCCTTATGAGCCTTTTCATAACTCCTTAAATCGCTATTAAACCCTCCAGCACCAGGTGATTTTACAGCTCCTAAATATGCTTCTAAAGTTTCATGTATAGCAACAGTTCCTGTTGGCATACCAGTAAGATCTTCTATAATAGA
>NZ_WHJI01000251.1:0-320 GCF_011682155.1 Massilia sp. CCM 8734
TCGGCAAGCGCGATGAAGTCGACATGCTGCTCCATCACCTTGAGCGCATCACCAAGCTTGTTCAGCTTGGCTTCGCGTTCTTGGTCGGCAAACAGACTCGTCTTGATCATGAAATTAGGTCAGCAACTTGGAGCCGCTATGATGCCACGGCTGGGTCGGTTTTTCGAGGTGCCCTATAAGGTCTTAAAAAAATGGTAACTGTTTAGCCTGAGCGAGCACGTGCCAGAGTTGTTCGTTTCTTGAAATCGGTCCATGATGCTGATCATGACAAAACTGCGCCCCCTTCCAGATCTTTCCAAGCTTTCCGCCACGGAAAAGGA
>NZ_WHJI01000252.1:0-320 GCF_011682155.1 Massilia sp. CCM 8734
TCTGATGATGCCCTTTGCTCGACTCGCGCCTGGGTCAGCACCCTTCCTCACTGCGCTCTTCACTTCAGTTTCAGCGGTATGTGTTACCGGACTTGCCGTCGTTGACACCGGTACATATTGGTCTTCTTCTGGTCAGGGCATCATTATGCTGCTCTTTCAAGTGGGCGGCTTTGGCATGATGACCGGCGCGACTCTGCTAGCCTGAATTTTGCATAAAAAAGGGCAAGAATGCCGTAAGTGATTGATAAAATGTGAGTTATCCATAAAACACAATTTCAACACGAACGCACCTTGCCCGGCATGAATTCTACCTCAGAGCA
>NZ_WHJI01000253.1:0-320 GCF_011682155.1 Massilia sp. CCM 8734
CATCACTACAGCACCATCGATGATAATTCCGAAATCGACGGCGCCTAAACTCAGTAAGTTGGCACTCATTCCCATCATTTTCAGGCACAAAAAGGCAAATAACAAGGACAACGGAATAACAATTGAAACGGTTAAAGTGGTTCTCCAGTCGGCCATAAAAAGAAATACTACGCAGGTAACCAGAATAATACCTTCAAATAAATTATGCATGACCGTTTCTGTCGTGAAATTCATCAGATTGTCACGATCATAGAAAGTTTCTATTTTAATGTCCTTTGGAAGAATATTTTCATTCAGGTCTTTTATTTTATCTTTAATCA
>NZ_WHJI01000254.1:0-319 GCF_011682155.1 Massilia sp. CCM 8734
ATATTTGCCCTTGCGTTTATGCACCCATATCGCTTCGAAAAAATCATCGACCCCTTCTATAATATGTACAGGATCTGAATAAGATACCATATCTTTATTTAGCTTAACGCAGTTCAATACTATCTGACCTACAAAAAGATATGCTTGTCCATTATCATCAATAAAAACACTTGGATCAATAAAATCACGGTTTGATATTATCCCAGGAGAATCCTCAGAAATAAGTGGTTTGCCAATTGCATCCTTAAATGGTCCTGTTGGGCTATTACTTACTGCCACACCAATATGCTTTTGGTCAGTAGGAAAGTAAAAATAATAT
>NZ_WHJI01000255.1:0-319 GCF_011682155.1 Massilia sp. CCM 8734
CATTGACAATATTATGGAACATCACTTCAGGGAATTTGGCCAGGACATCACGGATTATTTTAATGAACGCAACAAACCAATTCTTTAGTTATGGAAACAATCATTGTGATATGCCTGCTTATCATTATTACCCTGTTGGTACAGGATAAAATTATTATTAAGAAAAGGAAGGAGCAAAACCCAACAGAGGAAAAGACAAATCCAAATCTTCCCGAAATTATGGGGCAGCCTAGACCTATGAGAAGCCATTCAGTGCCAAAGAATGACACTGAGCACCAGATTCAGGAACTGGAGTTAAATCCTGATAATTTAGACATTG
>NZ_WHJI01000256.1:0-313 GCF_011682155.1 Massilia sp. CCM 8734
GGAAATGTCAAAAAGTTTTACCTGGTTTAGTATCGGATTTTTATTTTAATTTGTAATTTAAATCAATAAAAATTACGACATTTGTTATAATGAAAACAAAATGGACAGGTTTATTGGAGTATCTTCAATTTCTCATTAAGAGAAACCCGGAGTAATGCTATCGAATTGAATAATTAGCCAACTTAGAAAATGAGCTAATTATCTGTTCACAATTCACATTTTCTAATTATCTAATTTATAAATTATCTAATTGAAAAGCCATGCCATTATATCATAAACTTGGAGATTTTCCTAAAAAAAGACACACCCAGTT
>NZ_WHJI01000257.1:0-313 GCF_011682155.1 Massilia sp. CCM 8734
ATATTCGTTTTGGAATAATATTTCAGCGTACTCATTTTCTCTAAATACGGGATAAATTTAGGATGATTTTTGAAACTCAAGTATTTATCATATCCTAAACCGGCCAATTGTGTTAAAATTGCGGTTTCCTCCGGACTTAATTCGTTCTTTTCTTTACTGAATACCTGGTTGGTAACACCGGCACTTAATAAGTTTTCAATATTATAACGACAGGAATCCAATGTTCCGAAATTAGAACTGATGGTTTGCCCCTGTACTGTAATCTGAATTTCGTTATTTTCAATTTTCGGACCCAAAGATGCATAAAACTTAT
>NZ_WHJI01000258.1:0-312 GCF_011682155.1 Massilia sp. CCM 8734
CATACCATGTTTGAAATGCTTGGTAACTGGTCTTTTGGAGATTATTTCAAAAAAGAAGCGATCAATTGGGCTTGGCAATTACTTACAGAAGTTTATAAGATTCCAAAAGAAAATCTTTATGTTTCTGTTTTTGAAGGAAGTAAAGAAGATAATGTGCCTTTCGATCAGGAAGCCTGGGATATCTGGAAAACATTAATCGATGAAGACCGTATTATACTTGGAAATAAAAAAGACAATTTCTGGGAAATGGGAGATCAGGGACCTTGCGGACCTTGTTCTGAAATTCACGTTGATTTACGTTCTGAAGAAGAA
>NZ_WHJI01000259.1:0-312 GCF_011682155.1 Massilia sp. CCM 8734
TTTGGAGGTGCTTTTTAAAACAGCCACTGCCATTTTAATTTTTTTGCCTTCGGGCTTATCCCAATTTTCCGGAACTGTTAAGTACCCCCATTCGATGTTATCCTGGTTGATAGCTTTTTGTTCGGGGAAAAAAGTGGTTGTTTTTTCGAATTTAAAAACAGCTGTCTGAGCAAATAAACAAGTTGGCAACAGACAGAGTAATAAAAATAGGCGTACTAAATTTTTCATTTTCTTTTAATTAAATTATTGGCTTAGCATATGTTTTTCAACATAATAGCATTCATAGTTGTTTTGGATGAAATCGTACACTTG
>NZ_WHJI01000025.1:0-110418 GCF_011682155.1 Massilia sp. CCM 8734
CGTCGCCGCCGGCCACCGCCGCCAGCAGCGGGCTGATGCCGGCGTGGCAGATGTTGGGGTCGTCGCCCGCATTGAGCAGTTTTTTCAGCAAGGCGTGGCGGTCCTTGCCCAAGGCCATGAAAATGCGCGGGGCGGCGCCGGGCCGGAAGTTGCGCGCGGTATCCTGGAAAGCGTCGCCGCTGGTCGGCGCGTCCGTGCAGCGCATGGCGGCGCTGGCTGGCTGGCGTACCGGGGCCTTGGCCTGGGCTGGGGCGATGGTGACGAGCATGGCGAGCAAGGCTGCTGCGGCCATCGGGCGCATCACCGCGCGCCTCCTTTGATGTAGTCGGCCTGTGCCTGGTTCAATAGGCGCTTGACCGAGTCGTACTTGGCCTGGCTGAGCAGATGCCGCGCCGTCTGCAGCTGGTCCAGCGACAGCACGCCGTTCGCGTACATCTTGTCCATTTCCGTGCGCAGCTTGATGATGGCGAACGAGGACATGACTTCCGGATTGAGCGCGGCGACCATCACATCAAGCACGGGGCCGACCGAGCGCACCACGGCGGTGCCTTTGGCGGCGCGCAACGCGGCCTGGCTGCCGGCCATGTCTTTGGCGGTCTTGGCCGATGCCGCGTCGACCAGGGCGCCTTCGGCCTGCATGTACTGGCCGAGCCGGGAGTTGGAGTAGGTCGGGGTCCTGGTGACCAGGGTGCTGGCCTTGTCGCCGAGCACGTCGGCGTACGGGCCGTAGCGGTCGCGCTTCATCAAGTCCTTGAGCGTGCTTTCCATCCACTTTTCCATGCTGCCGCCGAACTTGCCGTTGGCCATGCCGGCCGAGGCTCCCATGATGTTGGCGGCGGCTTTCAAGCCAATGCCGGTTTCGCGCAGCGGACGGAACTGGGCATGCTTTTGCAGCTTCATCCAGGCTTGCGGATCTTCTAGGCGCAGCTCGCTCATGACGCGGTCGAAGCGAACCGGGCTGTAGTGGCGCAGGTAGTCGATGTATTCGAGGTAGTCGTTCAGTTTCAGGCCGCGGATGCGCGCCTGTGCCAGCAGGAACTTGATGTGCCGGTTGTGCTCGTCGGCGGTACGCTCGCGCTCGCGCACCGTGGTGGTGGTGCCGTTGCGATTGACGGACGAGACTTTGCCCGCGCCTTGCGGCCTGTCGCTGTACTCAACGGTGCCATCGGGACGCTGTATTTTGTATACCGCCATGGACGTCCTTGACTGTCAGTTACAACATTAAAAGAATGCTATAAAAAAGCAATTGCTGTCATTTTAGCAAAATATTGCCCTCTCGAACTTACATTTGCAAAAATTTTAGGCAAATGCGCCACGGAATTGCCATTGTTCGTTGTATTTATGATATTAGCGTTTTGTGCTGTGGTGAATGACTTGTCGTTGCCGAGGAGGTGGGGCGGAGGGAGGGGCGGGCCGATGGAACATCTCCTGCGGCCGGCCGGGCGTAGCCGGTTTGCGCGCCCGCTTGCCGCCGGTAGAGGCGGCAAGCGGGCCTGTGCCGACGTTCAGCGTGCCTGGATGCCGCTATCAAGGCCGAGCGACAAGCCTTGCGGGCGTTTTGCCGGCGGCACTAAAACCAGGGGCCGTCATCGAACAGGCTATCGTCGACAAGGCGCAAGGTCTTCAACCAGCGTTTGAGCGCGGCGATGTCGGCGAGAGCGGCAATCTCGGCCTCGATTTGCCCGATCTGCGCGCGCATGGCGGCAATGTCGGCGTGCAGCGTCTTCAGCACCGTTTTGGGTGCAGGACGGCGGCTCGATTCCCAGCCGATATCGCGCGCCAGCGACATTTCCATGTCGAACAGTTCGCCGCTGACTTCATCCAACTGGCCGCTGAGGATACGGTTGTACTGTTTGATGCGCTCATCGCCCAGGTTGTCCAGGCCGGTCTGGTCGATCTGCTCGACTTCCAGTTGCAATTCCAGCAGGCCGAGCAGGTCGTTGGCCGCGTAGGCGCGGTTGGCGCGCTGCATCAATCCGGTCTTGCGCTCGCGCTCGGCCGGATCGGTTTCGCGGTCCGGATGCAGGGCGCTGGCGAGCTTGCGGAAAATATCGCGCACCGATTGCTTGAGTTTGTCCTGCTCGGCCTGGTGCTTTTCCTCGCGCTTGCTGAGCTTTGGCGGTTTGGCCGGCGCCGCTTGCTGGGCGTCGTGTTCGCGCTCGGCCATCTTTTCTTCGAGCGAGGCAAAGAACGCGTCGGGCGAATGGATGAAAGCGTCGGCATCGAGATCGAGGCCGGTGATGCTGCCGACCATCTTGAGCATGAGTGCTTTTTCCTCGTCCATTTCCTGATCGTAGTCGCGGCCGCTGTGCCTGTTGTAGATCTCTTTGATGAGTTCGTCGTCATCGGCTTCCATCAGTTCCCATGCCATCGGACAGATCAGGGCTTGCAGTTTATCCTTGTCCTTTTTGCCTATCGCTTTGTGGGTGTATGCCTGGTCGAATATCACCAGCAATTGTTTGCGACGAGCGTCGAATTGCGCCGCCAGGGGGCGATACTCGCGGTCAGCCAGGGCCTGAATTTTCGGCAATTCCTCGCGCCAGAGCGCCAGTTTGGCGCGTTCGGCTTCCAGCTTTTTGACGAGATTGTTGAATTGCTTGCGCGCGCGCGATGGCATTGCCGCGCTTGCGGGTGCGGCGATCCGAACCGGATAGGGGGAAGAACTGGTCATGGGACTTGGGTTAGCGACGATGGCGCAGGGGCTGTCATTGTAAGGGAAGCCCGATCGCCGGCATAGCGGGACACTGTTGGCCCGCATGGCCGGTGGGCGCGAGGCGCGCCTGGAATAACAAGGTGAAGGTGGGAGATGCCAGCGTGGGCAAGGCGCCCACGCGCTGTGGCGAACTAAGCGGACAGCTTGCTTACCACTTGAAAACCCGGGCCAGAGCCAGCCACCAGGTGATGAAAGTATCGATAAATCCGGTCAGGACCGGCACTGCCTGAATCATCATCTCGTCCATCGTCGCTCTCCACGGTACGTTGATGCGGCCCGGACGAGCCGCTCAGCGAGTGTAAGGGTGTTGATGTTTCGACATCTTGTGCGAGCCCAATACAGACCGGGTGTCGCACTCAAGCCGATCGTAAAAAAACCGGGCGTGCCCGTAATGGCGTTAACTTAGGCCCGTCATTCCTGCCACTGGCAGAAATGACTTCCCGCGCAGGCGGGAATCCAAGGCATCATAGCTGAGCGACGGTGCCTTGGGTTCCCGCCTGCGCGGGAATGACGACTTTTAGGTTAGTGGCCAAAAATCCGCTTAACTTAACGGCATTAGGGCACGCACCGGCTTTTTAGCGCAGCGCAACTCAGTGGAAGTGTTCCGTGCCCGCAGGCGCGTCTTCCGGCATTTCCGCATGCACCAGTTCGCCCGTTGGGTCGGCAAACAGCGGCGCGTCGCAGTCGTCGCAATACTCGGTTACAAAACGCTCGTTGTGGCGCTTCACGTGCGTCACGCCCGCTTCGTTCAGGTGCCCGATGATGTCGTCGAGCGGTGCTTTCGGCTCGAGGGCGCCGCCCAGGGCGGCCGCCGACAAGCCTTCGACCGGCGTGCCGTCTTCGTCTTCCTGCCCGTACAGCGGCCACACGATGCCGTAGATCACATCGGTGGTCTGGCGCATGGTAAAGCCCACGCGGTACTCGTCGATCTGCCCCTCAGCCGATTCGTCGCCGAAGCCGGCGATGACGGCGCGCAGGTCGGACGCTTCCACGCCCAGGGTATGGGTCAGGTAATGCACGGCGGCGCGCACCGATACCGGCCGGATCAGTTTGTCCGCTTCGCGGCACGCCACGTAATACGCTTCGGGCAGCAGCAGTTCGGTGCCGCAGCCCGGCAGCAGGCGCGAAATGCTCGGGCCGGCCTGCGCGCGCCACTGTTCCAGCGCGTTGGCGCGTTCGACCATGAAGCTCGACTGGAACTGCGATTCCTGCCAGCGGAACAGCGGCGCGCCCAGCGGCGCCACGATGGCGACCATCAGGTAGCGCGTATCGGCCAGGAACGGTGCGGTTTCGGCCGGCTTGGCCAGCGGCTTGACGCTCGTGCCCTTGTGCGCGGCCTGGGCCAGCTTGTGCGTGGCGGCATAGGTCTCGGCATGGGTGCGCGGCAACTGGTCGATCGAGAACAGGGTCGGCGCCATGGCCATCTGCACGCCGTCGGCCAGCAGGTGCGCCGAAAAATGGGCGGACAGGGTCTGCAGCAGCTCGGCCGGAATGGTGCCGGACGCGATCGAAAAACGCGTCCACGCAAGAATCGGCGCCGCCACCAGCAAGGCCTGGAAGGTCTTTTCGACCCCGTCGTGCTGCTCGACCATGGTCGACGATTCGCTGACCGCTTCCACGCCCTCCATCAGGGTGTCGTAGGCGTTCAGGTCTTCCTTGAACAGCACGTTGAGGGTGGTGTCGACGGTCTCCTGGTGGCCGGTCTTGAGCAGGCGCTGGAGGTGGGTGTCGAGCTGGCGCTCCCAGGCCCGTTCTTCAATGCGGCTGGCCGCCTGGACGATCGCCTGGCTGATGCTGACCAGGCGCTGGCTCTCGGCCGACAACTTATGGGATGGATCTTTGCTTGGACGACGCATGGGGATAAGAGTCTTTGTAAGTGAATGAACGGATCAATAATGTCGGAACAATGATCAACCCTTATCTGCCGTATTGTAGTTCATTCCCCCGCCCACCATGAAGACGGCGCAAGAAGCGTGCGGAAAAGTTGAAAGGAAGGGTGATAGTATGCGCTCACTTTGCCGCCGAGCCGCTCCTCGGGGCCAAAAAAAACGCCGGACGAATCCGGCGTTGGGCGATCGGCCCCGCGCTGGCGCGGGGCGTGGTCGTGAGGCTCTCTTGCTTTACGCGGCCAGCAGCTGGCGCAGCACGAATGGCAGAATGCCGCCATGCTTGTAGTAATCGACTTCGATCGGGGTGTCGATACGCAGCAGGACTTTGACTTCCTGTACGTCGCCGTTTTCGCGCGTGATGACCAGGGTTGCCAGTTGCTGCGGCTTGATCTCGCCTTCCAGGCCCTTCAGGTCGAACACTTCCTTGCCGGTGATGTTCAGGGTCTGCACGCTGTCGTCGCCGATGAATTGCAGCGGCAGCACGCCCATGCCCACCAGGTTCGAGCGGTGGATGCGCTCGAACGAACGGGTGATGACCGCTTTCACGCCCAGCAGCTGGGTGCCCTTGGCCGCCCAGTCGCGCGAGGAACCCGTGCCGTACTCTTCGCCGCCGAACACCATGGTCGGCACGTCGTCGGCCACGTACTTCATGGCCGCGTCGTAGATCGACAGCTGTTCGCCGCTCGGCTGGTGAATCGTGATGCCGCCTTCAACCGCGGAACCGTCGGCCTTGGCCGGAATCATGCGGTTCTTGATACGCACGTTGGCAAAGGTGCCGCGCATCATGATCTCGTGATTGCCGCGACGCGAGCCGTACGAGTTGAAGTCGGCCTTCATCACGCCGTTGGCCAGCAGCCATTTGCCCGCAGGGCCGCTTTCCTGGATCGAACCGGCCGGCGAAATGTGGTCGGTGGTGATCGAGTCGCCGAACACGCCCAGTGCGCGCGCGCCGGTGATGCCGGTCGCTGCCGCTTTCGGGATCATCTCGAAGCCGTCGAAGAACGGCGGCTCGGCGATGTAGGTCGACTTCGGCCAGTCGTAGACCTGGCCGGTGGTGGTGGTGACGTCTTCCCACAGCTTGCCCGGTGCGCCCTTGACGTCGGCGTAGTTGGCCTTGAAGACCTTGGAGTTCATCGCGAACTTCATCAGCTTGCCGATTTCTTTCGAGGTCGGCCAGATGTCGCCCAGGTACACGTCCTTGCCGTTGGTGCCCTTGCCGACCGGTTCGGTCATCAGGTCGCGCGTCATGTTGCCGGCGATGGCGTAGGCCACCACCAGCGGCGGCGAGGCCAGGAAGTTGGAACGGATGTTCGGGTGGATCCGCGCTTCGAAGTTGCGGTTGCCCGACAAGACGGCCGAGGCCACGATGTCGTTCTCGGCGATCGCCGCGTTCAGCTCAGGGGTCAGGTCGCCGGCGTTGCCGATGCAGGTGGTGCAGCCGTAGGCGGTCACGCCAAAGCCCAGTTGCTCCAGGTACGGCAGCAGGCCGGCGGCGGTCAGGTACTCGGTGACCACGCGCGAGCCGGGGGCCAGCGAGGTCTTGATGTGCGGCGCAACCGTCAGGCCCGCTTCAACGGCCTTCTTGGCCAGCAAGCCGGCGGCCAGCAGTACGCTCGGGTTCGAGGTGTTGGTGCACGAGGTAATCGCCGCGATCAGCACGTCGCCATTCTTGACGTGCACGCCGTTGGTGGTTTCGTAGTGGTTGGTCAGATCGGCCGGGTTCTTGTTGAAACCGTTTTCGGTAGTCGGCTTCGAGAACAGTTCGATGAAGTTGTTCTTGACGTTGCCGATTTCGATACGGTCCTGCGGACGCTTCGGGCCTGCCAGCGACGGGGTCACGGTGGCCAGGTCGAGCGAGACCACGCGGGTGTAGTCGATGTCGCCTTCCTGCGGCACGCCGTACAGGTTCTGGGCCTTGAAGTAGTTCTTGAACGCGGTGATTTCGTCGGTGGTGCGGCCGGTGCCTTCGAAGTATTCGATGGTGGCGTCGTCGACCGGGAAGAAGCCCATCGTCGCGCCGTATTCCGGGGCCATGTTGGCAATCGTCGCGCGGTCGGTCAGCGACAAGGTTTCGGTACCGGCGCCGAAGAATTCGACGAACTTGCCGACGACTTTTTCTTTACGCAGCATTTCGGTGATGGTCAGCACCAGGTCGGTCGCGGTGCAGCCTTCGCGCAGCGCGCCGGTCAGGTTCACGCCGATCACGTCAGGCGTGAGGAAGTAGACCGGCTGGCCCAGCATGCCCGCTTCGGCTTCGATCCCGCCCACGCCCCAGCCGACCACGCCGATGCCGTTGATCATGGTGGTGTGCGAGTCGGTGCCGACCAGGGTGTCGGGGTAGTAGGTGTCGCCAGCTTTATGCACGCCGCGCGCCAGGTACTCCAGGTTGACCTGGTGGACGATGCCGAAGCCCGGTGGCACCACGCCGAAGGTGTCGAACGCCTGCATGCCCCACTTCATGAACTGGTAGCGCTCGTTGTTGCGCGAGAATTCCAGCTTCATGTTCAGGTCGAGCGCGCCCTTTTCGCGGTAATGGTCGATGGTGACCGAGTGATCGACCACCAGGTCGACCGGTACCAGCGGCTCGATGTTTTTCGGGTTCATGCCCATCTTGTTGGCGACGTTGCGCATCGCGGCCAGGTCGGCCAGCAACGGCACGCCGGTGAAGTCTTGCAGCACGACGCGGGCCACGACGAAGGGAATCTCGTCGGTGCGTTCGCCGTTTGGCGCCCAGTTCGCCAATTGCTTGACGTGTTCTTCCGTGACCTTCTTGCCGTCGCAGTTACGCAGCACGGATTCGAGGACCAGGCGGATCGACACCGGCAGGCGCGAGACGTTCACCCCAAGGCTTTTCTGGAGCGCCGGCAGCGAGTAGAACTTGCCTTTCTTGCCGGCCGACAGTTTGAAATCCTTGAGCGTGTTCAGAGTGTTGCGGGACATGACCTCTCCTTCAGTGGGGTATTTTGTTAGGGAACGTCGATCAGCCTGTTGCGCGGCGCAATTGTCGCCCTGCGATGCTCACCGTACCTGCGTACGGCTGCGCTTCTCGGACGATACTTGCGCCGCTCGCTACAGCTGCCCGAAGTTCCCTTGTTTTTCGTTTTTCGATAAGCTTATTTTGCTGCAGGGGCGTCAAGCGCCGCCGGCGCCGCCACAGGCGGCACCGCTGGTACTGCAAGCTCGCCCGACGCCGGGGTCGCTGCCGGCATCGGCGGGGCGATCGGCTTCTCAACAACCGGCTTCATCTGCTCGGCGTTCTTGCATTCGTTGGCCAGCTGGCGGTTCAGGCGCGAATCGAGCAGCATGCCCTTGGCCGGAATACCGATCCAGACCAGGCCGAAGGTCGGGTTTTCGAAGCGCTTGGCGCCCGTGGTCGTGCCCACGCGGGTCAGGCGGTGCAGGCGCTTTTTCCAGCGCAGCGCGATGTGGCCGTCGTCGTTATCGTTGTGGTAGGTCGTGACCTTGTTGCCCAGCTCGCAGTCGAAGTCGGTGGTGGTAGTGTCGCTGATGTCCGGTTCCGGCTCGCTGGCGACGACGTCGACCGCTTTCGGGTGTGCGCGCGCTTTGGACTTGGCCGGCTTGGCCTTGGCCGCCGGTTTTGCTTCGGCCGCGTTGGCCGCCGGGGCCGCGCAAAGGGAGGCAGCCGCCATCGCCAGGGAGCAGGCGAGCAGGGTGTTCTTGATCAGGGTGGGCATCGGGACTTCCGTTCAGGTGGCTGGTTGTGGGTCGTTGACGAGGGCGGCGGCGGCGTCCGGCAGGGCCAGGCCCGCCAGTTTCGCGCGCTGCAGCACCGTCCAATAATAGCGATAGCTGGCGCGGTCGTGCAAGCGCCCGTTCTGCGAAATCGGTCCCCAGCTGGCGTTCTTGCCTTCGGTGAGGATGTTGGTCGCTTCGTTCACTTCCGACAGGCGCGGCGTGAAGGCCTTCAGGATCGGCTTGATCTGGTCGGGGTGGATGCTCCACATGCGCGTAAAGCCGAATTCGGCGGCGGCGCGCTGGGCATCGTTGGCGACCACGGCGCTGTCCTTGATGTCGGTGGTGACGTTGTGCGACGGCACCTTGCCGTGCGCGTGGCAGGCGGCCGCCATCTCGAGCTTGGCGCGCACCACCAGCGGGTGCGTGAACTGGCCCGGCGTGCGCATGGCCGCGCCCGGAATGGCGCCGTAGTGCGACGACACGAAGTCCATGATGCCGAACGACAGGCACTCGACCTGCGGCTGGGCGGCGATGGCGTCCGCTTCGCGCAGGGCGCCATGCGTTTCGACCAGCACGTGCACCGGCATCGGGGTGATCCGTCCACCCTTGGCGGCGTGCACGTTGATCGCTTCGATGGCGCGCGCGACGTCGTGCGCGCCATTCGCCTTGGGCAGCACCACATACGCCAGGCGCTGGGCCGCGCCGCCGACGATGACGGCCAGGTCGCCTTCGAAGAAGGGGCTGTCGACGTCGTGCACGCGCACGCCGATGCGGTTGTGGCGGTTGCCGTCGTCGCCCAGCAGACGCACGATCATTTGGGCGTGTTCGGGCTCGGCGCCGGCGGTGGCGCCGTCTTCACAGTCGAACGTGATGTCGAACAGGGGGCCAAGCTCTTGTTGCAGGGCCATCGACTTGAGCATCAGCTTTTCGGAGCCTGCATAGTGGTCGCAGGCGGGGAGCAGCAAAGGCTGGCGTTTGCCCTGGAATAAAACCTCGGAGGGATGCATGATCATTTTCTCAGGTACATCAGCGCCTGTGCCGCTCGGGGCGGCACAGGGCATGCGGCGAATCGGTGGTGTTACGGGGTCCACGAATCCGGCCGCGTTGAAACTCAGGCCAGCAGGTGGGCGACGCCTTCACGCTCTTCGGTCAGTTCCTTGAGCGTGAGGTTGATGCGTTCCTGCGAGAACTCGTCGATCGGCAAACCTTGCACGATCGTGTATTCGCCATTCTCGGTCGTGACCGGGAAGCCGAACATGGTGCCTTCAGGGATGCCGTACGAGCCATCCGAAGCAATGCCCATCGTGGTCCACTTGCCGTTGGTGCCGAGGTACCAGTCGTGCATGTGGTCGATGGCGGCGTTGGCGGCCGACGCGGCCGACGACAGGCCGCGCGCTTCGATGATCGCCGCGCCGCGCTTGCCGACGGTTGGCAGGAAGGTGTCGCGGTTCCAGGCGTCGTCGTTGATGGTTTCCTTGACCGAGGCGCCGTCGATTTGCGCGAAGCGGTAGTCGGCGTACATGGTTGGCGAGTGGTTGCCCCACACGCACAGTTTTTCGATCGACGCGACCGGCTTGCCGGTCTTGGAGGCGATCTGCGACAGGGCGCGGTTGTGGTCCAGGCGCAGCATGGCGGTGAAGTTCTTGGCCGGCAGCGACGGCGCCGATTTCATGGCGATGTAGGCGTTGGTGTTGGCCGGGTTGCCGACCACCAGTACTTTGACGTTGCGCGAAGCGACGGCGTCGAGCGCCTTGCCTTGCACCGTGAAGATCTGGGCATTCGCTTCGAGCAGGTCTTTACGCTCCATGCCGGGGCCGCGCGGACGGGCGCCGACCAGCAGGGCGAAATCGGCATCCTTGAAGGCGGTCATCGGGTCGGCGTGGGCGGTCATGCCGGCCAGCAGCGGAAATGCGCAGTCGTCGATTTCCATCATGACGCCCTTGAGCGCTTTCTGGGCTTTCTCGTCAGCGATTTCCAGCAATTGCAGGATGACTGGCTGGTCTTTGCCGAGCATGTCACCGTTCGCGATGCGGAACAGCAGGGAATAGCCGATCTGGCCGGCAGCGCCGGTGACAGCAACGCGCAGTGGGGTTTTAGCCATGATGAATCTCCAAAGTGGGAAAGAAAACGGTCGAAGCAACGGTCGAAGCTGAGGATACGCTTGTCCGGGAAAACCGTAATGATACCAAAATCGGATACCGACCTCGGACACCACCACCGGAACTTCCCGTCCCCGTCAAAAAAAGCGCGGGGCGATACGCGCGTATGCCGGATCGAACGCGAGTGTAGGCGCAGGTCGGCAATCTGTCAATTCGTATCATATATCTTATATAAGACACCTTATATAAAACACCTGCCTGCGGCGATTGCACTGGACTGGCAGGCCCGTTTGTGTTGAAATCCGGGTCTATGAATTCCCTTCCGACCCCTCCGATCCCGCATGGACCAGCTGCCAGCGGGAGCGGCGCTTCCGCCAGCACCCCGGGCGCCTCACCCACCTTCAGCCCCCTGTACCAGCAGATCAAGGCCCTGATCACCCAGGGCTTGCAGGCGGGCGAATGGAAACCCGGCGAGATGATTCCCAGCGAGGTCGAACTGGCCGGCCGCTTTAAAGTCAGCCAGGGCACGGTGCGCAAGGCGATCGACGAACTGGCCGCCGAAAACCTGCTGCTGCGGCGCCAGGGCAAGGGCACCTTTGTCGCCACCCACCACGAGGCGCGCGCGCATTTCCGCTTTTTGCGGCTGATGCCCGACGAAGGCGTGCCGCATCAGCCCGACAACAAGATCATCGAAGTCAAGCGCATGCGCGCGCCGGCCGAAGTGGCGCGCCTGCTGGACTTGAAATCGGGCGACTCCGTAGTGTATATCAAGCGCGTGATGTCGTTCGACGGCACGCCGACAATTCTTGAAGAAATGTGGCTTCCCGGCCTCCTGTTCAAAGGACTGACCGCGGAACGCCTGGTCGAGTACAAGGGGCCGATGTACGGCTTGTTCGAGTCTGAGTTCGGCACCCGCATGATCCGCGCCAGCGAAAAAATCCGCGCGCTCGGGGCCGACGCCGGCGCCGCCCAGTTCCTCGGGGTGGAGCAGGGCACGCCGCTGCTGTGCGCCGAGCGCGTTTCGTTCACCTACGGCGACAAGGCGGTCGAGCTGCGCCGCGGGCTGTACCTGACCTCGCATCATCATTACCAGAATGACTTGTCATAGCGGCCAGAATGACTTGTCGTAGTTTCAAGACCAGTGTTGCCGAACCGCGCTTGACCCTCGATTAAGGCGGGCGCAGTGTGACGGTGCAGTGCACAAAACGGCCGTTCCGTTTAAAATGCATTGATCATAAGAAAGTAGCGAGCGTCGTTCCATATTGTTGCCGAACTTGCAAAGCGCAAGAGGAATATTGGTGCATTTCGGCAAAATGGGCGAAAATTGCGGGTTATTTACAATTTAGTTAGTCAAAGGGGAGGTACTGCCATGTCCGAAGCCGTGAAGGAAGTTCCAAAAAAAGAACGGCCCGAGATCCGTAACATCCATGTTACCGATTTAATGAACTACATAATGACGCCAGGCGCCTGGGTCTCGATTCTGCACCGCGTCAGCGGCGCGGCGATCTTCCTGATGCTGCCGTTCCTGCTGTACCTGTTCCAGCATAGCGTGCAGTCGGAAATGTCGTTCGACTATTTCAAGGGCATCCTCGCGCATCCCCTGGCCAAGCTGGTCCTGCTGGGCCTGATCTGGGCCTATATGCACCATTTCTGCGCCGGCTTTCGCCACCTGTTCATGGATATGCACATTGGCATCGAGAAAGATTCCTCGCGCAATAGCGCTGTCAGCGTGCTCGTTGTCAGCCTGATCCTGACCGCACTGGCTGGTCTCAAACTGTTTGGAGTGTTTTGATGGCAAAGAATAACGTCGGACCCAAGCGCCTCGTCGTCGGCGCCCACTACGGCCTGCGGGATTGGATGGCCCAGCGCCTGACCGCGGTGGTGATGGCGGTGTACACCTTCACGCTGCTGATCTCTTTTTTGACCGGCAATAACTTCACCTACGAAGGCTGGTCCCACCTGTTCTCGCAACAGTGGTTCAAGTTGTTCAGCCTGGTGACCTTCGCCGGCCTGTACTACCACGCCTGGGTCGGCATGCGCGACATCTGGATGGATTACATCAAACCGGTCGGCGTGCGCCTGACCCTGCAAGCGCTCACCATCCTGTGGCTGATCGGCTGCGCAGCCTGGACCGTACAAATTCTCTGGAGCGTTTAATCGTGGCAGCAATCAAAAAAGCACTTCCTACCCGTCGCTTCGACGCGGTCATCGTTGGCGCGGGCGGTTCCGGCATGCGCGCTTCCCTGCAACTGGCTGAAGCCGGCCTGAACGTGGCCGTGCTGTCGAAAGTCTTCCCGACCCGCTCGCACACCGTGGCGGCCCAGGGCGGCATCGGCGCGTCCCTCGGCAATATGTCGGAAGACGACTGGTACTGGCATATGTTCGACACCGTCAAGGGTGGCGACTACCTGGGCGACCAGGATGCGATCGAATTCATGTGCCGCGAAGCACCGAAGGTCGTCTACGAGCTGGAACACTTCGGCATGCCGTTCGACCGTAATCCGGATGGCACGATTTACCAGCGTCCCTTCGGCGGCCACACCGCCAACTTCGGCGAAAAGCCGGTCCAGCGCGCTTGCGCCGCGGCCGACCGTACCGGCCACGCACTGCTGCACACCTTGTACCAGCGCAACGTCCGCGCGCGCACCCACTTTTTCGTCGAATGGATGGCGATCGACATCATCCGTGACGCCGACGGCGACTGCGTCGGCGTGGTGGCGCTCGAAATGGAAACCGGCGAATGCATGATCCTGGAAGCGAAGACCACCATCTTCGCCACCGGCGGGGCAGGGCGCATCTTCGCCGCCTCGACCAACGCCTTCATTAACACCGGCGACGGCATGGGCATGGCGGCGCGCGCCGGCCTGCCGCTGCAAGACATGGAATTCTGGCAGTTCCACCCGACCGGCGTGTCCGGCGCGGGCGTGCTGATCACCGAAGGCGTGCGCGGCGAAGGCGGCATCCTGATCAACAGCAATGGCGAACGCTTCATGGAGCGCTATGCGCCAACCCTGAAAGACCTGGCGCCGCGCGACTTCGTGTCGCGCTCGATGGACCAGGAAATCAAGGAAGGCCGCGGCTGCGGTCCGAACAAGGACCACGTGCTGCTCGACCTGCGCCACATCGGCGCCGACACCATCGCCAAGCGCCTGCCGTCGATTCTCGAAATCGGCCACAAGTTCGCCAACGTCGACGCCACCAAGGAACCGATCCCGGTGGTGCCGACCATTCACTACCAGATGGGCGGCATTCCGACCAACATCCACGGCCAGGTGGTCGCGCCAAAAGACGGCAATCCGGTGGCGGTGGTGGGCGGCCTGTACGCGATCGGCGAATGCGCCTGCGTCTCGGTGCACGGCGCCAACCGCCTTGGCACCAATTCGCTGCTCGACTTGCTGGTGTTCGGCCGCGCGGCCGGCAACCACGTGGTGGCATCGAACCTGAAGCAAAAGGAAAACAAGCCACTGCCGAAAGACGCGGCCGACTTCGCGCTCGAGCGCATGAACCGCCTGGAAACCTCGACCGGTTCCGAGCGTGTGCAGGGCGTGGCCAACGACATCCGTTCGACCATGCAGAAATACTGCGGCGTGTTCCGCACCGACGAGCTGCTCACCCAGGGCTACAAGGAAATCATGGTGCTCGACGAGCGTCGCAAGCATGTTTCGTTCAAAGACAAGTCGATGGTGTTCAACACCGCCCGGGTCGAAGCGCTGGAACTCGATAACCTCATTGAAACGGCCAAGGCGACCATCACATCGGCAGTGGCACGCAAGGAATCGCGCGGCGCGCACGCCCACAGCGACTACCCGGCGCGCGACGACGAGGTCTGGATGAAGCACACCTTGTTCTATTCCGAAGGCAACCGCCTCGACTACAAGCCTGTGATCACCAAGCCGCTGACGGTCGACACCTTCAAGCCGAAACCACGTACTTTCTAAGGTCAGAACATGACACGCACCGTAAAACTGAAAATCTACCGCTACGATCCCGACCAGGACGCCAAGCCGTACATGCAAGATGTGACAGTCGAACTGCAAGACACCGACAAGATGCTGCTCGACGCCCTGCAGCGCATCAAGTCCGATGTGGACGATACCCTGAGCCTTCGCCGCTCCTGCCGTGAAGGCGTGTGCGGTTCGGACGCGATGAACATCAACGGCAAGAACGGCCTGGCGTGCACCACCAACCTGAACGAGCTGACCCAGCCGATCGTGCTGCGTCCGCTGGCCGGCCTGCCCGTCATCCGCGACCTGATCGTCGACATGACGCAATTTTTCAAGCAGTACGATTCGATCAAGCCGTACCTGGTCAACGACTCGATCCCGCCTGAAAAAGAGCGCCTGCAGACGCCGACCGAACGCGAAGAACTCGACGGCCTGTACGAGTGCATCCTGTGCGCTTGCTGCTCGACCTCGTGCCCCTCGTTCTGGTGGAATCCGGACAAGTTCGTCGGTCCCGCCGGCCTGCTGCAAGCCTACCGCTTCATCGCCGACAGCCGCGACGAAGACACCGGCGCGCGCCTGGACAACCTGGAAGACCCGTACCGCCTGTTCCGTTGCCACTCGATCATGAACTGCGTCGACGTCTGCCCTAAAGGCTTGAACCCGAACAAGGCGATCGGCAAGATCAAGGAATTGATGGTTCGCCGCGCTGTGTAAACAGCGTTGCGGGAACAGCATGGCGGGCGCGGCGCGGGTAGGTTTTCCGGCGTCGCGCCCGCTTGCCATCGGGCATGCCTTGCATGCTGCCCGGTATGGTGGCGGTAAGTTAGCAATACAGTAAAAGTACCGTACTGCCGAAACCTGGCATGCGGAGTATAGTGTTGACCCAACGACGGACTCTAGAGTGAATACGCACCAATCCGACCCGGCCAACCGCTCGCGACTGCGCTGGCGCAGCCGCCGGGGTTTGCTCGAAAACGACCTGATCCTCACGCGCTTCCTTGACGCGCATGAAGACGGGTTGACCGATGAAGAAGTCGACGCGCTGACCCGGCTGCTCGATCTGGCGGACAATCCGCTGATGGACCTGATCCTGGGGCGCAAAGAGCCCGAAGGTGAAGTCGACTTGCCGCATGTGCGCGCCTTGCTGGAGCGCCTGCGACAAGCCTGAACGTGGCGACAGCCCGACGAGTTTAGTCATTTTATTTTGTAGACCTCACCTCCCAAGAAGGAAGTGCCATGAACATCTCTGATACCAAAGCCACCCTGTCGTTTTCCGATGGCAGTACTCCCATCGACATGCCGATTTACAAGGGCACCGTCGGCCCGGACGTCATCGACATCCGCAAGCTGTACGCCCAGACCGGCAAATTCACGTACGACCCGGGCTTCATGTCGACCGCCGCCTGCAACTCGAGCATCACCTACATCGATGGCGACAAGGGCGAACTGCTGTACCGCGGTTACCCGATCGAGCAACTGGCCGTCAATTGCGACTTCCTGGAAACCTGCTACCTGCTGCTGAACGGCGAACTGCCGAACAAAGAACAAAACCAGATCTTCAGCGACACCGTCACCAAGCACACCATGGTGCACGAGCAGATGCAATTCTTCTTCCGCGGCTTCCGCCGTGACGCGCACCCGATGTCGGTGCTGGTGGGGACTGTCGGCGCGCTGGCCTCGTTCTACCACGACTCGCTCGACATCAACGATCCGCATCACCGCGAAGTGTCGGCCATCCGCCTGATCGCCAAGATGCCGACCCTGGTCGCGATGTCGTACAAATACTCGATCGGCCAGCCGTTCGTGTACCCGCGCAACGACCTGTCGTACAGCGCCAACTTCATGCGCATGATGTTCGGCAATCCGTGCGAAGAGTACGTCGTCAACGAAGTGCTGGTGCGCGCGCTCGACCGCATCTTGATCCTGCACGCGGATCACGAGCAGAACGCGTCGACCTCGACCGTTCGCCTGGCCGGTTCCTCGGGCGCCAACCCGTTCGCCTGTATCGCCGCCGGCATTGCCTGCCTGTGGGGTCCTGCGCACGGTGGTGCGAACGAAGCCGCCCTGAACATGCTGAAAGAAATCGGCAGCGTCGAGAACATTCCTGCTTTCATCGAAAAAGTGAAAGACAAGAACTCCGGCGTCAAGCTGATGGGCTTTGGTCACCGCGTGTACAAGAACTTCGACCCGCGCGCCAAGCTGATGCGTGAAACCTGCCACGAAGTGCTGCAAGAACTCGGCCTGCAGGACGATCCGCTGTTCAAGCTGGCCATGGCGCTGGAAAAAATTGCGCTGGAAGACGAATACTTCGTATCGCGCAAGCTGTACCCGAACGTCGACTTCTACTCGGGCATCGTGCAATCGGCGCTGGGCATTCCGGTATCGCTGTTCACGGGTATTTTCGCGATGGCGCGCACGATCGGCTGGATCGCCCAGTGGAACGAGATGATTTCCGATCCAGAACAGAAGATCGGCCGTCCACGCCAGCTGTTCGTCGGCTCGCCGACCCGCGACGTGCAGGCAATCGACAAGCGCTGATCAACGCGTTTCTCCATTGAAAAAGCGAGCCTCGGGCTCGCTTTTTTATTGCCCTTCGGGGTGCATGCCCCCACCGGTCCCGCCGGTGTCCCGCCGGTGTCAGCACCGCCGGTGTCAGGTCTGACAAACGGACACGACCTCGACAGGCTGGTGCAACTGTCACCGCCGGTGTCAGGTCTGACAAACGGACACGACCTCGACAGGCTGGTGCAACAGATGATTGATCTGCCCGTGTCCGAATGTCAGGCCTGACACCCGGCCGGATGCATGATTGATCTGCTCGTGTCCGAATGTCAGACCTGACACCCGGCCGGATGGATGATTGATCTGCTCGTGTCCGAATGTCAGACCTGACACCCGGCCGGACGATTGCCCTTCGGGCTTCAACTGTCCGCCGGGGTCGCTGCCGACGCCCGGCGCAGTGCGATTACTCGCCCGCCGGCAGTTCGATCAGGCGCGCTTTCAGGCTCGCTGGTCCTCCCACCGGCTTTTTGGCGGTGAAGTAGGCCTTGGCCTGGTCGGGCCACACCACGGCCTGGCTCTGGCCATTGCCCAGCTGCGCAGTCTCGGTCTTCACGGTGCCCACTTGCATCGTCATGCTCATGGTGGTGCCGCCGGTCGATTCCACATACAGCTTGTAGCGCTTCGGCGCTTTCGGGAACTTGTTCGCGACCCGGCCCAGGCCCCAGTTCGAGTAGTTGATCTGGGTCATCGGCCGCGTGGTCGTCGTGCCCCACACCAGCGACTGGCTGAAGGTGTCGTACACGCCTTGCGAGCCGACCCCATCGATCAGGGTCCAGGCGCCCCGCAGCGACAGCAGGTTGACGCGCGTTTCCGGTACGCGCGGCTGGCCGTTGCCGTCGATGTGGCCGGACTGACCGAGCACCCTGCGCAGCGACTTGCGGACCAGGTTGAGCTGGTCCGGCGGCGAATTGCTCCACGGCGCGCCAATTTCCACATAGATCACGAACGGCGTATTGTCGTTACGGTCGACCACATACGCGCCGTATTTCATCAACGTCCTGGCAACCTTCAACAGGCGGGCGTCGGTGATCTTGCTCAGGTCGAAATTGGGCGGCAACATGACGCGCGCGCCCTCGGGGATGCGGCCGGTGTTCGGCTTGGTCGCAATCGGCGTGTCGGCCGCCGTGGCCGGATAGGTATAGCGATCTTCCCCGGCAAGCAATCCGGTGAAATCGAGCGACATCGACAGGGCGTGTTCGAACAGGGGCTTGCCGTCGTTGGCTTCGGCGATGCGGATCATGCCGCCGGTCGGCGCAGGGCCGGCCGCGCGCGCACCTTGGTAGTAGTGGGCCGGATCGCCCCAGCCGCTGCCGGTGAGCGGTGTCCACGAGACCCGCGTCGCGGTCCACTTGCCCTCGGCGTTTTTCTTCAGGTTGGAAAACGAATAGATCCGGTTCAGGCTCGCATCGATGATATCGGCATGGCCATCGCCTCCGGTCGCGGGCACGGTGGCAGGCGGCCAGTGTGGAATCGTGTAGGTCGGCGTGCGCATTTCGGTATCGGTATCGACCACGCCGGTCGCGCCAGCCACAGGGTAGATCAGCATCGGCCCGTCAGTGGCTTTCGCTTCGAAAATGCCGGACGAAAAAGCGCCACCCTGGATGGCCGGATTCCAGGTGGTGGCCGGGATTTCCCAGGTGTCGAATACCGGATTGACCGGATAGGAATTCCACAGCGAATCGGCGGCAAAAGGTTTTTGGTAGGTACCAAACGCCGGCGCCGGCGTGGTTTGTGCCTGGGCCTGCGACAGGGAAGCCAGCGCCAGTGTTCCAACAGCTAAAAGTTGTTTCATCTGCAAAGTCCTTGAATGGATACTGCCCTGTGTGCGGGCGGCAAATGGAGCGTTGATACTACAAAAGAAAGTCGTCGCTTGTGGCTGATATTGATATCAGCTGATAAACAGTACCACAGTATGTCGATTATGAAATCGATTGCACGGTCAGTTTTCATAAAAATAGAAAATATTCAAAATCTATCCAATATTCATATGGGCTATTAATCTATTGATTCTCTTTTGCTGACAGCGTAAGAAAATCTAATACAGATAGCGAACTCGCAATTTATAATGTTTCTGGTTAATAATAGATGTTATCCCGCCAAGCGACGAGGTGGGAACCCGGGTGGGGACCGGCCTGTGCCATCGCGGTCGCCGGCGTTGTGGTGGACGTGTACAATTGCATATCGTCCCGTCCACCATGTCCATGGAAAGTCAGAATGAAGAAAACCCTGCTGGCCTGCTTCTTGTTCATCGTCAGCCTGGGTGCGTGCGCGCAAGCGTCCGACCCGGCGGCGCCTTATACGAAGCAAATCAACGCCTTCATCGATGAATGGCACGACGATGCGGCGCACGCGCGGCCGGCCTATTTCGACAAGATGGCGAAACATGGCGTGTATATCGGGACGGACAAGACCGAACTGTGGAACCGCGACCAGTTCAAGGCGTGGGCCAGGCGTTTCTTCGACAAGGGCTCGGCCTGGTCGTTCAAGGCGACCAGGCGCAATGTGTATATGTCGGCGGACAAGAAGTTTATCTGGTTCGACGAACTGCTCGATACCCAGATGGGTGTCTGCCAGGCCAGCGGCGTGATGCACAAGACGGACAAGGGATTCGAGATCGCGCATTATCAGTTGTCGATCGCCGTTCCCAATCCGGTGGCCGGCCAGGTGACCAAAACGATCAAGGAGTTTGAAGCCGCTCCGGCTGCGAAATAAACGACTGCGAGCGAGAAACGCACGTGCCGAACCGAAGCAATTACATTGGCCGATTCGCGCCATCGCCGAGCGGGCCGCTGCACCAGGGATCGCTGGTGGCGGCCATGGCGAGCTACCTGGACGCCAGGGCGCATCACGGTAGCTGGCTGGTGCGCATCGAGGATGTGGACGAAGGCCGCAGCGTGCCGGGCGCTGCGGAGGGCATCCTGGCCTTGCTGCGCTCCCTGGGCATGGATTGGGATGGCGAGGTGGTCTGGCAAAGCCGGCGCAAGCAGTTGTACCAGGCCGCCGCCGAGCAACTCGGCGCGCATGTCTACCCCTGCGGCTGCAACCGCCGCGAAATCGCCGATTCCCGCCTCGGCACCGCGCCCGACGGCTCGGCCATCTATCCCGGCACCTGCCGGCACGGCCTCGCACCCGGCAAGACCATGCGCAGCCTGCGCGTGCGCGTGCCCGATCCCGCCGGCCACGCCGACCTGATCGCCTTTACCGACCGCGCCGCCGGCCCCGTGGCGCAACATCTGGCCAGCGAGTCGGGCGACTTCGTGCTCAAGCGCGCCGATGGCTTCTGGGCCTACCAGCTTGCGGTGGTGGTCGACGATGCGCAGCAGGGCGTCACCGACATCGTGCGCGGCGCCGACCTGATCGATTCAACCCCGCGCCAGATCTATCTGCAACACCTGCTGGACTTGCCTGTCCCGCGTTACCTGCATGTGCCGGTGGTGCGCAACGCGGATGGCGAAAAACTGTCCAAGCAGACCGGCGCGCTGGCGGTCGCCCCCGAGGACGAACGCCAGGCGCTCGGCGCCCTGCAGGCCAGCGCCGCCTTCCTGCAATTGCCACTGGCGCCGGCAAGTTCGGTCAGCGCCTTCTGGCAAGCCGCCATCCCCGCCTGGGGGAACCGGGTCAAGCCGCCTTTCGCCGCTGCCTGAGTTCGCGCGCGACGCGAATCACGCCCGGCACCGGCGGCAAGGAATCTACTTTCTCTGGATGGTGATCTGGCCGTCGGCTTCCAGGAAAGCGCAGCGCATGTCCTTGAGGTCGCAATCGGAGCAGCGCAGGGCCTGGTCGACCTCTTCGCGTGAAATGCGGCAGCGCTTCATCACCTTGTCGTACAGCTCGCCGTCGCGCCCGAGCAGCACTGCGCTGCCGTCGAGGATGTCCGACATTTTTTTGCTGTGCGACGACAGGAACGACATCGTCATGTTCAGCCCGACCAGCACCGCCGCCACGATGAAGCCGCCAAACAGCGATTGATCGCCGCCCGTGAGCGAGTTCGATACCGCTTCGCTGAGCAACATCACCACCAGCAGGTCGAACGGCGTGAACTGGCCGACCGTGCGCCGTCCCGACACGCGCACCATGAGCAGCAGGATCAGATACACGGCCGCCCCGCGCACGACGAATTCCCACCATGGATGGTCCATCTCGAACATGTGCAATTCCTTTCAGGATGAGCGTGGCGGATTGTGGATTGATCATATTGTAAAGAAACGGCGCCTGGCGTGGGTTGCGTCGTCGTGCGGGGCATGGCGCCCTGCGCTGGCGCCCCCGCCTCGGCTGGCGCATAATATGGCATGTTCACATTGACCTTTTTAGGCACGTCCTCGGGCGTCCCCACCAAAAACCGCAACGTCACTGCGCTGGCGCTGCAAACCACCCTGAACCGCGACTGGTGGCTGGTCGATTGCGGCGAGGGCACCCAGCACCGCCTGCAGCACATCGCGCTGAGCGTGCACGACCTGGCTGGCATTTGCATCACCCACATTCATGGCGACCACAGCTACGGCTTGCCGGGATTCCTGGCCAGCGCCGCCATGAACGGACGCAAGCGGGCGCTGATCCTGATCGCGCCGCTGGCCGTCAAGGCCTGGCTGGACGCGACCATGCTGCACACCGAGCTGTTCCTGCCGTTTCCGCTGATCCATGTGGATGTCGCCGGCGAACAACTGGTGCACCAGGAGGGCGGCTTGCGCATCGAGCGCCACCACCTGTCGCACCGCGCCCCGAGCGTGGGTTTTCGCTTCGCCATGGAAAGCTGTAAATGGAAGCTCGACAGCGCGGCCCTGCGCGCGCGCGGCGTGCCTTCCGGTCCGCTGTGGGGCAAATTGCAGTCCGGCGTCGACGTCGTGCTGGACGATGGCGGGGTGCTGGCCGCTGCCGATTTCCGCGTGGCCGATGTGCAACGCGCGGTGGCCGTGATTGGCGGCGACAACGATACCCCGGCGCTGCTCAGCGAGGCCTGCGCCGAGGCGCAGGTACTGGTGCACGAGGCCACCTACACCGAGGCCATCTTGCAAAAAGTCGGGCCGGGGCCGACCCACAGTTCGGTGCAGCGCGTGGCGCAGTTCGCCACGGAGCGAGGCTTGCCGAACCTGATCCTGACCCACTTCAGCGCGCGTTACGACAATCCGGAAGGCATGGCCGAACTCGACGCCGAGGCGCGCCTGCATTACGCGGGCAATCTGTTCCTGGCAGAGGACTTCGCCAGCTACGAGCTCGATGCGGCCGGGGTGGTGCGCAAGCTGCAGGCGGCATGAGCTGACATTCGATCAGGCATTCCCGCCCCATCCACGCGCGCTGTCGCGGATACCTCGCGCGTTGATGTGCTTCCAGTCTGCATTCGTGACATCCTGGGCGTCTTAACAGAATATGAGTCAACTCTAAAAAATGATAGGAGGGCGGGAAATGGATAATTTCGATGCTTCCGCTTACAGCATTTCAATTGTTCACCGTTCGGTAGACGGTCATCTCTATTTTGTTGGCACAGTCAGGGAGTTTCCTCATATTAAAGTGTACGAGGACAGCTGGGCCGCTTCCTATCAGGCTTCGCAGGCAATTATCGAAGACCTGTACGCCGAGTCGAGTGAACTCGGTGAGGCGTTTCCGGCTCCGTTCAGTGAGGATGCGAGCCATAGCGGCCGGGTGACGATCCAGTTGCCGAAGTGGTTACATGCACGATTGGACTCCCAGGCAAAAATCGAGGAGGTGAGTTTGAATTCTCACATTGTTACCCTTCTCACTATCGCATCGACAAATCGTGCTTATGCACTGCCCCCGCTGGATGCCCCGCTATCGGAAGCGGAGGCGTAAGCTGTGGACGCGGATCGCAACCGGCATGCACGCAACACCTCGTGCGTGACTCGTATCGCCGTGTGCCTCATTCGCCTGACGCACCAGCGCGATATTCTCCGATGACCTCAATCAGCCCGACGATCCGGTCGTTGAGCTCTTCAAGTTCCTCCGCCGGAACCCACCATTCGGTGTGAATATCGCCGCCGACTTGTTGAACCGGGTAGCTCTCCATGAACGACGCAAGCACGTGAAAGCGCGTCACGTAGCCAACGCCGCTGGCGCCGATGTTCCACTCGACGGCAATCTGTTTGGCATAGGCTTCATTGGTCACCGGATAAAAGATTGGCTGCTCCGGCAAGCGTGGCGGCCAGCGCTTGAAACCGCTCTGGCGCACCAGTTCAAGTTCTTCCGGTCCGGTAGGGCGGTAGAGGACAACTGTTTTATCTGTCATGTCTGGCTTTCAGTGGATTCGTCTGCGGCGGGCAAACGTGATTCGGCGCGGCGGTACATCACGTCGGTCCGCAGCACGTATTTGAGGCCGTCGATGACTTCCGTTCCCTGGTGCGGCAGCTTGTGCGGGAATACCAGCGCCGCGCCTTGCTGCGGTTTGATCAATTCGGTCTTGAATTCCGTATCGCCGCCCTCGAAGTCGCCGTTCAGGTAAATCATGAAGGTCAGGCGACTCGCTTCATCCGGCGACCTGGCATACACGCCGTCCGTATGCCACTTGAAATACTCCTTCGGGCCATACCGGTAAAAACGGAACCGTTCGTTAAAGCCGCTCAAGGCCCAGTCGCCGATGGTGGCGGGCAGCAGGGCGCGCGCCTGTTCGAACAGCGAAACGGCCAGCGCGGCATCGTCGAAAATGACGCGGTCGTTATTGCGGATCTCTTCCGCCCGCCGCGAGCCGTCACTGAAGTTCACTTCCGACGGTACGTAGCCGGCTTCTTCGCCGAGCGCGATGTAATGCTGGCACATGGCTGGGGTGAGGAAGTGTTCGATGACGAATGCTCCCGAATTTTTCTCGACGACGCGCATGCTGGTGTTCATATGGGTTCATTTTCTCTTGGAATGAACACATCATAATTGACTTAGTGTTTGCGAACAACTAACTTAGTATAAATTTCTCACTAAGATGGTTGGCAGCCGCTATCAGGCAATCGCCACGATCAGGCTTGCCCCCGCGCGCTTGGCTTCCTGGAGCGAAACGAGTACCCACAAGACGCCTGCCTGGTCGTCTTGCATTGCATCGAGTTCGCTCTCGAAGGGCTCCAGTTCGGCCAGCAATGCCACTACCTGGGCCGGCAAGAGCCAGGAGAGATGAAAGACGTCGTCTTGCGATTGGTAGACATGCCCGTCGCATTCGACCAGCGAACAGCCGCGAAACAGTGCGCGATAATAGTCGCAGGCGATGGCCGAGGCAGCCGGCAAGACATCGGATAGCTCGCTGGCGTAGCGATACCACTTGTGCATGGACGGCGTGATATCGATCGCCGGATGACGGTGGCTGTCGAAGCTGAAGTTCCAGTAGTATTCATCGACAATCAGGTCGATCAGCCTGGCTTCCTCGCGCGAGGCGGTAAGCAATGCGGCGTTGCCACGCCGCATGAAGTCGAGGATCTTTTCTCGCATGCCCGCAGGGAACTCATCGGGATACTCTGCAATGCGCGGGTCCAGCCACGCGAGAAAGACGCCGAGATCTGCAAGGAACGCGGTCTTGACACCATCGTCGTCGCCGAGCGAATAGTGCACGTAGGTGCCCATCGCATACTCCAGTTGGTTGATGAAGGGCGGTTTGCGCGCCCGAGGCATGAAGAGGGACTACTTTTGTTCCTGGTCCAGGATCGCCTGGATTTCCGCCCGTTCGCGCGCGCTCACGTGCCCGCGCAGGGCGGCGAGCACCAGTTCCTTGCCCGAGCCCGAAAACGCCTTGTGGATCAATTCTTTGATCAGGCTGGTCTGCAGCGAGTCCTGCGGCTGCGCCGGCGCGTACACATGCGCGCGGGCGCTTTCGTCACGCGTGAGCAAACCCTTGGTGTGCATTAACTGAAGCAGGCGTAGCACGGTCGCGTACGCCATGTCGGGACGGCTGGCCACGGCCGCCTGGTGCACCTGTTTGGCGCTGGCCGGCCCGAGTTGCCACAGCAGGCGCAGCATTTCCAGTTCCGCTGCGGTGGGCTTGGGGATGGCGGTCGGCTCTGGCATGGGGAGGGTAGCGGTGGGAATGCACCTAGAATAAATTATCTAGATGGAAAAGTCCAGTTCAGATCTCCGACCACATGCGCAGCAGGTTGTGATAATGCCCGGTCAGGCTGACGGTTTCCTCGCTGTCGCCCAGTTGGGCGCGCAGGCGCACGATAGTCTGGTCGAGTTCGAGCAGCATGGCGCGGCGGGCATCGTCGCGCACCATGCTCTGGACCCAGAAGAAAGAGCAGACGCGGCTGCCGCGCGTGACCGCTTCGACCTTGTGCACGCTCGACGAGGGATAGACGATCATGTCGCCCGCCGGCAGCTTGACTTCATGCACGCCGTAGGTGTCGTTGACGATCAGTTCGCCGCCGTCGTAGTCCTCGGGTTCGCACAGGAACAGGGTGCAGGAGACATCGGTACGCAGCGGCAAGGCGCTACCAGGCACGTTACGCACGGCACCGTCCACATGCGCGCCGTAGTGTCCGCCGCCGGTGTAGCGGTTGAACAGCGGCGGCACGGTGCGCAGGGGCAGGGCGGCGGCGAAGTAGAGCGGATTGGCGGCCAGGGCCGCGAGGATAATGCGGCCCAGTTCGGCGGCGAGGGGGCCGTCGGTGGGCAGTTGCTCGTTGTGCTTGACCTGGGCGCCTTGGGCGCCGACCGTGGCGCGGCCGTCGGTCCAGTCGGCCGCGTCGAGCGAGCGGCGCATGGCGGCGACCTGGTCGGGGGTGAGGACTTGGGGGATGTGGAGCATCATGGGGAAACCGTGGCTGAATGTAATGCGCCGTCGTTCCCGCGCAGGCGGGAACCCAATTCTGTCGAGCCGCCCATGGCTTTGGTTCGAACTTGGGTTCCCGCCTGCGCGGGAACGACGGGTCAAAAGCGATCGACTTAGAAGCGGAAGTTCGCGGTCAGGCTGGCCGAGCGTGGCGCGCCCGGCGTGTAGCGATAACCGCTCTTGTTAATCTGCGCAATGTATTCCTTGTCCGCCAGATTGTACAAGTTCAGCTGTACATCGACGTTCTTGCTCACGCTGTACGACGCCATCGCGTCGACCACCCAGTACGCATCGGCAAACGCCGGCGTGCCCACCGCGCCATCGGTGCCGCGCAGCAGCTTGCCGACATAGCGTGCGCCGCCGCCCACTTTCAGGCCCATCGGCAGGGTGTACGAGGTCCACGAGGTGAACGCATCCTTCGGCGTGTAGTTCAGGTTGTTGATCCCGCTGGCGGTGACGACCTTGCCATTGTTCACTTTCGTATCCATGCGGGCATACCCGGCACTGACCAGCCAGTTGCGCGCCACCTCACCCGTCACGCCCAGCTCGATCCCTTTGACCTGCTTGCGCCCGGTCTGGTAGTACAGCAAGTCCACCGGGTCCTGCTCCAGCTCGTTCTTGACGGTGGTCTTGTACACAGCCGCCGTCAGCGACAGCTTTTGCTTGAGGAAATCCCACTTGGTGCCGATTTCGGTGGTGGTCGATTGCTGCGGATCATATTTCGGGTTTGAGGCGCTGTTGGCGGACGTCGACAGCGAGAAATTGGTGCCCGGCGGCTGCTTGGACGTGGCGACCAGGGCGTACACGCTGCTGTCCTTGGTCGGCTTGTACAGGGCCGACACCTTGCCGTTGCCGACCGTGTCGCTCAGCTTCAGCTTGGTCGGCACCAGGGTACCCACCGGCAAGGTCGGATTGGCGGTCGCGGTCGACAGGCTGGTGGCGTTGTAGTTCACGTTGAAGTGGTCCATGCGGCCACCCACGTTGAAAATCCACTTCTCGCCCAGTTTGATCGTATCGAACAGGTACACGCTCTGGGTATCAACCTTGGCATTGGTGCCCACGCCGTTGCGCACCAGGTTCAGGCCGGCGATCGGCGAGGTCGGGTTCGGCGCGTACAGCGAGTCGACCGCCATCGTGCCGGCGCCCGTGTAGCTGTAATTGGTTTGCTCTTCGCTGGTCAGTTCCAGGCCGCCCACGAAAGTATGCTTCAGGCCGCCCAGGTCCAGGTTCACCGTGGCCACGCTCTGGTTGGTCAAAATGGTGTTGGACTGGTCCTTGACGGTGCGGTTGCCGCGCGTGATGGTCCAGGTCGACGGGTCGTTGACGTTCGGCGTTTTCAGGTTGGCGCTGTTGCCCATGAAGGCGGTCAACAGGTAATCCTGCGAGGTCTTGCCGTAGCGGGTGGTGTTTTGCAGCTTGACGGTCGGCGAAAAATCATGCTCGACCTTGACGGTGAACATGTCGGCCTTGACCTTGTCGTAGTCGCTGGCCGAACCGTAGAAATTCTCCGGGTTGACCGGCGCCGCCGTGCTCAGGAAGGTGCGCGCATCCGGGCTCTTGTAGCCGGGCAGGCCGATGGTCGGCACGCCGCCGCTCGGCACATTGTCCTGGTCCACGTGCAGGTAGTTCAGGTAAACACGGGTCGGGCTGTTCAGGCCGAAGGCGAGCGACGGCGCCAGCGCCCAGCGCTTGTTGTTGACCACATCGCGCCCCGGCGTGCCGCTGTCCTGCGCCAGCGCGTTGAGGCGAAAGGCGACGCCTTTTTCGGCGCTCATGACGCTCGCGTAGTCGAGCGTGGCGCGCTTTTGCTTGCCGCTGCCGGCCACCACCGTGCCGGTCGTGCCGGACTCCATCACCGCCTGCTTGGTCACCATGTTGACCGAGCCGGTCGGCGACGAGCGCCCGGTGTCGGTGCCGGCCGGGCCTTTGAGCACGTCGAGCTGTTCGACGTTGAAGACGTCGCGCGAAACCGAGCCGATGTCGCGCACGCCATCGACAAAAATGCTGGTCGACGAATCGAAGCCGCGCATGTAGATGGTGTCGCCAGTGGTCGTGTTGCCGTTCTCGCCGAGGAAGAAGGTGCCCACGCCGGGCGTGTTGCGCAGGGCCTCGGTCAGGGTCACCGCGCCTTGCTGCATGATCAGTTCTTTCTTGATGACGGTCACCGTTTGCGCGGTGTTGAGCAGGATTTCGGTGTATTTGGGCGAGGCGGCGCGTTCGGCCTTGAAGTCGTTGCCGGCTTCCTCGCCGGTTTTGCTGATGACCTGGACTTCCGGCAAGGTTTTGGCCTGCGGCGCGTCGGCGGCGGCATGCGCGGCCACCGGGACCAGCAGCGCGGCAAGCGCGGCGCTCATGTGTTGATTGAAACGGGATTGCGCGTGCTTGCGGCTTTTGATCGGGGCCATCTGTTTCTCTTCTTCGACGTGGGGTGGGTCGGACATACATTGCCAACAACCTAGTCATTGTAGGAGAAATGGTAAACCATGTAAATGAGAATCGTTATCAATACAATTCTCATTCGTATTTGGTAAAACGGGCAAGATTATGCTTTATGCATATTTTTTGATATCAATACACGTCGCGCCGGTAGCGGCCGCTCTCGTCGAGCATGGCGAGGGTGTCTCCGCCAAGCACGCTTTCCAGGGTTTCATGCACGGCGCCGGCCATGCCGTGCAGGCTGCCGCAGACATAAATCGCCGCGCCCTCGGCCACCCAAGTGCGCAGCTGCGCGGACTGCGCCGCCAGCGCGTGCTGCACATAGCGTTCGGCGGCGCCGTCGCGCGAAAACAACAGGCTGAGCGTGTCGATCATGCCGGCCTTGCGCCATGCCGCGATGTCGCCGGCGCAGAAGTGGTCGTGCGCTGCATTGCGCTCGCCGAATACCAGCCAGTTGCGCGCCTGGCCCGCGTCGGCGCGGCTTTTCAGGTGCGCGCGCAGGCCGGCGATGCCGGTGCCGTTGCCGATCAAAATCAAGGGCCTGCCGGCGTTCCCGCCAATCCGGAAGCGGCTGTGCTGGCGCACGCGCAGCAGCACCGGCGCGCTTTCCTGCGCCTCGCGGCACAGCCAGCCCGATGCCAGTCCGACGCTGCCATCGTCGCGCGTGTGCAGGCGCACCAGCAGCGACAGGCGGCCTTCGGACATGGTCGAGGCAATCGAATACTCGCGCGGATAATCCGGGTCGCCCGGCGCGCTCACTTGCACCAGGTCGCCCGCTTCCCACGCCGGCAGTTCGCCCTCGGCCGGCAGCAGGTCGATGCGGTACACCGGCGCGCCGGCGCTGCCGGGATTGAGCAGGCGGCGCGCCGCGATGTGCCAGTGGCCATAGCCTGGCGCGCTCCAGTCGGGGGCGTCGCTGGTGCCGGCCAAGTGGCTCAGGTGATGCTGCCAGGCCTCGATGGCGGCACTGCGGCCACGGTCCACCTCGACCCGCGCGAACAGCGCCTGGGCGCCGCGCGCTTGCAGGGCGGCGTCCAGGCGCCGCCCGAAGCCGCAGTAATTGGCGTAACTGCTGTCTCCCAGCGCCAGCAGCGCGTAATGCAGCTGGCCCAGTGCCATTTCCGGCTGGTCGAGCAGGCGCGCCAGGCGCGCCGCGCTGTCGGGCGCATCGCCCTCGCCGTAGGTACTGGCGATGAACAGGATGCGCGCCGCGCCGCGCAAGGTGGCTTCGTCAAGTTGCTCGACGCTGAGCGCGCGCGCCGACAGGCCGCCGGTGCGCAGGGTCGCCACGGTATGCTCGGCCAGCGCTTCGCCGGTGCCGGTCTGGCTGGCGTAGGCCACCAGCCAGTCGGCATGCGCGCCGCCGCTGTCCTGGTGCACTGCGCGGCGCGCACGCAGCAGGGCCAGGCACATGAGCGCGTAGGCCGCCATGGCGGCGGCCGCGCCACCCCAGCGGACCGGATCGACAGTCATCATTGCAGTAATTCCTGGTAGGCGCTGGAGACGACTTCACGCAGGCCGCCGTCATGGCGCAGCAAAAAGCGCGCGGCCAGCTTGCGGCGCTCGGCCAGCGCCAGTCCCTCCTCGGGACCCATCACCGACAGCGCCGTCGAGAGGGCGTCGGCCGCCATGCATTCGGCATGCAGCACGGTGACCGACGCCACGTCGTTGCGGATCGGCGCGCCGGTGCGCGGATCGAGCGTGTGCGAAGCGCGCCGGCCGCCGTGTTCGAAGTAGCGCCGGTAGTCGCCCGAGGTGGCGATCGCCAGTCCGTGCAGCGCCACCATGGTCGGCCCGGCGCCCTCGCCGGCGCCGGGCACGCCTTCGAGCGCGACCCACCACGGCTGGCCATCGGCCTTGGTGCCGGCGCCGCGCAGCTCGCCGCCGATTTCCACCAGATAGTGAAACAGCCCGTGCGCCTCAAGGCAGCGCGCCAGCAGGTCCACCGCGTAGCCCTTGGCCACCGACGACAGGTCGATCTGCACGCCGCCCGCTTGCAGCGCGCGCCGGCTGGCGCGGTCCAGTTGCAGGCGCTGGCGGTCGGCGCGCGCCACGATGGCTTGGGTAGCCGCCGGCAGCGGTGCGTAGAAATTGGCTTCGTTGTAGCGCTGGCGCGCGCCGAAACCCCAGGCGTTGACCAGGGCGCCGGCGCACGGGTCGTAGGCGCCGCCGCTGTCCTCTGCCACCTCGAGCGCGTAACTGAGCACCGTGAAAAATGCATCCGGCAGGCGGTGCCAGTTGCCGGCCGGGGCGCTGTTGAAACGGCTCAGGTTCGAGTCGCGTTCCCAGTGGCTCATTTGCGCCACCACCAGGTCGAGCTGGCGCTGCAAGGCTTCCAGCATGGCTGGCCTTGTGTCGGGCGGGGCCATCACCCGCGCCGACCAGGTGGTGCCCATGGTGGCGCCGCCCAGCTCATGGAGCATGCTGGTGCGCGGCGGCAGGGCCGGCGCGATGGCCAGCGGAACGAGAACGCGGCGTCGCATTGACTCTGGCTTACTCGGGCAGTACTTCGAGCGTGGCGGCGTAGCTGTAGCGACGCGTCACGGCCGGGGCGTCGGCGGCCGCCGGGCCTTTCGGCTGGGCTGCCGGAAAGCCGGCGTTGAGCCAGTACATGCCGGGCGCCGGCAAGGTCACCGCCACCTCGCCTTTAGCGTCGGTCTCCAGGCGCACTTCACCGAGCACGCCGCGATAGCGCACGCCGCCCGGAATCAGGCTGAAGGCGAACTTCGGCAGCGGCTTGCCATCGAGCTGGAAGCGCCACCTGGCCGTTTCGCCGGCGCGCAGGTCGGTCGGATTTGTCAGCGCGATCATCTCCAGCCCCACGCCGCTCGGTTTCAAGGCGCCGTCGCTGGTCTTGTTGGCGCTGACAAAAGTCTCGAGGCGCTGGTGGGCGTAGGTGGTTTTCAGTTCGGGCGCATCGGCCGGGACTTCCTTGGCGAAGGCCTCTTCGCTGCCACGGAAACGCTTGGTCTCGCCAGCCTTGTCCTTGTAGCTGGCTAACACGCTGCGGTTGACGATGCTGATCTTGTAGGTGCCGTTCTTGGCCATCTTCAGGTCGAAGGTGCTGCGCTGCTTGCCCATGTGGCCGGCCGGCGCCGGCGTGACCACGCCATCCGGATCGGTGACGGTGGCCGCGTCGAGCTTGAGGGCGACGTGGTCGACATCGAACAGGCCTTCCGAAATGGCGCCGTCGATGGTCACCCACGGCTCTTTTGACTCGACCATGGTCGACTGCGGATACAGCCAGCCACGGTGGGCGGAGGCGCTCAGGGAGACGGCGGCCAGGGTCAGCGCGAGCAGGGTCTTTTTCATCATGGTGTTGGTCATTGTCTTCACTTAAGGGGTGATCTGGAGGGAAACCGCGCCGAGTTCTTCCTTGCCGCGCGCGCTGAAGGTTTGCTTGCCCTTGAGCGGCAAGGTGAAGGGAACGCGCACCAGTTCGCGCCCGCCCGATTCGCGCGCCGCTTCGATCACCAGCTTGTAGTCGCCGGCCGGCAGCTTGTCGATGCCTGTCCTGGCCGGGCCGAAGCTGATGGTCTGCTCGCCGGCCGAGCGCGTGGCGCCGCTCACGCCGTCCATCGGCAATTCCACATCGCGCCCGGCCTTGCGCCACCAGGTGCGCAGGTCCTTGACCCACTTGGTGCCGGCGTTGTCTTTCTTCTTGACGTCGTACAGCACCGACAGGTTGGCCGCCACGCTCTGGTCGGCGCGCTCGAGCCACATGGCCACGTACGGGCGGTGGTATTCGGCCACGTTCAGTTGCGGGATCTCGAACTTGACGGCGAGATCGGCGCCGACGGCCCAGCTGCTCAGCATGGGGAGGGTAAGGGCAAGCGTGTGCTGTAGTTTCATGGGTGGCAGACGTAGTGGGTAGTTGGTAAGTGGATTAGTGGGTAAACAAAAGGGCCAGCAAGAGCGGCAGCAGGATGCCGGCGCCGATCACCGGCCAGGTGGACGGGCGGTTGGCGGCATGCAGTTTCATGATCAAAAAACCGGTCAGCGAAAACACCACGCAGGCCAGCGCGAAAATATCGATGAACCAGCCCCACACCGGACCGGCGTTGCGGCCCTTGTGCAGGTCGTTGAGCCAGGAAACCATGCCGCGATCGGTTTTTTCGAATTCGGCGGCGCCATCGACGGCGATGCGCAGCCAGGCGTCGCCGCCTGGTCGCGGCAGGGCCACATACGCGTCTTCCTCGGTCCATTCGGCGTCATTGGCGCCGAGGTCCAGGCCGAACTCGCGCTCGGCCCAACCGGCCACGCGCGGGGGCAGGGGGGCACGGGCGTCGGCGTGCCGGCTGGCCGCTTGCTCCAGGTCGCGCCGCAGCGGCGCCGGCAGGGTCGCCTTGCGCTTGCTGATGGCCGGCTTGGCTTCGATCTGGGTGGCGTGGTTGAGCGTGATGCCGGTGATGCTGAATAACAGCATGCCCATCAGGCACAAGGCCGAGCTGATCCAGTGCCAGCGGTGCAGGTTCTTGAGCCAGGCGGCGCGGCTGGCGCTGGGGAGCGTGGCGGGGGTGGACATCGGGTGCTTCCGTCAACTAAACGCAAATGATAACTATTATCATTTGCGGGGTCAATGACCACAATGGACATTTACAATACGCAACAATCGCTTGTTTTCAATCATATCGGACCGATATAGTCCCTGAGCTGGCGCAAGAAAGCGCGCGCTTAACGATCCATAAACTTGTGCAATGTCACTAATTTGCGACATTGCGGTGGTTTTGTTATCGCCCAAGACAAAAAGATGATTGGCAACTTTTTTCGCAAGGTGGAATGTTAGGCTACAATACGCGTGCTATTCTTCCGACGTCGTAAGAATGCTGCGAGCTTTACAAGTCCTTCCCCACAACTTGATGTGCAATCCGCTAACCGGTCAGGCCGTGTCGCGGAAGGTTAGATTAACCCGCCAAACTCGCGAAGCGCGAAGAAAGGTGAGCAAGATGATGCAAGACCAAACCGCGAACTCCTATTTGTTCGGTGGTAACGCGCCGTACGTTGAAGAGCTGTACGAGGCTTATCTCGACAACCCAGGCTCGGTGCCAGACAACTGGCGCGCCTATTTCGACTCCATGCAGAACGTCCCTGCGGTCGACGGCTCCAACAAACCCGACGTAGCCCACGCTTCCGTCATCGCCTCGTTCGCCGAGCGCGCCAAGGCAGGCCCGATCCGTGTCGTGACCGCGTCCACCGACGCCGAAATGGGGCGCAAGCGCGTCGCCGTCACCCAGCTGATCGCCGCTTACCGCTATCTCGGCTCGCAGTGGGCCAACCTGGACCCGCTGCAGCGCCAGGAACGCCCGACGATTCCGGAACTCGAGCCAAGCTTCTACGGTTTCACCGATGCCGACATGGACATCGTCTTCAACATCAGCAATACCTACTTCGGCCCTGAGACCGCATCCCTGCGCGACCTGCTGAACTTCCTGCGCGATACCTACTGCCGTTCGATCGGCGCCGAATTCATGTATATCGGCGATCCGGCGGAAAAACGCTGGCTGCAGGAGAAACTCGAAGCGATCCGCTCGACCCCGAACTTCACGGCCGAGAAAAAAGCCCACATCCTCGAACGCCTCACCGCCGCCGAAGGCCTGGAGCGCTACCTGCACACCAAGTACGTCGGCGCCAAGCGCTTCTCGCTGGAAGGCTCCGAGTCCTTCATCGCCTCGATCGACGAAACCATCCAGCGCGCCGGTGAAAAAGGCGTGCAGGAGATCGTCATCGGCATGGCCCACCGCGGCCGCCTGAACGTCCTGGTCAATACCCTGGGCAAGTCGCCGCAGGAACTGTTCGAAGAATTCGAAGGCAAGCACGGCGACGACCTGCCGTCGGGCGACGTCAAGTACCACCAGGGTTTTTCGAGCGATATCTCGACCGCCGGCGGTCCTGTCCACCTGTCGCTGGCCTTTAACCCGTCGCACCTGGAGATCGTCAACCCGGTCGTCGAAGGCTCGGTCAAGGCGCGCATGGAGCGTCGCGGCGACAAGGATGGCGCGCAAGTGCTGCCGATCCTGGTCCACGGCGACGCCGCGTTCGCCGGCCAGGGCGTGGTCATGGAAACGCTGAACCTTGCGCAAACCCGCGGCTACGGCACGGGCGGCACGGTGCACATCGTGATCAACAACCAGATCGGTTTCACCACGTCCGACCCGCGCGATGCGCGTTCGACCCTGTACTGCTCGGACGTGGTCAAGATGATCGAAGCGCCGGTCCTGCACGTGAACGGCGACGACCCTGAAGCGGTCGTGCTGGCGACGCAAATCGCGCTCGACTACCGCGTCCAGTTCAAGAAAGACGTCGTTGTCGACATCATCTGCTACCGTAAGCTCGGTCACAACGAACAAGACACCCCGGCGCTGACCCAGCCGCTGATGTACAAGAAAATCGGCCAGCATCCGGGCACCCGCAAGCTGTACGCGGACAAGCTGATCGCCCAGGGCACCCTGGCGGCCGACGGCGGCGACAAAATGGTCTCCGCTTACCGCGACGCCATGGACGCCGGCAAGCACACGATCGATCCGGTCATCTCGAACTTCAAGAACAAGTACGCAGTCGACTGGCTGCCGTTCCTGAACCGTAAATGGACCGACAGCGCCGACACCGCCGTGCCGATGACGGAACTCAAACGCCTGGCGACCCGCATCACCACCCTGCCAGAAAACTTCAAGGTCCACTCGCTGGTCGAAAAAGTGCTGGCCGACCGCGCCTCCATGGGCCGTGGCGAACTGAACCTGGACTGGGGCATGGGCGAGCATCTCGCGTACGCTTCGCTGGTTTCGTCCGGCTACGCCATCCGCCTGTCGGGCCAGGATGCCGGGCGCGGTACCTTTACCCACCGTCACGCCGTGCTGCACGACCAGAACCGCGAGCGTTGGGATGCGGGCACCTATGTCCCACTGTGCAATGTGTCGGAAGGCCAGGCGCCGTTCGTCGTCATCGACTCGGTGCTGTCGGAAGAAGCCGTTCTCGCCTTCGAATACGGTTACTCGACCGCAGAACCGAACACCCTGACCATCTGGGAAGCCCAGTTCGGCGACTTCGCCAACGGCGCCCAGGTCGTGATCGACCAGTTTATCGCCTCGGGTGAAGTCAAATGGGGCCGCGCGTCGGGCCTGGTGATGATGCTGCCGCACGGTTACGAAGGCCAGGGTCCGGAGCACTCGTCGGCGCGTCCTGAACGCTTCCTGCAACTGTGCGCGGACAACAATATGCAAGTCGTGCAGCCAACCACCGGCTCGCAGATTTTCCACCTGCTGCGTCGCCAGATGGTGCGCCAGTTCCGCAAACCGCTGGTCATCCTGACGCCGAAGTCGCTGCTGCGTAACAAGGACGCCAGCTCGCCGCTGACCGAATTGGCCAAGGGCGTCTTCCACACCGTGATCGGTGAAGTCGACGAGAAAATCGACGCCAAGAAGGTCAAGCGCGTGATCGCCTGCTCGGGCAAGGTCTACTACGACCTGGTCAACAGCCGCAAAACGCGCAACCAGCTCGATACCGCCATCATCCGTGTCGAACAGTTGTATCCGTTCCCGCACAAGTCGTTCGCGGCCGAACTCAAAAAGTTCCCGAACGCGACCGAAGTGGTGTGGACCCAGGATGAGCCGCAGAATCAGGGACCATGGTTCCAGATCCAGCACAACATTTTCGAAAGCCTCGAATCGGGCCAGCGCCTTGCGTACGCAGGTCGTCCGGCTTCGGCGTCGCCTGCCGTCGGTTATGGCGACAAGCACAATGCGCAGCAGAAGGAATTGCTGGAAACGGCATTCTCGAAGCTCAAGGGTTTCATCCTGACCAAATAACCACCACGCCCCGCCGCTTCGATCACCCCCCGGCGGGGCGCTGCTAAAAACAATACACGGAGTTTTACATGGCACAAATTGAAGTCAAAGTCCCAGTTCTGTCGGAATCGGTAGCGGAAGCGACCCTGCTGTCGTGGCACAAAAAAGTCGGCGAGCCAGTCGCGCGCGACGAAAACATGATCGATATCGAGACCGACAAGGTCGTCCTCGAGCTGCCTGCGCCGAACGCCGGCATCATCACCCAGATTCTCAAGGCCGACGGCGCGACCGTCGTCGCCGGCGAAATCATCGCCATCATCGACACCGAAGCGCCGGCCCAGGTAAGCCCGCTGCAAATCTCCAGCGCGCCGGTGCAGCTTGCCCAAGCCGCCGCCGATCCGGTGGCCGCTGCGATCAGCGCAATCGCGTCGAAATCGAACGTGGCCATGCCGGCCGCCGCCAAGCTGCTGGCCGATAACAAGCTGACCACCTCCGACGTTGCCGGCAGCGGCCGCGATGGCCGTGTCACCAAGGGCGACGTCCTTGGCGCGGTAGCTGGCGGCGTCAAGCCCGCTGCGCCAGCGCCGCTGGCCGCGCCAAGCGTGCCGCTCAAGGCCCCGCTGCAGCAGATCGCAGCGCCTGCCGCCGCCAACCTGGGCGAGCGTCCGGAAGAGCGCGTGCCGATGAGCCGCCTGCGCGCCCGTATCGCCGAGCGCCTGGTGATGTCGCAGTCGACCAACGCCATCCTGACCACGTTCAATGAAGTGAACATGCAGCCGGTGATCGACCTGCGCAACAAGTACAAGGACAAGTTCGAGAAAGAGCACGGCGTCAAGCTGGGCTTCATGTCCTTCTTCGTCAAGGCCGCTGTCGCCGCGCTGAAAAAGTACCCGATCATCAATGCCTCGGTCGACGGTAACGACATCGTCTACCACGGCTACTTCGACATCGGCATCGCGGTCGGTTCGCCACGCGGCCTGGTGGTGCCGATCCTGCGCAACGCCGACCAGATGTCGATCGCCGAAATCGAAAAGAAAATCGGTGAATTCGGCCAGAAAGCCAAGGAAGGCAAGCTGACCCTGGACGACCTGACCGGCGGTACCTTCTCGATCTCGAACGGCGGCACCTTCGGTTCGATGCTGTCGACCCCGATCATCAACCCGCCGCAGTCGGCCATCCTGGGCGTGCACGCGACCAAGGACCGCGCCGTCGTCGAAAACGGACTCGTTGTGGTGCGTCCGATGAACTACCTGGCGATGTCGTACGATCACCGCATCATCGACGGCCGCGAAGCCGTCCTGGGTCTGGTCACGATGAAGGAAACGCTGGAAGATCCGGCGCGTTTGCTGCTGGACCTGTAAGCACAAGGTGCATGCTGGCGCGCTGGTGGCAAGCGCGTGCATCGCCATTGTTTTGGATGGGTGGATAATTGAATATCTCCGACGAAATCAAGCGTTTGCACGAACTGCATCAAGCCGGCGCGCTTTCCGACGCCGAATTTTCACAGGCCAAGGCACGCCTGCTGGCCGAGCAAGAGCGGGCCAGCCTTGGCCCCGGTCCCGGCAACGGCGACCTCGCCAGCGAGTTCTCGCGCCTGCGCCGCACCCGCGGCGACCGCTGGATCTCGGGCGTGTGCGGCGGCCTGGCCAGGGTATCGGGCATGGATGCCTGGGTATGGCGGCTGGTGTTTACGGTCTTTACCCTGTACTTCCTGCTTGGCCTGCTGATCTACCTGCTGATGTGGGTATTCGTACCAGAAGAATAAATCAAGGGAATCAATAATGAGTGACGCAAAACAATTCGACGTGGTTGTCATCGGCGCCGGTCCTGGCGGCTACATCGCCGCCATCCGTGCCGCGCAACTGGGTTTCAAGGTGGCCTGTATCGATGAATGGTCCAACGCCAAGGGCGCTCCGGCGCCGGGCGGCACGTGCACCAACGTCGGCTGCATTCCATCGAAGGCGCTGCTGCAATCGTCCGAGCACTTCGAGCACGCCGGCCATGCTTTCGCCGAACACGGCATCGATGTCGCCGGCCTGTCGCTGAACCTGCCGCAAATGTTGAAGCGCAAGGACACCGTCGTCAAACAAAACAACGACGGCATCCTGTTCCTGTTCAAGAAAAACAAGATCGCCTTCTTCCACGGCCGCGGTGCGTTCTCCGGCGCCGCCGAAGGTGGCTACCAGGTCAGCGTCACCGGCGCGGCCGCCGACACGCTCGCGGCCAAGCATGTCATCATCGCCACGGGTTCGAACGCGCGTGAACTGCCGGGCGCGCCGTTCGACGAAAAACTGATTTTGTCGAACACCGGCGCACTGACCATCGACGCCGTGCCGGCCACCCTCGGCGTGATCGGCGCCGGCGTGATCGGCCTGGAAATGGGAAGCGTATGGCGCCGCCTGGGCGCCAAGGTCACCGTGCTGGAAGGCTTGCCTACGTTCCTGGGCGCGGTCGACGAGCAGATCGCCAAGGAAGCGCACAAGCTGTTCACCAAGCAGGGCCTGGCGATCAACCTGGGCGTCAAGATCAGCAAAGTCACCGCCGGCGCGAACAAGGTCACCGTGGACTATGCCAACGCCGCAGGCGAAGCGCAGAGCGCCGTGTTCGACAAGCTGATCATCTCGATCGGGCGCGTGCCGAACACCATCGGCCTGGGCGCGGACAGCGTCGGCCTGAAGCTCGATGAACGCGGCTTCATCGCCGTCGACGACGACTGCAAGACCAACCTGCCGAACGTGTGGGCGGTGGGCGACGTGGTGCGCGGCCCGATGCTGGCGCACAAAGCCGAAGAAGAAGGCGTTGCCGTGGCCGAGCGTATCGCCGGCCAGCATGGCCACACCAACTTCAACACGATTCCGTGGGTGATCTACACCTCGCCCGAAATCGCGTGGGTTGGCCAGACCGAGCAGCAGCTCAAAGCGGCCGGCGTGGCCTACAAGGCGGGCACCTTCCCGTTCATGGCCAACGGCCGTGCGCGCGCGCTGGGCGACACCTCGGGCATGGTCAAGTTTTTGGCCGATGCCACCACCGATGAAATCCTCGGCGTGCACATCGTCGGCCCGATGGCGTCCGAACTGATTTCGGAAGCGGTCGTCGCGATGGAATTCCGCGCATCGGCGGAAGACATTGCCCGCATCTGCCACGCCCACCCATCGCTGTCCGAAGCGACCAAGGAAGCCGCGCTCGCCGTCGACAAGCGTACCTTGAACTTCTAAATAAGTACCCCGCCGGGCGCGCCGAAGCATTGCATCGGCGCGCCCGGCATTCTGTATTGCCTCCCCAAATGAATGTCCAAGAGTTCTACCAGCACGCCTTATCCCAACGCGGCTTTACCTCGGACGAGGCGCAGCAACGCGCGGTCGACCGCCTGCAGCGCGCCTACGAGGAGTGGGTTCAATTTCGCTCGCAGCGCTCCTCCACCTTCAAGCGCCTGATCAACCGCCCGGACGTGCCGCGCGGGGTCTACCTGTGGGGTGGAGTAGGGCGCGGCAAGTCGTTTTTGATGGACAGTTTTTACTCGGTGGTGCCGGTGGTGCGCAAGACGCGCCTGCACTTCCACGAATTCATGCGCGGCGTGCACCGCGAGCTCGATGAGCTCAAGGGCGTGGCTGACCCGCTCGACGAAGTGGCGCGCCGCATCGCCAAGAAATACCGCCTGATCTGCTTCGACGAATTCCATGTCTCGGATATCGCCGACGCCATGATTTTGTATAATTTGCTGACCGCCTTGTTCAACAACGGCGTGTCCTTCATCATGACGTCGAACTACGATCCCGACCTGTTGTATCCGGACGGCCTGCATCGCGACCGCATGTTGCCGACCATCGCCCTGCTCAAGGACAAACTCGACGTCATGAACGTGGACGCCGGCATCGACTACCGCAAGCGCGCGCTCGAGCAGGTCGAGAGCTACTACACGCCCTTGAACGCCGCCTCCGACGCCGCCCTGCGCACGGCCTATGCGCGCATCGCCGAGACGGCCGACGAAGACCCGCGCATCCGCATCGAAGAGCGCGAAATCCGCGCCCTGCGCCACGCCGGCGGCATCATCTGGTTCGATTTTGCGACCCTGTGCGGCGGACCGCGCTCGCAGAACGATTATCTCGAAATCGCCAGCCGCTTCCACACCGTGGTGCTGTCGGGGATTCCGGCCATGTCGGCGGCGCAGTCGTCCGAGGCGCGCCGGTTTACGTGGCTGATCGATGTCTTCTACGACCACAAGGTTAAACTGCTGATGTCGGCCGCCGTGCCGCCGGAAGAGCTGTACACGCAAGGGACGCTGTCGAACGAGTTTCATCGCACCGTCTCGCGTATTATTGAAATGCAGTCGCGCGAATACATGGATGCGGAGCGCCGCGGCGCGGCCGACTCGCTTTCCTGACCCATTTCCTGACCCTTCGCCGACCCGCCCACAGGACACTGAACATGAACAACCGCCTTGCTTTCCCCCTGATCCGGCTTGCCGCGCTGGCGCTGGCCGCCGGCCTGGCCGCCTGCACGCCCGGCCTGCAGCCGACCAGCATGGCGCCCGAGGTGCCGCTGACCACGACCCTGGAACAGGCCGCGCTCAAGCTCGACCAGGTGCGCGCGCAGCGCGCCGCCACCGAAGCGCGCTACGCCAACAGCGAAGTGACTTGCTACGACAAGTTCTTCGTCAACGACTGCCTCGATGAGGCGCGCGAATACCGGCGCGTAACCCTGGCCTACCTGAACGCGGTGGAAGACGAAGCCAAGCATTTCCAGCGCAAGGCCTCGGCCGACGCGCGCGACGCGGCGGTGGCCGAATCGGTGCGCGTGGCAGAAGCGGAAGAAGCGCGCCTGGCGGCCAATCCGACCCCGGCGCCGGTGGCGGCGCCGCCGAAGGTGAAGGGGCCGTCGACGAAGCCGACCCTGGAAGCGCGCCAGGCGGCGCAAGCGGCCAAGCTGGCGCGCATCGCCGCGCAAGAAAGAGCGGCCGTGCCGGAACGCGCGGCAAACGCCGAAGCGTTCGAGCAGAAGCGCATCGATTCGGAGAAGCGCCAGCGCAAGGTCGAAGAGAAGAAGGCGGCCAGCGCCAGGAAGGCGCAGAAGGCGGCGAAAGACGCCGAGGCGGCGGCCAAGCCGAAGGAAGTGAAGATCTCCAAATAGTTTGATCGTTATCGTTCCAAAGCTAACCTCAGCACCGTCGTTCCCGCGCAGGCGGGAACGACGGGGTAGTGGCCGGGAACGACGAGTTAGAGGACGTAACGGGTATGGCGCGGCACGACAGCTTACACCGCCCGGCGCATCCCTCAGCACCGTCGTTCCCGCGCAGGCGGGAACCCAAGTTTGCTTAGCCGCCGCCTGCGCGGAAACGACGGGGTAGTGGCCGGGAACGACGAGTTAGAGGACGTAACGGGTATGGCGCGGCACGACAGCTTACACCGCCCGGCGCATCCGTTCCACCGTGTAGTTCGGCACTTCCTTGGGCGGCTTGACCAGCTTCACAATGGCCATGGTGCAGTTGCCGCCCTTGCCCTGGGCGCGCTCCACCGCCTTGTTGATCAGCAGTTCCGACGCCTGGCGTGGCGTGTTCTTGCTGGTCACCGCGCCAAGTTCGGCATCCGTAAAGAAGTGCCACAGCCCGTCCGACGCCAGCAGGAAGGTGTCGCCGGCGGCCAGGTTCTCGTGGTGGCCGACCGCGACGAACGGCTCCTTGCGGCTGTTGCCGAGCACATTGAACAGCAGCTTGGAGTGGCGGTGGTTCTTGGCCGCTTCCAGCGGCAGCTTGTCGGTGCCGACCAGGTGCTCGATGTAGGGCACGTCGCTGGTGCGCACCACGCACTCGGCCCGCACGAAGCGGTACAGGCGCGAATCGCCCACGTGCGCCCACACCGCCGTGCCCTTGGGCGTGATGACCAGCCCCACGAAGGTCGCATGCGGCTCGCTCGTGCTGGTCATGGCGGTGAGCTTGAGCACGGCGTGCGTTTCGAGCACGATGTCGCGCAGCAGCGCCTGCAGGCGCTCGATGCTCGGATCGTCGCCCGGCTTGAACAGGTCAAATTGTTGCTTGGCCGTCAGCAGGGCCTGGTCCGACGCCGCCGAACCGCCGGAAACGCCGTCGGCCAGCACCGCCATCATGTAGCCGGGCGCGCGCGCGCCGGTGAACAGGGCGGTGCGATTGGTCTGTTCCGGCCGGTTACCGATGTGTTGCGCGGTACCGGCTTCAATCTTGTATGCGTTCATATGCTTGGGGTAATGTCCTGGCTGCGTTACCATACGGCTCTCGTGGCTGCCGTATTCTATATTGTTGGCTGCAACGACGCCGTAGATTAAACTATGCACTGAGTATGCTGCTTGTTGCAAGCAGTGACTATTTTCTGCGCGACAAAAATTGTTTCAGATTGTATGCGTTTTTTGCTGCAGTTGATGAAATTTTTGAAATGAACTTGTCTGGAATGCCACACATGAACGATGACCAAACTATCCAGCGCCGCCTGATCGAACTCGATGTGGAACATCGCGACCTGGATGCTGTCATAGACATGTTGACCCTGGACGGTCACCACGACCAGTTGCAGCTGCGCCGCCTCAAAAAGCGCAAGTTGCAACTGAAAGACCATATTACCCTGTTGAAAATGCAATTAGTGCCTGATGTTCCGGCCTGATCCGTCTTCGCTTCACTGAAATGCCACCTTGACCGACCCTCTCATTGAGCCCGGCGCGCTACGCGACGCGCCAGGCGACGCGCCTCCTCCTGACGCCCACGGCGAATCCTCCGCGCCGGCGCAGCCGGAAGGCAAACACGATGCCGAAGTCGACCGCCTGTTCAGCGCGGGCGGCCCGCTCGCGCCTTCCGTCGGCAGCTTCAGCCCGCGCCGCTCGCAGACCGAGATGGCCAAGTCGATCGCCCAGGCCATCGCCGACCAGAGCACCCTGATCGCCGAGGCCGGCACCGGCACCGGCAAGACCTTCGCCTACCTGGTCCCGGCGCTGCTGTGGGGCGGCAAGACCATCATCTCGACCGGCACCAAGAACTTGCAGGACCAGTTGTTCCTGCGCGACATCCCGACCGTGCGCGCCGCCCTCAAGGCGCCGGTCTCGGTGGCCTTGCTCAAGGGCCGTTCGAACTACGTCTGCCACTACCATCTGGAACGCACCCTGCAGAACGGGCGCATGACCTCGCGCGACGATGTCGGCAACCTGCGCGAAATTTCGCGCTTCATCAAGATGACCAGTTCGGGCGACAAGGCCGAACTGGCCAAGGTGCCCGAAAACGCGCAGATCTGGAACCTGGTCACCTCGACCCGCGATACCTGCATGGGCGCCGAGTGCCAGTATTACCAGGATTGCTTCGTGATGAAGGCGCGCCGCGAAGCGCAGCAGGCCGATGTGGTGGTGGTCAACCATCACCTGTTCTTCGCCGACGTGGCCTTGAAAGACACAGGCGTGGCCGAACTGCTGCCGTCGGCGAACACCATCATTTTCGACGAAGCGCACCAGTTGCCCGACACGGCAACCTTGTTCTTCGGCCAGACGGTGTCGACCTCGCAGATCCTGGAACTGTGCCGTGACGTGCTGGCCGAGGGCCTGGCGCATGCGCGCGGCGGCCCGGACTGGGCCAAGGTGGTGATGGTGGTCGAAAAGGCCGCGCGCGACCTGCGCCTGACCTTCCCGCAAGACATCATGCGCCTGTCCTTGGCGCAGATCATGCCGTCGTCCGAGTTCTTTCCTGCGCTCAACACGCTCAAGGAAAAACTGGCCGAGATGATCGACGTGCTCGAAGACCAGGCCGCGCGCGCCGAGACCATCGAGCAGGTGAGGGTGCGCGCGGTCGAGCTGGCCGCCGCGATCGATGGCTGGAAGCAGGACGGCATCCGGCGCGACGCGCCGGCCAGTAAAGTGGTCGAAGGCGACCAGGCCGTGCTGTGGGTAGAGGCTTTTTCGTCGTCCCTGCAACTGCACAAGACGCCGCTGTCGATCGCGCCGATCTTCAACAACCAGCGCGAAGGCACGCCGCGCAGCTGGATCTTTACCTCGGCCACCCTGGCGGTCAAGAACGACTTCAAGCATTTCTCGAACCAGATGGGCTTGACGGGCGAGCCGGCCAAGACCTGGCCGAGCCCGTTCAACTATGAACAGCAGGGCTTGCTGTACGTGCCGAACGGCTTGCCGGAACCGAATTCCTTCGGCTACACCGACGCCGTGATCGATAGCGCGCTGCCGGTGATCGAGGCGGCCGGCGGGCGCACCTTTTTCTTGTGCACCACGATCCGCGCGGTCAAGCAGGTGTCCGAACGCTTGCGCGACGAGTTCGCCAAGCGCGGGCTCGACTTTCCGCTGTTCGTCCAGGGCGAGCGCGGCCGCACCGAATTGCTCGACTCTTTCCGCAACGCCGGCAACGGCGTGCTGGTCGGCTCCCAGAGTTTCTGGGAGGGCGTGGACGTGCGCGGCGATGCGCTCTCGCTGGTCATCATCGACAAGCTGCCCTTCGCCCCGCCCGACGACCCGGTGCTGGCCGCGCGCATCGACGTGATGGAAAAGCAGGGCTTGAACGGCTTCATGCACCACACCTTGCCCGAGGCGATCATCAACCTCAAGCAGGGGGCGGGGCGCCTGATCCGCGACGAGACCGACCGCGGCGTGCTGATGATCTGCGATCCGCGCCTGATTTCCAAGTCGTACGGCAAGCGCGTGTGGCAGAGCCTGCCGTCGTTCAAGCGCACCCGCCTGCAAGAAGACGTGATCGCCTTTTTCAAACCACCTCAAGAACCCCAGGACTAAGCCATGACCGTGCTGCGCTCGCTGTTACTTTCCGCCTTGCTGGGCACGACCGCAGCCGCTGGCGCGGTCGACCAGGCCGTTGCCAACGCCCCCGCCCCGGTCCCTGCGCCGCCGCCGCTGGCGGCCGAGGCGGCAGCGGCCAACAATCCGGCCAAAAATCCGGCCGCGCAACTGTCGCGGCTGGCCGAGCGCTATTACGAAGAGCAGGCGCGCTATGAACCGATCAACGCCACTTTTTCGGGCGACAACCGTTTCGACGACCTGCTGCCGATGACCCTCGTGCCGTCGGTGCGGGCGCGCCAGTTCGCCATGCTGCACGAGGTGCGCGACGAGCTGGCCCGGATCGACCGCAGCAAGCTCGCGCCGCTCGACCTGACCACCTACGACATCCTCGGTTTCGAAGTCAACAACCTGTTGCGCTTCGAGCCGCTCAAGGATTACCTGCTGCCGATGAACCACATGGACAGCCTGCCGGTGCTGCTGGCCAATTTTGGCGCCGGCGACGGTTCGCAGCCGCTGGCCACCGTGGCCCATTACCAGGCATACCTGAAACGCATCACGGCGCTGCCGCAGTGGACCGACGCGGCGATCGCCAATATGCGCAGCGGCATCAAGCATGGCGTGGTGCTGCCGAAGGCGCTGGTGCAGTCGCTGCTGCCGCAGATCAAGGCGCTGGCCGCCGCAACGGTCGAGACCAGCGCCTTTTCGGCGCCGGCGCGCGCGCTGCCGGCCGGCTTTTCCAAGGGCGAGAAGGCGCGCATGACGGGCGCCTACCGCGAAACGGTGCGGGTGCAGGTGCTGCCCTCGCTACGCAAGCTGGCCAGTTTCCTGGAAACCGAATACCTGCCGGCCGCGCGCGAGAGCGCCGGCTGGGGCAGCCTGCCTGACGGCGGCAACTGGTATCGCGCCTGGGTGGCGTCGCAAACGACCAGTACGCTCGCTCCGGAAGAAATCCACCGTATCGGGCTGGCCGAGATGGCGCGCATCAATGCCGAATTCACCAAGCTGGCGCCGAAGCTCGGCTACACCGGGGCGCCGGCCGGCTTGCCGCGCTGGCTGGCGCAGCAAGCGAAGTATCGTCCGTTCAAGACCGAGGAAGAGGTGCTGCAAGCCTACCGGGCGCTGAACGCGCGCATCCTGCCGATGCTGCCGCGCCTGTTTGCAAGCTTGCCCAAGGCGCCGCTGGAGATCCGGGCCGAGCCGCCGCTGTCGCGCGATACCGCCTCCGACCATTACACCGCCGCCGCCGCGGACGGCTCGCGTCCGGGCATCTTCTGGGCCGTGATTCCCGATCCGGCCAAGTACGCCAGCACGCGCATGACCTCGCTGTTCCTGCACGAAGGCCATCCGGGCCACCATTTCCAGTTGTCCAAGCAGCAGGAGCTGCCGATTCCCAAGTTCCGCAAGTTCGGCGGCAACAATGCGTATGTCGAAGGCTGGGCGCTGTACGCCGAATCGCTGGGCAAGGAAATGGGCCTGTACGAGGACCCGAACGCCTACGCCGGCCACCTGATGCTCGACATGATGCGGGCGGCGCGGCTGGTGGTCGATACCGGCTTGCACGCCAAGGGCTGGACGCGCGAGCAGACCATCCGTTTCCTGGTCGACGAGGCCGGCAATACGGAAGAAGACGCGCGCAACGCGACCGAGCGCTACATGGCGTGGCCGGCCCAGGCGCTCGGCTACAAGGTGGGCGCACTGAAAATCATGGAACTGCGCCAGCGCGCCCAGACGACGCTGGGAGACAAATTCAGCCTGGCCAAATTCCATGACGCGGTGCTGTCCGACGGCACCTTGCCGCTGGCATTGCTCGAGACCAAGATGAATGCCTGGATCGCGCAGCAAGCCCGCTGAAAGATTGTTGGCATACGTCAATAAGTTGAGCAATAGAGCAATTTATTGATAGATTGATACGATAGGGTGTGATACTTTGTATAGTAATGCACATAAGAAATATTTTCTTGTGTATTTACTATCAAAGGAGTGCCACTCATGTTCGACCGTTTCAAGCGCAGTTTCGATCTCGTCAAGGCCAGCGCCGCCGTCCTGCGCCAGGACAGCCACCTGCTGATGTTCCCCTTGATTTCGGGAGCGGCCTCGCTGGCCGTGGTGTTGTGTTTCATGTTGCCGGCCTTCGGCCTCAGTTCGCTCGACGGCTTGAGCGAGAGCAACGGCGCCTGGTATTCGCTGGCGTTCTTGTTTTATATCAGCCAGTACTTCGTGATGTTTTACTTTAACGCCGCGCTGGTGGGCGCCACCATGATCCGCATGGATGGCGGCGCCCCCACCCTGGGCGACGGCCTGCGCATCGCCAACAGCCGCTTCGGCACCATTCTCGGCTACGCGGTCATTGCCGCGACCGTGGGGGTGATCCTGCGCGCCATCCAGGAACGGCTCGGCTTCGTCGGCCGCTTCATCGTCGGCCTGATCGGCGTGGGCTGGACCGTGGCCACCTTCCTGGTGGTGCCGGTGCTGGTCGCGCGCAATACCGGCCCGATCGAATCGATCAAGGCCAGCGCCACCCTGCTCAAGCAAACCTGGGGTGAAAACGTGGTCGGCCAGTCCGGCATGAGCCTGTTCTTCGGGGCGTTGATGATGCTGGTGGTGGCGGTCACCCTGGCCGGCGTGGGCCTGGGCGTGAATGTCGGCAGTTCCGGCCTGGCCATCGCCTTCGTCGTGCTCGGCGTGCTGGCCTCGCTGGTCATCTTGCTGATCCATAACGCGTTGTCCGGCATCTACGCGACCACCTTGTACCGCTACGCCGCCAACGGCAACGCCGGCAACGGTTTCGACCAGTCCGTGCTCAACAGCGCCTTCGCACCGAAGGCCTGATTTTCCGGTACGACAGTGGCCGGTGGCGGCGCGCGCGTCGCCACCGGCCGCCGCGCGTTATCGCCTGCTACGTCCGCTATGCCTGCGGCAATATCACGACCTTGCCGGTGACCTTGCGCGCGGCCATGTCGTTCAAGGCTTGCGCGCTCTGTTCCAGGGTGTAACGAGCCGAGATGCGCGGGCGGATCTTGCCTTCGGCCAGCCATCCCATCAGTTCGCGCATGGCCGCCAGGCTGGCCTTCGGTTCGCGCTTGGCGAACTCACCCCAGAATACCCCATCAGCGAGGCGCCCTTGAGCAAGGTCAGGTTCAGCGGCAGCTTGGGAATCTCGCCATTCGCAAAGCCCACCACCAGGTAGCGTCCGCGCCAGCCGATCGAGCGGAACGCCGGTTCGGCATACACGCCGCCGACCGGGTCGTAGATCACATCCGGACCCTTGCCATCGGTGGCGGCCTTGATCGCTTCGCGCAAGTCCTCGGTCGCGTAGTTGATGGTGGCGTCGGCCCCGTGCTCGCGGCACACCGCCAGCTTCTCGTCGCTCGAGGCCGCCGCAATCACGCGCGCGCCCAGCGCCTTGCCGATTTCGATGGCGGCCAGCCCGACCCCGCCGGCCGCGCCCAGCACCAGCATGGTTTCGCCGGCCTTGAGCGCGGCGCGGTCGACCACCGCGTGGTGCGAGGTGCCGTAGGTGAGGGTGATGGCGGCGGCGGTGTCGAAATCCATGCCGGGCGGCATCGGCATGACGGCCTGGGCCGGCACCACGATCTGCTGGGCAAACGCGCCCTGGGCGGAAAACGCGATCACCCGGTCGCCCACCTTGACGTTGGTGACGCCCTCGCCCAGCGCCGCGACCACGCCCGACAGTTCGCTGCCCGGGGTGAAGGGCAACTCCGGCTTGAACTGGTACTTGCCCTGGATGATCAGCACGTCGGGGAAATTGACCCCGGCCGCCCGCACCTCGACCAGCACCTGGCCCGCTCCCGCCACCGGGGCGGCCACTTGTTCCACTACCAGGCTGTCGGGCAGCCCCCACGCTTTGCAAACCACGGCTTTCATTGGTGTCTCCGATGAGTGTTATTCAAAAATAGTACGACCGTATGATTTTTGATTATGCCTCAATTTTCCGCGCGCGGGGCCGGGCGGCCCGGCCATTTGCGCGGGCGCAAGGTCGTGTCCGTCGCGCTTGTTAAAGTCGACAGCGCGAGCGCGCTGGTGGGACCACAGAACAGGGAGGCTGACATGGCAATCCGTTACGGCTGTTTCTTTAGTTACGCCCACGGCCGCTACGAGCTGATGAACCGGTTCAAGGCTTCCCTGTCCGATGCCATCCGCTGCTATCTGGAACCCTATTTTGACAATGAAGACGAGTTGTTCATTGACACCGAGCAACTTGGCGGCGGCGACGACCTGGACCGCCGCATCGCGCGCGCGCTGTGCGAGAGCGTCACCATGATCCTGATCTACACCCCCAAATACGAGGCGCATGGCTATACGCGGCGCGAGTACGCGGCGATGCAGGCCATCGAGGCCGAGCGCAGCCAGTGGTATGCCATGCCCAGCCATCTGATCATTCCGGTGATCATGACCATGCACCCGGTGCGCCTGCCGCCGCAGATCGCGGCATCGAGTTTCTACGTGGATTTTTCGCGTTTCTCGTTGGCCACGGGCGACCTGAAAGCGCATCCGGATTTTCTGCCGGACATCAAAAAGATCGTGGACCGGATTGTCATCCATTATCAGTATCAAAAAAAGTACACGCCCGTCGGCCATGACTGCAACCAATTCGTGCTTCCCGATGTCCCACCCGAGTGGCGCGATCTGCCGGATTTGTCTTTTCCGAAAAAATAAGAGGAGCAACATGGAAATCCAACGCCTTACCCTGCCGCCGCGTTCCGGTCCTGGCGACGTGACCACCTTTTACTCCTTCGAGAGCGCCAGCGCGCGCAGCGTGGCCCTGGCGACCATGGCGCTGCTGCTGGCCGGGCGCCAGGGCGCCACCGTGCCGGTGCTGATGATCGATTTCGACACCGAGTCGCCCGGCCTGCACCATTATTTCGAGCGCCGTGGCGAGCGGCCCGGCGTGCTCGAATATTTCCAGGCTTGCCGCGAGCAGTTGCGCGTGCTCGGGCGCGGCCATCCGGCGCGCACCCCGCGCGGCGCCGCCGATGGCGTTGACGCCGGCGTTGACGATACGGCGCTGGCGCGCCAGGTGCTCGAAGCGGTCGACTGGGAACCGTTCGTCGAGCGGGTCGATCACAGCCGGCCGCTGTACCTGATGCGCGCCGGTAACTTCGACGACAGCTACGGCGAGCGTGCCGACCAGTTCGACTGGGATGGCTTGTTCCAGCTCTGTCCGGCCCTGTTCCGCTGTTTCGGCGAGTTCATGGCGCAGCGCTTCGCCCACGTGCTGGTGGACGCGCGCAGCGGGCGCTCGGCCGCGGTCAGCATCTGCACCACATTGCTGCCGCGCCGGCTGGTGACGGTGTTTACGCCGACCCAGCGCAGCCTGGACGGCCTGGCCGGCGTGGTCACGCGCGCCATCGAGTACCGCTGCAGCCACGAGCAGGAGCAGCGCCCGCTGCTGGTGTACCCGCTGCCGGCCGCGATCGACAGCGCCGACAGCGCGCGCCGCCTGCTGTGGCGGCGCGGCGATCCGCACAAGGCGGTGGCCGGCTACCAGAGCACGATCGAACAGTTGCTGCGCCAGTGCTACGGGGTGTCGCGGGTCTCGCTCGACAGCTATTTCGACGAAGTCCAGCTGCCCCAGCTGCACCCCATGGCCGGCGCCGAGCAACTGGCCCACGGCGGCGAACGCGACGCCGACCGCTTTTCGCTCACGCGCACTTTCGACACCTTGCTCGACTGGTTTCTCGGCAACTATTTCCCCTGGCAATCGCTGGCCGAAGTGCGCCTGGCCAGCGCCATCGGCGCGGCGCGCGAGCGGCTCGGTGGCGGCGTCAACCTGGCGCTGTCGCTGCCGCTGGCGCGCGACCTGCACCAGTTGGGCGTGCTGTACCGCAACGCCGGGCATGCCGCGCAAGCCATCGCCTGCTTCGAAGAGAGCATCAGCCTGCGCCAGCGCCTGCTCGGCGACGAGCACGCCGACACCCGCGCCGGGCGCGCCCAGCTGGCCGTCCTGCTGCGCCACGACGGGCGCCTGGCCGAGGCCCAGTTCCTGCACGAACTGCTGCTCGACGATTGCGCGCGCCTGCTCGGCCCCGAACATCCCGATACGCTCAGCGCGCGCGCCGCGCTGGCCGCCACCGTGGCCCGGCGCGGCGATGCCGGACGGGCGCTGGCGCTGCACGAGCAAGTCATCGACGCCAGCGAGCGCCTGTACGGCGCGGGCCACCTGCACACCCTCGACTGCCTGGCCGAACAGGCGGGCACCCTGGCCCGCCACGGCGAGTACAGCCGCGCGCGCATGGTCTACGAGCGCGTGCTGGACGGGCGCGAACGCCTGCTCGGCAGCGAACACGACGCCACACTGCGCTGCGCCCAGGACTTGTCGACCCTGCTGCGCGAGCTGGGCGACCTGGGCAACGCGCGCAAGCTGCAGGAAGGCGTGGTGGCGGCGCGCGAGCGCCATGCCGGCCCCGACCATCCGGCGACGCTGCAGGCGCGCGAATTGCTGGCCGAAATCATGGCCGCCCAGAGCGACCTGGCCGGCGTGCGCGCGATGCTCGAATTGCTGGCGCGCAGCCGCGAGCGCAGCCTGGGCGCGGCCCATCCCGACACCCTCAGCAGCCAGTTGCGGCTGGCCTCGACCCTGAGCCAGCAGGGCGAGCTCGACGCGGCGCGGCGCCTGCGGCAAAAGCTGGCCGGCGCCGATCCCGACACGGCGCAGGGCAAGGGCGCGCCGGCTGCGGCCTTGTCGCATCCGGGGCAGGGCGGCGCCCGCCCCGGCGCGGCGCGCCTGGACGGCGGCGCGCGCCCGACCAGCATCCTCGACGCGCCGCCCGACAGCAGCGGCGCCGACACCCTCAGCCACAAGCTGGCGCAGCTGCAGGAACTGATCGACACGGGCAGCGAGCGCGAGGCGCGCGCGCTGGCCGACAGCCTGCGCCAACCGGTGCTGCGCCGTCACGTGCCGCCGCCGCTGCGCAGGCGCGGCATGGCCCTGATCCGCCAGGTCTATTTGCGCCACAACGACAAGGATGCCTTGCTCGCCTTCGCGCAGGACGAGGTCTCGTTTTTGCAGGAAGCGCTCAACGACGCCGTCGGCGGGCGCCCGGTGAGCACGCAGTAAGTGTTTCTGGCGCGCACTGCGCATAAAATGTTGGTGCGGGGCCAGCGTGAGGCTCATTGCTTCAGGTAAAATCTGGGGATGAGAATTCTTATCAGCAATGACGACGGCTACCTCGCCCCCGGGATCGAAGCGCTGGCCAACGCGCTCGCGTCGGTGGCCGAGATTGTCGTCGTGGCGCCCGACAGCAACCGTTCCGGCGCCTCCAATTCGCTGTCGCTGGACCGTCCGCTGTCGGTGCAAAAGGCCGCCAACGGCTTTTACTTCGTCAACGGCACGCCGACCGACTGCGTGCACGTGGCCCTGACCGGCATGCTCGACTACCGGCCCGACCTGGTCGTCTCCGGCATCAACAATGGCCAGAACATGGGCGACGACACCTTGTATTCGGGTACCGTGGCGGCGGCCACCGAAGGCTATCTGTTCGGCATTCCGGCGATCGCCTTTTCGCAGGTGGCGCACGGCTGGGAGCACATCGATTCGGCGGCCCGGCTGGCGCGCGACATCGTGCTGCGCCGCTTCGACGCCTTGCCGGCGCCCTACCTGCTCAACGTAAATATCCCCAACCTGCCGTACGAAGCGCTGCGCACGGTGCGCGCCACGCGGCTGGGCAAGCGGCACCAGGCCGAACCGGTGATCCGCGCGCGCGACCCGCGCGGACGCGAAATTTTCTGGATCGGCCCGCCGGGCGCCACGCGCGACGCCGGCGAGGGCACCGATTTCCACGCCACCGCGCAAGGCGAGGTGTCGGTCACCCCGCTCCAGGTCGACCTGACCCACCGCGACCAGCTGGCGCTGCTGTCGCGTTCACTGGCATGAGTGACAAGCCCGACAAACGCAGCACGTTTCCGCTGCCGCTGTCGTCGGTGACCGGGGACAAGCGCGCCAGCGCGGCGTTTTCCCCCATCAAAGTGGCAACCCCGCAAACGGCCACCCGCAACGCCGCCGGCAGCGGCGCGCAGGGCGGCCAGGCCGGCGCCCACAATTACGTGGCGCGCGCGGGCGCGGCGCCGTCCAAGGCGCACAGCGAGGCCTACCAGCGCGCCCAGCCGCTGCCGGTGATCGCGCCGCGCCCCGACACGGGCGTGTCGGACGCGATCCGGCGCGCCATGGTGGCGCGCGTGGCCAAGCAGGGCGTGCAGGACGGGGTGGTGCTCAAAGCGCTGGAAAACGTGCAGCGCCACCGTTTCATCGAACCGGCGCTGTCGGCCCAGGCGTATGTCGACGCCTCGCTGCCGATCGGCCACCACCAGACCATTTCGCGCCCCTACATCGTGGCGCGCATGCTCGAAGTGCTGCGCAACGGCAAGCCACTGAGCCGCGTGCTCGAGATCGGCACCGGCTGCGGCTACCAGGCGGCGGTGCTCTCGCACATCGCCAAGGATGTGTTTTCGGTCGAACGGATTCGTCAATTGCACGAGCTGGCCAAGACCAATCTGCGCCACCTGCGCATCGTGAATCTGCGCTTGCACTACGGAGATGGTATGCTAGGCTTGCCCCAGGCCGCCCCGTTCGACGGTATCATTCTGGCTGCGGCCGGTCTGGAGGTGCCGCAGGCACTGCTGGAGCAGCTCAGCGTGGGTGGTCGCCTGGTCGCCCCGGTGGGCGCGCAGGTCCAGCACTTACAGCTGATCACCCGCACCGGCAAGGCCGAATGGATGAGCGAGACCCTGGAAGGCTGCCACTTCGTGCCGCTGCGCCCGGGCACCGTTTAAGCGTTCGCCTGCGTTCGCCCGCCTGCGCCTCGTGGCGCGCGCCTCCGCTTACAGAACACGACACACATAACATGAGAATGAAATACACAAGCCATCTTCCCCTGCTGCTCCTGACCCTGGGCTTGCTCAGCGCCTGTAACACCGCTCCCCGCCGCCCCGCACCCGTGATCGACCGCCTGCCGGCCGCCGACAGCCGCGTGCCGCGCTCCGCCGACGAATCGAAGGATGAACGCGGCATGTACACGGTGCGCAAGGGCGATACCCTGATCCGCATCGCGTTCGACCATGGCCAGAATTACCGCGACATTGTCGAATGGAACAAACTGTCGAACCCGAACGACATCAAGGTCGACCAGGTGCTGCGTGTGTTGCCTCCCGATAGCAAAAGCGACAGCGGCGGCGTGGTCACCAACAAGATCGACATGCCGCCGTCGTCCGAGCCGAAGGCGCCGCCGGCGCCCGTGGTGGTCAAGAAGAGCACGCCGCGCGCCGACAAGCGTGCGTATAGCGACAGCGTGCTGGCCGAGTTGCAAAGAGGCGAGGGCGGAGCCCCTGCCAAGGTGGAGCCGAAGGCGGCCGAGAAGCCCGATCTCCATCCGCCGGCCATCGCCGTGGCGCCGCCGGCGGCCACCGTCAGCAATCCGATGGCGGCCTCGGACGAGGAAAAACTGAGCTGGATGTGGCCGTCGGACGGCAGGATCGTCGCCACTTTTGACGAAGGCAAGAACAAGGGCATCGATATCGCCGGCAAGGCGGGCCAGCAAGTGATGGCGGCCGGCGCCGGAAAAGTCATGTATGCGGGCAGTGGCATCCGCGGTTATGGTAATCTGGTGATTGTGAAGCACAGCAACAGCCTGCTGTCCGCCTACGCCCACAACCGCAGCATCCTGGTCAAGGAAGGGCAGAGCGTCAGAAAAGGCGAAATGATTGCCGAAATGGGCGATTCGGATGCCGATTCGGTCAAGCTGCACTTCGAGATCCGCCAGCAGGGCAAGCCGGTCGATCCTTCGCGTTTCCTGCCTAACCGCTGAGAAATTGTCGCCCGCTGACGACCGACACCGGCACCGTGGATCTTTCATGACGCATTCGAGCTACCAGCAGGGCGATGATCCGGGTCCGGATGACTTTCCGGACGACCCCGACGAGGCCGCGCTCGAGGCCGATATCGATATCGACCCCGAGACCGATGCCGGTCCCGACGCCGACAGCGTGCCGGTGGCCGGCGCCGTGCTCGAAAGCGTCGATGAACTGAAAAAAGTGCTGGCGGCCGAGCTCTCGACCGATACCACCCAGCACTATCTGAACCAGATCGGCATGCGCGCGCTGCTGACCGCCCCGCAGGAAGTCCATTTCGCCACCCTGGCCAAGGCGGGCGACTTTTCGGCGCGCCAGACCATGATCGAGCACAACCTGCGGCTGGTGGTGTCGATCGCCAAGCATTACATCAACCGCGGCGTGGTGCTGCTCGACATGATCGAGGAAGGCAACATCGGCCTGATGCGCGCCATCGACAAGTTCGAGCCCGAGCGCGGTTTCCGTTTTTCGACCTACGCCACCTGGTGGATCCGCCAGAGCATCGAGCGCGCCATCATGAACCAGGCGCGCACGGTGCGCCTGCCGGTCCACATGGTGCGCGAGCTGAACCAGATCCTGCGCGCCAAGTACCACCTCGAAGCGCAACACCGCAACGGCAAGGATGCCAGCGCCGAAGACATCGCCCACCTGGTCGGGCGCCCGGTCGAGGAAGTGCAGGATATCCTGGCCCTGTCCGAGCACGCCACCTCGCTCGACGCCCCGCTCGACAACGATCCCCAGTCGAGCCTGATGGACATGCTGCCCGGCGACGCCGACGATGGCCCCGACAGCCGCGCCGAGCACCACGAAATGACGGTGCTGGTGCGCGACTGGCTCACCCGATTGCCGGACAAGCAGCGCATCGTGATCATGCGCCGTTTCGGGCTCGACAACGACGATCCGGCCACCCTGGAAACCCTGGCCGAAGAGATGGGCGTCACGCGCGAGCGGGTGCGCCAGATCCAGCAGGAAGCACTGGTCAAACTGAAACGGGCGATGGCCGCCCGTGGCGTGGTGCGCGATTCCTTGCTATGATGCGCGCGGGCTGCCCGCCGCCTCCTGTTCCCCTTAATCCTCTTTTTGCACACGCCCAGCGCGTGTATTTCGCCATGCAAGACACCATTCTCGACATCAAATCCCTGGACATGGACGCCCGCGGCGTCGGCCACCTCGCCAACGAGGACGGCTCGCCGGGCAAGGTCATCTTCGTCGAGGGCGCCTTGCCGGGCGAAAAAGTCAGCTTTTATACGTTCAAGAAGAAAAAGAACTGGGAAGCGGCGCGCATGACCGTGCTGCACAAGGCCTCGTCGATGCGGGTAACGCCCAAGTGCCCGCATTTCGACAACTGCGGCGGCTGCTCGATGCAGCACCTGGAGCCGTCGGCCCAGGTGGCGATGAAGCAGCGCGTGCTGGAAGATAACCTGTGGCACATCGGCAAGGTCAAGCCGGGCAATGTGATGCGCCCGATGTACGGCCCGACCTGGGGCTACCGCTACCGCGCGCGCCTGTCGGTGCGCCATGTTGCCAAAAAAGATACGGTGCTGGTGGGTTTTCACGAAAAGCGCTCGGCCTTCGTCGCCGACATGAGCGACTGCAAGATTTTGCCGCCGCACGTGGCCGCCATGTTGTTGCCGCTGCGCGCGCTGGTGGGCGCCTTGTCGATTTTCGACCAGATGCCGCAGATCGAAATCGCGGTCGGTGAAGAGACCACGGCGATGGTCTTGCGCATCATGGCGCCGCTCACTGGCGCCGATGAAACGGTGCTCAAAAGCTTTGCCGACCAGTGGAACATCCAGTGGTGGCTGCAAACCAAGGGGCCGGAAACGGCCGCGCCGTTCTATCCGCTGGACAAGGAACTGTATTACACCCTGCCCGAGTTCGGCGTGAAGATGCCGTTCAAGCCAGTCGATTTCACCCAGGTCAACCATCACATCAACCGGGTGCTGGTCGGAAAAGCGCTGAACCTGCTGGACGTGCAGCCGGACGAGCGCGTGGCCGACCTGTTCTGCGGCCTGGGCAACTTCACCTTGCCGCTGGCCACCCAGGCCAGGGAAGTGGTTGGCATCGAAGGCAGTACCACCCTGACCGAACGGGCGCTGTCGAATGCGCGCGCGAATGGCTTGTCGGAAAAGACCAGTTTTTCGACGCGCAACCTGTTCGAGGTCACGGCCGAAGACCTGGTCGCGCTCGGCAAGTTCGACCGCATGCTGGTCGACCCGCCGCGCGACGGCGCGATGGCGCTGGTGCAAGCCCTGGCCGCCTTGCGCCTCAGTCACCCGGAGATGCTGCCCAAGCGTATCGTGTATGTCTCGTGCAGCCCGTCCACCCTGGCGCGCGACGCCGGCATCCTGACCCACGAAGCCGGCTATGAACTAAGCAAGGCCGGCGTGGTCAATATGTTCCCGCACACCTCGCACGTGGAATCGATGGCCGTGTTCAACCTGGTGTAAACACCGGGCGGGGAAGGGTGGCGCGCTGTTTGGTATAATAAGAATCATTCTCATTTCCGGCCGCGCGCCGCCGTGCGGCCTGTCAGGGGCAGTGCCGATACGCAGCGCGGGTCGGAGCGACCATTTTCCAGCCGCCCGCCATCGTGTTCGAACGCTATCACCTCGAATTGCTCAACTTCTTGCACCGCCTGCTGGGCGACCGCCACGCCGCCGCCGACCTGGCGCAGGAAAGCTTCGTGCGTGTGCTGGTGCACCAGCAATCGGGGCACGCTATCGCCAATGCCCGCGCGCTGCTGTACCGCACGGCGCGCAACCTGGTCATCGACACCCACCGGCGCGCCGGCGTGCGTGGCCACGATGAACTCGACGCCATCGCCGGCCATGCCGGCCCGCCCCACCTCCAGCCCGATGAAGCACTCGCTTCCGAACAGGCGGTGCAAGCCTATCTGCGGGCGATCGAAGACTTGCCGCCGCGCTGTCGCGAAGCCTTCATCCTGCACGTCTTCGACGGCATGAGCCACAAACAGATTGCCTCCCGCATGGGGATTTCGACCAGCATGGTGGAAAAGCACATCGTGCGCGGCATGCTGGCCTGCCGCGCCTGCGAACGGAGCGAGGCGGCATGACGGGCGCCGAGCAGCGCATCGCGCAGGAAGCGGCCGCCTGGGCGCTGCGCACCGGGGACAGCGCCGCACTGGCGGCCTGGCTGGCGGCCGATCCGCGCCACCGCCCCGCGTTCGACGCCATGCGTACCACCCTGCGCGGCGTGCGCGCCTTGCCGCCATCGGCCGTGGCCGGCTTGCGCGCGGCCATCCCGGCACAGGAGAGCGCGCCGCGCCGCCGCCTCGCGCTGCAAGCCTGCTGCGCCATGCTGAGCGTCTCCGTGGCCGGCGGCGCCTGGCTGGCCTGGGAGCACCGGCAGCGCCAGCCAACCTTCAGCGCCGCGTACGCGACCGCGCGCGGACAGCAGCTGACCCAGGCGCTGCCCGACGGCAGCGTGATCACGCTCGATACCGCCACCCGCATCGAGGTACGCCTGTACCGAGACCGGCGCGACGTCGTCCTGCACGAGGGCCAGGCGCTGTTCGCCGTGCGCAGCGAGCGCGCGCGGCCGTTCCGGGTCAGCGCCGGCGCGGCCCGCGTCACGGTGCTCGGCACCCGCTTCGCGGTACGCCACACGCGCAGCGGCCTGGAATCGCACCTGACCGCCGTTTCCGTGGAAGAGGGGCGGGTGCGGGTGCGCGCCGGGGCCGGCGAAGAAACCGAGCTGGGCGCCGGCCAGGCCATCAACGCCGCCGCCGACGGGCGCCTGGGGACGGTGGCCAGGGTGGCGCCGGGAGCGGTGGCACCCTGGCGCGACGGCCGCATCAGTTTCAGCAATACGCCGCTGGCGCTGGTCCTCGCCGAATTCGAGCGCTACGGCCAGACCGGGCTGGTGCTGCGCGATCCAGCCGTGGGCGCGCTGCGCGTGGGCGGCAGCTACACGGTGCGGCAATTGCCGGCCTTCGCCGCCGCGCTGCCAGCCATGCTGCCGGTACGGCTGGTGGAGCGTGCCGGCCAGACCGAGATCGTGGCGCTAAAAAAATGAGAATAATTCTCATTCCGACCTGAGGATTTGGCGCGCCGCTGCGTCTTCCTCCACAGAACCTCTTTTTTCAACATCTGTCTGTGGAGTTTGCCTCATGCGCAAAGCGCGTTTCATCCCCCTTCCGTTCGCCTTCGCGAGCTTGTTGTCGGCCGCCGCCGTGGCCGCGCCAGTCCAGCCGCCGGCCCCCGCGCCCGTGCTGCGCCTCGACCTGGCCAGCCGCCCGCTCGGCGACGCCCTCAACGAACTGGCGCGCCAGGCCAATTTGCAGCTCGGTTTTGCGCCGGCCCTGGTCAGCGGCAAGAGCGCGCCCGCCGTGGCCGGCAACTACACGGCGCAGCAGGCGCTCGAACGCTTGCTCCAGGGTAGCGGCCTGGTCGGCAAGGTGGAGCAGGGCGCGGTGCTGGTCCGGCCGGCGCCGGGCGCCCCGGAGCAGGTGCTGATGAAGGAAGTGACGCTCACCGCCGCGCCGCTGGCCGAGCCGGCCCAGGCGCGCGAGCAGGGCTACCGGGTGCGCCGTTCCTCCGCCTCGGGTTTTCGCGAGCAGGCCGTGCTCGACACCCCGTTTTCGGTGAGCGCGTTTTCGGCCGAACTGATCCAGGACCAGCAAGCCAAGTCGCTGGCCGACGTGGTCAAGAACGACCCGTCGGTCACCCTGGCGTCGGACCCAATGTGGTTCGACCGGGTCATGGTGCGCGGTTTTTACCTGGGCGTGGACGCGGTCAAGCGCGACGGCCTGACCATCAACGACCAGGGCTCGATCGCGCTCCAGAACAAGGCCTCGGTCGAGGTCGCCAAGGGCTTGTCGGCGCTGCGCCACGGCCTGACCTCGCCCGGCGGCGTGGTCAATTACATCGTCAAGCGTCCGGGCGCGGACAGCCTGTCGCGCCTGACCATCTCGGCCAATGACGATGGCGCGCTGGGCGCCCACGCCGACCTGGGGCGGCGCTTCGGCCACGACCGGCAGTTCGGGGTGCGCCTCAATGCCGCCGCCGACAAGTTGCGCAACCACGTGCCCGGCTACAAGGGCGACAAGCAGTTGGTCAGCGGCGCCTTCGAATGGCAGGCCAGCGACGCGCTGCTGCTCGAAGCCGATATCGAACGCCAGCGCTCCGAGAAGCAGGGTCCCGGCTCGCCCAACATCCTGTGGTGGAACACCCTGGCCGAGGCGCGCGCCGCCTTTTCCCGCCTCGACGCGAAGAGCTATGCGGCGCAGGATTGGGCGGTCGAGCCGAACCGGCAAACCTACCTCGGCGCGCGCGCCACCTATCAGTTGGGCGAGCAATGGAAGCTGGGGCTGGCCGGCCACCGCGCCAGGCTCGCGCGCGACCAGCGCTCGATCAATCCGCGCGCCATGCGGCCCAACGGCGACTACGACGCCAGCCTGTATTTCAGTCCCGACCAGGAGCGCAACAACACCAGCGTGCAACTGGTGCTCGAGGGTGACGTGCGCAGCGGAGCGCTGGCGCATGCGCTGGCCGTCGGGGTCGACTCGGTGCGGCGCGACATGCTCTACGGCGACGGTTTTTCGGGTCCGATCGGGCAGGGCAAGCTGTTCGCGCCGCGCCCCATCGCCGATCCCGCTCCGGTGGTGGGTGCGGCCTACCTGGCCAACCGGGCCGACCAGCGCGCGCTGTTCGCCACCGACACCATCAGCCTGGGCGCGCAGTGGCAGGTATTCGGCGGCCTGCGCCATACCCGCATCGCCATCCACAGCGGCAGCCCGACCGGCGCGCTGCGCAAGACCTACGACAAGGCCGCGACCACGCCGGCGCTGGGATTGCTGTTCAAGCCGGCCCCCGGCATGTCGCTGTACGCCAGCTACGCCGAGGGCCTGGAGCAGGGCGGCGCCGCGCCGCTCGGCAGCAGCAACCAGAACCAGGTGATGAATCCGCTCGAGAGCCGCCAGCTTGAACTGGGCGCCAAGGCCGAGCTCGGGGGCGCCTTGCTCACCGGCGCGCTGTTCCAGATCGACAAGGGGCTCGAGTACACCAATGCCGACAAGCTGTACGTGCAAGATGGCAGCCAGCTGCACCAGGGTGTGGAAGTGACCCTCGGCGGGCCGCCCACGCGTAACTTGCGCCTGCTGGCGGGCGCGGCCTGGCTGAAGGCGCGGGTCGATGAAACGGCCAACCTGAGCCTGATTGGCAAGCGGCCGCAAGGTGTGCCGGCCTGGCAGGCCAATCTGTTCGCCGACTACGCGCTGGGGGCGCTGGCGCCGGGACTGTCGCTCAATGGGGGTGTGTATTACGGCGGCAAGAAGGCGGTCGACCTGCACAATACCTGGATGGCCAGCGGCTACCTGCGGTTTGACGCCGGGGTGCGCTACGAACAGGCGCTGGCCTCGGGCCGGCGCGCGGTGCTGCGTCTGACGCTGGAAAACCTGGCCGACCGGCGCTACCTGGCCAATACCAACGGCGGCGCGCTCACCTTCGGCGCGCCGCGCAGCGCGCGGGCATCGCTGGCCATGGATTTCTGAGCCGCGCACGGCTGCGGGGCGGCTGTGCGGACGTAAAAAAACCGGCCCGCAGGCCGGTTTTTTGTTGCCGGTTGGCTAACGCTTATTCGCGTTCGCCGCCCAGGCCCAGCAGCGAGAGCAGGTACTGGAAAATCATGTAGACGTTCAGGTACAGGCTCAGGGTGGCGCTGATGTAGTTGGTCTCACCGCCGTTGACGATGCGCTGCACGTCGTACAGGATGTAGGCCGAGAAGATCGCGATACCGATCACCGAGATGGCCAGCCACAGGGCGGGCATCTGCAGGAAGTAGTTGGCCAGGGTGGCGAGGATCAGCACGATCACGCCGGCGAACAGCCACTTGCCCATCATCGAGAAATCGCGCTTGCTCACGGTGGCGATACTTGCCAGGACGGCAAATACGCTGGCCGTGCCGCCGAACGCCATCATGATCAGGGTGCCGCCGTTGGAAAAGCCCAGGGTGCGGGTCAGCAGCGGGGTCAGCCAGATACCCATGAAGAAGGTAAAGCCCAGCAGCACCACGACGCCCATGGCCGTTTGCTTGGTTTTTTCGATGCCCCAGATAAAGCCGTATGACATCGCCAGGAACAGCACGAAACCGAGGATGCCGCGTGGTACGGGTAGATGGAACATCACCCCGATGGCCGCGCCCAGCACGGTCGGGATCATCGACAGGGCCAGCAGCCAGTAAGTGTTGCGCAGTACGCGGTGACGTACCGCCTGGCTGGAACCCGCCAGGTCGTAGTCTTGCAAGCTAATTGACATAGTGCCTCCGATTGATAAAAAAGTAATGCTCGCTAAAAGAATAGCACGGCGCGGGAAAAACGCGCAAAATCGCGCATGCGCCCGCGTCTATTTGAAGACGTCACTCTAACACTTCTGCGGACGGCCGTGCAATATCCCTCAAAAAGGGGTGTTGTATGGTAAAATCGAAGGTTGATTGGGTCCCGTTACCCAACATTAAACCTTTCTTTTTATTGGAGTTTTTACACATGGCAATCGAACGCACCCTGTCGATCATCAAACCTGACGCAGTTGCAAAAAACGTCATCGGGCAAATCTACAGCCGCTTTGAAGGCGCTGGCCTGAAAATCGTCGCAGCCCGCATGATGCACCTGTCGCGCGCCGAAGCAGAAGGCTTCTACGCTGTGCACGCTGCACGTCCATTCTTCAAGGACCTGGTCGAATTCATGATTTCGGGTCCTGTCATGGTGCAAGCGCTCGAAGGCGAAAACGCCATCGCTACCCATCGTGACCTGATGGGCGCGACCGATCCGAAGAAGGCAGAAAAAGGCACCATCCGCGCCGATTTCGCCGATTCGATCGATGCCAACGCCGTGCACGGCTCCGACGCCGCTGAAACCGCTGCTGTGGAAATCGCGTACTACTTCCCAGCACTGAACGTGTACTCGCGTTAATTGGCGTTAGTCAATCAGTCACTGGTGACTGATTGACCTGTATCACACCGCTTGCCCGGTTCGCCGGGCGGGCGGGATATTTTTCCCTGATTTTGCCCTGACTGATTAAAGAATACTATGACGACTCTCACCAATCTGCTGGACTTCGATCCCGCGCAACTCGTCGCTTACTGCGCCGACTTGGGTGAGAAGCCGTTCCGTGCCAAACAGCTGCAGCGCTGGATCCACCAGTTCGGCGCCAGCGAGTTCGATACCATGACCGACCTGGCCAAGTCGCTGCGCGACAAGCTGGCCACGCGCGCCGAAATCCGCGCGCCCGCCGTCATCAGCGACCACACCTCGCTTGATGGCACGCGCAAGTGGCTGGTCGACGTCGGCAATGGCAATGCGGTCGAAACCGTGTTCATCCCGGAAGAAAACCGCGGCACCCTGTGCATTTCCACCCAGGCCGGCTGCGCCGTGAACTGCCGTTTCTGCTCGACCGGCAAGCAAGGCTTCAACCGCAACCTGACGGTGGCCGAAATCATCGGCCAGCTGTGGATGGCCGAATTCGAACTGCGCCGCACCAAGGGCGTCGAACCCGGTCCGAAGGGCGAGCGCCAGATCACCAACGTGGTGATGATGGGCATGGGCGAGCCCCTGCTCAATTTCGAACCGACCGTCACCGCCCTCAAGCTCATGCTCGACGATAACGCCTACGGCCTGTCGCGCCGCCGCGTGACCCTCTCGACCTCGGGCGTGGTGCCGATGATGGACAAGCTGTCGCAGGAAGTGCCGGTGGCGCTGGCCGTGTCGCTGCACGCGTCGAACGACGCCCTGCGCGACGGCCTGATTCCGCTGAACAAAAAATACCCGCTGCGCGAGCTGATGGCCGCTTGCCGCCGCTACCTCGAATTCGCCCCGCGCGACTTCATCACCTTCGAATACTGCATGCTCGACGGCGTCAACGACAGCGACGAGCACGCGCGCGAGCTGGTCGCCCTGGTCAACGACCCGGTCGTCGGCGTGTCGTGCAAATTCAACCTGATTCCGTTCAATCCTTTCCCTGAGTCCGGCTTGTTGCGCTCGAAAAATCCGCGCATCAAGGCCTTCGCCCAGGTGCTGATGGATGGCGGCCTGGTGACCACGATTCGGAAAACCCGCGGCGACGATATCGACGCCGCCTGCGGCCAACTGGCCGGCGAAGTGCAAGACCGTACCCGCGTACAGGAGCGCATGGAAAAAATGGCTGAATACCAGAAGAAGTTCGGCGCCGACTTCGGGCGCATCGTGGAGATCGCTTCTTGAACGCGCGCGTGACGCCGGGCGCGCACCCGCGCCGCCTGCTGGCGCTGGCCCTGGTGGCCGGCTTTGCTGCGGCGCTGGGCGCCTGCACCACCACCACCGTCACCCGCAACGCCTCGGCCGAGGAGGCCGGCCTGCAGGGCAGCACCACGGAACTGAAGACCGCCTCCGACCAGACCAACAAGGACAAGCGCGCCGCCATCCGCATGCAACTGGCCATCGGCTACTACCAGGAAGGCAACTACGGGGTCGCCCTCGACGAGATCAAGCAAGCCATCGCCATCGATCCCGAGATGGCCGACGCCTACAGCGTGCGCGCCCTGATCTACACCAGCATGGGCGAGAACATCCTGGCCGAAGAAAACTACCAGCGCGCGATGCGCCTGGCGCCGCGCAATCCCGAGCTCAACAACAACTACGGCTCCTTCCTGTGCCAGACCGAGCGCTTCGCGCCGGCCATCGCCCAGTTCGAGATCGCCCTGAAAAACCCCATGTACCAGTCGCCGGTCAAGGCCCTGGTCAATGCGGGCGGATGCAGCATCAAGCAAAAGAATTACGACGCCGCCGAGCGCTACCTGCTGCAGGCGTTGCGTATCGAAGCCGACCTGCTCCCGGTGCAAGCCGGCCTGGCGCGGGTCTATTACGAGCGGCGCGACTACGTGCGCGCCGGAGTTTATATCAACCGTGTGAAAGCGGTCGCGAAACTGGATAGCTTGCCCGCCGATGTGCTGTGGCTGGCGATCCGCGTCGAACGCAAGCTGGGCGAGAAGGAATCGGAGACGAGCCTGGCGACGCAACTGCGTCGGCGCCATCCCGGTTCGCCCGAGTTCGCAGCCTTCCAGCGCGGTGCATTTGATGAGTGAGACAGGATCGACAATGAGTTCAGAGTGGGCAGAACAAGCAGCAGCGGGCGGCAACGCGAACGCGGCCAACCACGGTTTGCCGGGCAAGACCCTGGCCGCCCAGCGTGAAGCAATGGGATGGACGGTCGAGCAAGTCGCCGATCAATTGAAAATGGCCGTGCGCCAGGTCGCCGCGCTGGAAGCGGGCGACTACGCCAACCTGCCGGGACCGGCCGTGGTGCGCGGTTTCGTGCGCGCCTACGCCAAGGTCGTCAAGCTCGACGCGGCCCCGCTGGTGGCCATGATTTCGCTCGATACCCCGGAGCTGACCGAGCCCGGCAGCCGCAGCGTGCGGCGCGACAAGCCGGCCACGTTTTCCGAAGTGCGCTTCCCGACCAACGGCAAGCGCTCGCGCCTGCCGCTGGGCCTGATCGGCGCGGCCGTGTTGCTGGTCGCCGCCGCGGCTGGCGCCTGGCAATTCGGCCTGGTGCCGTCCGCGCTGCTGGGCGGCGCCAGCCACGCGACGCCGGCCGCCGCTTCCGGTTCGCAAGCGAGTGTCACGGTGCTGCCGGCGCCGCTGGTGGGCGACAAGCCGGCCGGCACGCCTGCGCCGCTGGAAACGACCCTGGTCAAGCCGGACGAGCGCAAGAGCGTGATCGCGCCCGCGCCGCCGCTGGTGTCGGTGCTGCCGCCGGCCGGCGTGGCGCCGTCGCCGACGGTGGCGACCCCGGTGGCCGGCGCCGCCGCCACGCTTCCCGCCGCGGCCATGGCAGTCCCCGCCGCCCCGGCCAGCAACCCGCTGGTGATCAACGTGCGCGAAGATTCCTGGGTCGAAGTGCGGCGCGCCAGAGGCTCGCCTTTGCTGTCGCGCCTGGTCAAGGCCGGCACCGTCGAAACGCTCGATATCACCGAGCCGGTCACCCTGGTGGTCGGCAAGCCGGGCGGCGTGTCCGCCACCCTGCGCGGCGAAGCGGTCAGTTTGCCGGACAACGGCCGCACCGCCAAAGTCAAACTCAAGTAAAAGTCAAATTAGGTCTTCGTTCATGTCTTCTTCGAATCTGGCGATTCCCTCCGGTCCCCTCGCGCGGCGCTCAAGCCGGCGCGTGCTGGTCGCGCACGGCGAACGCAAAATCTGGGTCGGCGGCGACGCGCCCGTGGTGGTGCAGTCGATGACCAACACCGACACGGCCGACGTGATCGGCACCGCGATCCAGGTCAAGGAACTGGCGCGCGCCGGCTCCGAGATGGTGCGCATCACGGTCGACAAGCCCGAAGCGGCGGCCGCCGTGCCGCTGATCCGCGCGCAGCTCGACAAGATGGAAATCGACGTGCCGCTGGTGGGCGACTTCCATTACAACGGCCACACCTTGCTGCGCGACTTCCCCGAATGCGCGCGCGCACTGTCGAAATACCGCATCAATCCGGGCAACGTGGGGCAGGGCGCCAAGCGCGACAGCCAGTTCGCCCAGATGATCGAAGCGGCCATCATGTACAACAAGCCGGTGCGCATCGGCGTGAACTGGGGCAGCCTGGACCAGGCGCTGCTGGCGCGCATCATGGATGAAAACGCCCAGCGTGCGCAGCCGTGGAGCGCGCAGGCGGTGATGTACGAAGCCCTGATCACCTCGGCCATCGACAACGCCGTGCGCGCCGAAGAAATCGGCCTCGGGCGCGACCAGATCATCCTCTCGTGCAAAGTGTCGGGCGTGCAAGACCTGATCGCCGTGTACCGCGAACTGGCGCGCCGCTGCGACTATCCGCTGCACCTGGGCCTGACCGAAGCGGGCATGGGCAGCAAGGGCATCGTCGCCTCGAGCGCCGCGCTGTCGGTGCTGCTGCAAGAGGGCATTGGCGACACGATCCGGATTTCGCTCACGCCGGAACCGGGGGGCGACCGCACGCGCGAAGTCGTGGTCGCGCAAGAGATTTTGCAAACCATGGGTCTGCGCAAGTTCGCGCCGATGGTGATCGCCTGTCCGGGTTGCGGACGCACCACCTCGACCACGTTCCAGGAACTGGCCGACAACATCCAGACCTATCTGCGCGAGCAGATGCCTGAATGGAAAAAGGCCTACCCGGGCGTGGAAGGCATGAACGTGGCCGTGATGGGCTGCATCGTCAACGGTCCGGGCGAATCGAAACACGCCAATATCGGCATCAGCCTGCCGGGCACGGGCGAGTCGCCGGCCGCGCCGGTCTTTGTCGATGGCAAGAAAACAGTGACGCTGCGGGGCGACAGGATCGTCGAGGAATTCCAGGCAATCGTCCTGAATTACGTACAAACTACTTACGGTAAGTTAGAAGAAAATGTCTGAGAATAAAAAAGAAAAAGCCACAAAGATCACCGCCGTCAAGGGCATGAACGATATCCTGCCGGCCGACGCGCCGCTGTGGGAGCTGTTCGAAAACACCGCGCACTCGGTCCTGAAAAGCTACGGCTATCAAAAGATCGTGACCCCGATCGTCGAAGACACGGCGCTGTTCAAGCGCGCCATCGGCGCGGTGACCGACATCGTCGAAAAAGAAATGTACTCGTTCAAGGATTCGATGAACGACGACGAACTGACCCTGCGCCCCGAAGGCACGGCCGGCGTGGTGCGCGCCGTCATCGAACACAACCTGGTCTACGACGGCCCGCGCCGCGTCTGGTACTCGGGACCGATGTTCCGCCACGAGCGTCCGCAGCGCGGCCGCTATCGCCAGTTCTTCCAGGTCGGCGCCGAAGCGGTCGGCTTTGCCGGTCCGGATATCGACGCCGAGCTGATCATGCTGTGCCGCCGCCTGTGGGACGACCTGGGCCTGGAAAACATCCGCCTCGAAATCAACTCGATCGGCGACGCTAGCGAGCGCCAGCGCCACCGTGCCGACCTGATCACGTATTTCGAAGCCAACGCCGAACTGCTCGACGAGGAAGCCAAGCGCCGCCTGCATGCCAATCCGCTGCGCATCCTCGACACCAAGAACCCTGCCATGCAAGACCTGGTGAACAAGGCGCCGAAGCTGCTCGACTACCTCGAAGGCGAGTCGGTGGTGCACTTCGAAGGCCTCAAGCGCATTTTGGATCACAACAATATCCAGTACACCGTCAATCCGCGCCTGGTGCGCGGGCTCGACTACTACAACCGCAGCGTGTTCGAGTGGGTCACCGACAAGCTCGGCTCGCAAGGCACCGTGTGCGCGGGCGGGCGTTACGATCCGCTCATCGAAAGCTTCGGCGGTAAACCAACCCCGGCGGTCGGTTTCGCCATGGGCATCGAGCGCCTGGTCGAGCTGATGAAAGAAGCGGGCGAACCGAACGATCCGTCCGAATGCGATGTCTATATGGTGCACCAGGGCGAGCAAGCGCGCATGCAGGCATTCGTGCTGGCCGAGCGTATCCGCGATGCCGGCCTGGATGTTGTGTTACATTGCGCCGCTGCGAGCGGTCCCGGCAGCTTCAAGAGCCAGATGAAAAAAGCCGACGGCAGCGGCGCGGCGTTTGCCGTGATCCTGGGCGACGATGAAATCGCCAAGCGCACGGCGGCGGTCAAGTCGATGCGCGGGGCCGAAGGCGAGCAGCAGGCCAGCGTGCCGTTCGACGATGTCGTCGACTACCTGGTCAACCAGATCGTCGGCGCCCACGAGCATGAACACGACCACGAGCACGTGCATTACCATCACTAAGCAGCAGGCTTGCGCCGTACCCCGATTAACCTGACCTAATACTGTTGAGAAACACATGGCATACGATCTCGAAGAACAAGAACAACTGGCCGCGATGCAGGCCTTCTGGAACAAGTACGGCAACATGCTGATGGTGGTGCTGATCATCGCCGCCGGTTCCTATGCCGGCTACACCTGGTGGCAGCGCGCCGAGCGCGTCAACGCGGCCGAAGCGTCGGCCTTGTACACGCAGATCCAGACGGCGGCCACCGCCAAGGACAACGCCAAGGTGCAGCGCATCGCCGCCGACGTGCGCACCAAGTACGCCAAAAGCGCCTACGCCGCCATGACCTCGCTCACGGCCGCCAAGAGCGCTTTCGAGGCCAACGACCTCAAGTCGGCCAAGGCCCATCTGCAATGGGTGCTCGACAATGGCAACGACGAGTACAAGTCGATCGCCAAGCTGCGCCTGGCTGGCGTATTGCTCGACGAGAAAGCCTACGATGAAGGCTTGAAACTGCTGGCGACGCCATTCCTGCCGCAGTTCGCCGGCGCCGTGGCCGACCGCAAGGGTGACATCCTGGTAGCGCAGAACAAGATCGCCGAAGCGCGCAGCGCCTACCTGGCCGCCTTGGCCGCGATGGACGCCAAGCATCCGGGTCGCGCGCTGGTGCAGATCAAGCTCGAAGCCATCGGCGGCACCATGCCCGACACCAAAGCGGCCGCCTGAGCGGCCCAGTGGTCTGTAACGAGTTACCCAGAACAAGGTCATGACTATGCGTATTACCCAGAAACTTATCGGTGTGAGTGTGCTGGCCCTGATGGCCGGCTGCTCCACCCTGAGTTCGCTTAATCCTTTCGCCTCCAAATCCAAGGGCAACGTGCCCGCGCCGCTGGTCGAGCTCAAAGGCTCGATGGCCGTGCGCACCGCCTGGAAGCTCGATATCGGCAAGGCCCAGGATTACGTCTTCACCCCGGTGCTGGTGAACCAGTCGCTGGTCGTGGCCGGCGCCGACGGCGCCATTGCGCGCGTCGACGCCGCCAGCGGCAAGCAGCTGTGGCGCATCAAGGCGCCAACCGGCCTGACCGCCGGCGTCGGCACCGACGGCAACATGCTCGTCTTCGGCGGCGCCAAGGGCGGCGTGCTGGCCTACGACCTCGAAGGCAAACTGCTGTGGACGACGCAAGCGTCGAGCGAAGTGCTGTCGAGCCCCGTGGTGGGCGACGGCATCGTGGTGGTGCGCTCGGTCGACAACCGCATCGTCGGCCTGGACGCCAAGACCGGCGAGAAAAAATGGACCGTGCAGCGCGTCTCGCCGCCATTGACCTTGCGCAATGCGCCGGGCATGGTGGTGGTCGGCAAAGAAGTCATCGTCGCCCAGCCGGGCGGCAAACTCTTGTCGCTGAACATGGCCACCGGCGCGGCGCGCTGGGAAGTGGCGGTCGGCGAATCGCGCGGCGCGACCGAACTCGAACGCGTCACCGACATCGGCGGCACCCCGGTCGTGATCGACCAGGAAGTGTGCGCCGTGTCCTACCAGGGCCGCGTGGGCTGCTTCGACATCAACACGGGCGCCGCGCGCTGGACCAAGGAACTCTCGTCCGACGTCGGTGTGTCGGTCGACCAGCGCTTCGTGTTCGCCGTCGACGACAAGGGCGCGGTGTCGGCCTTTAACCGCGAAGGCGGCGTGAGCGCCTGGAAAAACGACAAATTAAGTTATCGCCGCCTGTCCACCCCGGTGTCCTACGGACGCACCGTGGCCGTTGGCGACTATCAAGGTTTCATCCACTTCCTGTCACGGGAAGATGGTTCCTTTCTGGCGCGCGCCGCCACCGACGGGAGCGCCATTACGTCGGCTCCCCTGGTGGCAGGTTCAAACCTGATCTTTCAAACACAATCTGGGACAGTGACCGCTATCGCGGTCGAATAAAAACACCATGAAGCCGGTAATCGCATTAGTTGGTCGCCCCAACGTCGGGAAATCGACACTCTTCAATCGCCTCACCCGCTCGCGCGACGCGCTCGTGGCCGACTTGCCTGGCCTGACGCGCGATCGTCACTACGGCGAAGGCCGGGTCGGTGAACGCCCCTTCCTCGTCATCGACACGGGCGGCTTCGAGCCGGTCGCCAAGGAAGGCATCATGTTCCAGATGGCCCTGCAGACCAAGCAGGCCGTCGCCGAAGCGGACGTGGTTGTCTTCATCGTCGACGGCCGCCAGGGCTTGACGCCGCACGACAAGACCATCACCGACTTCCTGCGCAAGTCGGGCCGCAAGGTCATGCTGGTCGTCAACAAGGGCGAGGGCATGAAGTACAGCTCCGTCGTGGCCGACTTCTATGAACTCGGCATGGGCGATCCGTACGTCATTTCCGCCGCCCACGGCGACGGCGTGACCGACCTGGTCGAAGAAGCCTTGAACGAAGCCTTCGCCGGCCGTCCGGACGACCAGGAAGAACTCGAGCCAGCCGCGCGCGGCGTCAAGATCGCCATCGTCGGCCGTCCCAACGTGGGCAAGTCGACCTTGGTCAACACCCTGATCGGCGAAGAACGCGTGATCGCCTTCGACATGCCGGGCACCACGCGCGACTCGATCGAAGTGCCGTTCGAACGTGATGGCAAAAATTACACGCTGATCGACACGGCCGGTATCCGCCGTCGCGGCAAGGTGTTCGAAGCGATCGAGAAGTTTTCGGTCGTCAAAACCCTGCAGTCGATTTCGGAAGCCCACGTGGTCATCCTCTTGCTCGACGCCCAGCAAGACATTTCGGAGCAGGATGCGCACATCGCCGGCTTCATTCTGGAGTCGGGCCGGGCGCTGGTGGTGGCCGTGAACAAGTGGGACGGCTTGCGCACCGATGAGCGCGACGAAATCAAGATCGACATCGACCGCAAGCTCGATTTCCTCTCGTTCGCCAAGACCCACTTCATTTCGGCCCTGAAGGCGCAAGGCATCGCGCCGATGATGAAGTCGGTCGACGCGGCGTACGCCGCCGCCACCGCCGACCTGTCCACGCCGCGCCTGACGCGCGCGCTGATCGAAGCGGTCGAGAAGCAGGAACCACGCCGCAAGGGCTCGATCCGTCCTAAAATGCGCTATGCGCACCAGGGCGGGCAGAATCCGCCGATCATCGTTATCCACGGCAATTCGCTCGACGCCATTGGCGAGCCGTACAAGCGCTACCTCGAGAAGCATTTCCGCGACACCTTCAATCTGGTAGGTACGCCGCTGCGGATCGAGCTGCGCGTGGGCAAGAACCCGTTCGCGCGGACGTCCAAGTAATTGCGGACGTCACGGCGGGCGCGCAAACCGTAGCGAGCGGCGCAAATTTCGTCCGAGAAGCGCAGCCGTACGCAAGTACGGTGAGCATCGCCGGGCGAAAGTTGCGCCGCGCAGTAGGTTTGCGCGCCCGCCGTCCGACAGACAATTGCAAAACAGGTTACAGTAACTCAGGGACATCATTCGCCTCACAACAATGATGGTCCCGGCACTTGAAAAACCAGCGAGTCGCCTCCAATTCTTTACTACAACAACATCACGGAGCTGTTATGAGCAACAAAGGGCAACTGTTACAAGACCCATTCCTCAATGCCTTGCGCAAAGAGCATGTTCCCGTCTCGATCTACCTGGTCAACGGGATCAAACTGCAGGGCCATATCGAGTCCTTCGACCAATACGTCGTCCTGCTGCGTAACACGGTGACCCAGATGGTCTACAAGCATGCAATCTCCACCGTTGTGCCGGCACGCGCGGTAAATCTCAACCTTGATTCCGAAGCTGAGTAAGGCCATGGGCGTCGCCACCCCGGGTCGCCTGGCCCCGCAGGGAGGCCTATGCGCGCAGCACTAGTCGGCATCGATTTCGGGGCCGGCGACTTCAACGCGAGTGTTGAAGAGCTGGCCTTGCTCGCCCGCTCGGCAGGCGCCGAGCCGATCACCACCATCACCGCCAAGCGTTCCAGTCCTGACGCTGCCTACTTTGTCGGCAGCGGCAAGGCCGACGAAATCGGCCTGGCCTGCGTGGACCAGAACATCGAGATCGTGATTTTCAATCACGCCTTGTCTCCGGCCCAGCAGCGCAACCTGGAAAAGCGCCTGAATATCCGCGTGCTCGACCGTACCAGCCTGATCCTCGATATCTTCGCGCAGCGCGCCAAGAGCCACGAGGGCAAGTTGCAGGTCGAACTGGCGCAGTTGCAGCATCTGGCCACGCGCCTGATCCGCGGCTGGACTCACCTCGAACGGCAAAAGGGCGGTATCGGCCTGCGCGGTCCGGGTGAAACCCAGCTCGAGACTGACCGCCGCCTGATCGGCGAGCGCGTCAAGGCCCTGCGCGCGCGCCTGGCCAAGCTGCGCAAGCAGCATGAAACCCAGCGCCGTTCGCGCGGCCGCAGCCATACCTTTTCGGTGTCGCTGGTCGGCTACACCAATGCCGGCAAGTCGACCCTGTTCAATGCCCTGACCAAGGCTGGCGTGTATGTCGCCAACCAGCTGTTCGCCACCTTGGATACGACCTCGCGCCGCGTCTACCTGGGCGAAGAGGCCGGCAACGTGGTCATGTCCGACACGGTCGGCTTCGTGCGCGAGCTGCCCCACCAGCTGGTGGCGGCGTTCCGCGCCACCCTGGAAGAAACCATCCACGCCGACCTGCTGCTGCACGTCGTCGATGGCGCCAGCCCGGTGCGCATGGAACAGATCGAACAGGTCAACCTGGTGCTCAAGGAAATCGGCGCCGATCACATTCCGCAGATTCTGGTGTGGAACAAGATCGACGCCGCCGGTCTGGAACCGGCGATCGAGCGCGATGAAGCGGGCAATATTGCGCGCGTGTTCATCAGCGCCCACACCGGCGCCGGGATCGACATGCTGCGCGAAGCCGTGGTCGAAGCAGCCAGGGCCGCGCCGGCGCGCAGCCACCTTTTTGAAGAGCAGGACGATGCCGAACCGGTTGACGACGCCGAGGCCGAGTACGCAGACGATGCGCACGAGGCCGATGCCGACGACGCAGACGACGCGCACGAGCAAGACGCGCAACCGGCCGAAATTCCAACCTCCACCAACGTCGGACCTCGATAGCATGCTTGCTTCATTACTCAAACGCGTCGGCATCCGGCCGCCGCCTACTGTCCTGCTGCAGGACAGCAAACGTCCCGGTGACGGCCCGCCCGATCTCGACCAGATGTGGCGCGACTTCAACCAGCGCCTCAATCGCCTGTTCGGCAACAAGGGACCAGGCGGCGACGCCGGCGGCGGCGGTCCGTACCGTCCCGACATGAAGGGCGCCGGCGTCACGGTCGGCGCGGCGGTGGCGGTGGTCGGCTTCATCTGGCTCGCCAGCGGCGTGTTCAGCGTGCGCGAAGGCCAGGCCGGGATCGTCTCGACCTTCGGCAAATACAGCCACAGCACCGGTTCGGGCCTGAACTGGCGCATGCCGTATCCGTTCCAGACCCACGAAAAGGTCAACGTCAACGAAGTGCGGACCATGGAAATCGGCTACAGCGGCAATGTGCGCTCGAAGAACCTGAAAGAGTCGCTGATGCTGACCGACGATGAAAACATCATCGACATCCAGTTCGCGGTGCAGTACACGCTCAAGGACCCGAAAGCCTGGCTGTTCAACAACCTGGAGACGGATGAAACCGTGCGCCAGGTGGCTGAAACCGCCATCCGCGAAGTGGTCGGCAAGAGCAAGATGGACTACGTTCTCTACGTCGGCCGCGAAAAAGTCGCGCTCGACACGCAGTTGCTGATGCAGCAGATCCTCGACCGCTACGCCCTGGGCGCGCAGATCAGCAATGTGACCATGCAGGGCGTGCAACCGCCCGAGCAGGTGCAGGGCGCTTTTGATGACGCCAACAAGGCCGGTCAGGACAACGAACGCGCCAAGAGCGAGGGCGAAGCCTACGCCAACGACGTGGTGCCGCGCGCGGCCGGTAACGCCGTGCGCCTGCTGGAAGAAGCCCGGGCCTACCGCTCGATGGTGACCGAAAACGCCACCGGTAACGCGGCCCGCTTCACGCAAGTGATGACCGAGTACCAGAAGGCGCCCGGCGTCACGCGCGACCGCATGTACCTCGACACCATGCAGCAGATTTTCAGCAGCGCCAGCAAGGTCATGGTCGACGTCAAGTCCGGCAGCAATTTGCTGTACCTGCCGCTCGACAAACTGATCGCGCAGACCGCCGCCAACGACGCCGCCATCGGCGCCAAATCCGGCCCCGTGGTCCCGATGACGCCGGCGCAGGTCGCGCCGTCGCAGGCGCTGCCGGCCGACGTGCTGCAGCCGCTCGAACAAGTGCGCCAGCGCGATAACCGCAGCCGCGAATCCTCACGTGATCGGGAGACCCGTTAATGAACCGCTTAGTTACCCTATTTGTTGCGGGCTTCATCGCGCTGATGCTCCTGTCCTCGACCGTGTTCGTGGTCGACCAGCGCAAGTTCGCGGTGGTGTTCGCGTTCGGCGAGATGAAGGAAGTGATCAGCGAGCCAGGCTTGCATTTCAAGCTGCCGCCGCCGTTCCAGAACAAGATCGAGCTCGACAAGCGCATCCTCACGCTCGATACGCCCGACGCCGACCGTTTCATGACGTCCGAAAAGAAGAACGTCATGGTCGACGCCTTCGTCAAATGGCGCATCATCGATCCGCGCCTGTACTACATCAGCTTTAACGGCAACGAGGCCAGCGCCCGTGGCCGCATGGGCCAGATCGTCAAGGCGGCGCTGAACGAAGAAATCACCAAGCGCACGGTGCGCGAAGTGATCTCGGGCGAGCGCGGCAAGGTGATGGCGGCGATCCAGCTCAAGGTGGTGGCCGAGGCCAAGCAGATCGGCGTGCAGATCGTCGACGTGCGCCTCAAGCGCGTCGATTACGACGAGAAGATCAACGCCTCGGTGTACGACCGCATGCGCGCCGAGCGCCTGAAGGTGGCCAACGAGCTGCGTTCGACCGGTTCGGCCGAGTCGGAAAAGCTGCGCGCCGCCGCCGACCGCAAACGCACCGAAACGCTGGCCGCCGCCTACCGCGAGGCCGAGCAGATCAAGGGCGAGGGCGATGCCGCCGCCTCGGCGATCTACGCCGAAGCGTTTGGCAAGAGCCCGGAGTTCTACAAGTTCTACCGCTCGCTGGAAGCCTACCGCGCGAGCTTCAAGACCCACGGCGACGTGCTGGTGCTCGATTCGAACTCGGAGTTCTTCAAGTATTTCCGTGCTCCGGGCGGGGCGTCGGCGCCTGCCGCCGCGCCGAAGAAGTAAGCGGACGGTTGGATGACACGATGGGCGGGCCTGCATTGCAGGCCCGCCCATTTGCATTGGACGCTCGTTCACGCCAGCACCGTCGTTCCCGCGAAGGCGGGAACCCAAGTACATGCTGCGGCGGCAGGCGTGTCGAGCGACTTGGGTTCCCGCCTGCGCGGGAACGACGAGTTCGTGGCGGAACGATGGTTTGACGGTTTTTCAGCAAACGCACGCAGCACCCGTAACAAGCTCACAACTGCCTGCTGCACATTTGTTGGCGCTCTTAAACCATTTTCCTGTAAAATCGCTGATTCGGCGCTACATTTAGCACGACCGTGCGCGCCATATTGTCCGATTTTTAACTATCTCCCGTTGCCCATGCCGAACTGGCTCCTGCCTGAAAATATCGCCGACGTCCTGCCGTCCGAAGCGCGCAAGACCGAAGAGCTGCGCCGCCTGATGCTCGATAACTTCCGTTCCTACGGTTACGAGCTGGTCATGCCGCCCTTGCTCGAATATGTCGAGTCGCTGCTGGCCGGCGCCGGCCAGGACACCGAACTGCGCAGCTTCAAGCTGGTCGACCCGATGTCGGGCCGCATGCTCGGCCTGCGCGCCGACATGACCACCCAGGTCGCGCGCATCGATGCCCACCTGCTCAACCGCGACTCGGTGACCCGCCTGTGCTACGCCGGCAGCGTGCTGCACACCCGCCCGAGCGGCTTGCACGCCACCCGCGAACCCTTGCAGATCGGCGCCGAAATCTATGGCCACGCCGGCCTCGAAGCGGACGCCGAAGTGCAGGAACTGGCGCTCGCCTCGCTGGCCCTGGCCGGCTTCGGCTTTGATCAGGTGCGCCTGGACCTGTCGCACGCGGGCCTGCTGCGCGCGCTGCTGGCCGACGACGCCGTCGCCAGGAAAGATGAAGCGGCCCTGTACACGCTGCTGCGCGCCAAGGACAGCCCGGGGTTAGAGGCGATCAGCGCGGCCTACGCGCCGGCCACGCGCACCGCCCTGAAAGCCTTGCCCGGCCTGTACGGCGATATCGACGTGCTGGCCAGGGCGCGCGAAGTGCTGCCGGCGCTGCCGGGCATCACGCGCGCGCTGGCCGAACTGGCGGCGCTGGCCGGATCGGCCCTGGGCCGCGCCGACGTGGCGATCGACCTGGCCGACCTGCGCGGCTACCAATACGAAAGCGGCGCGATGTTCGCGCTGTACGTGCCCGGCCTGCCGAATGCGGTGGTGCGGGGCGGGCGTTACGACCATGTGGGCGAAGCATTCGGCCGGGCCAGGCCCGCGACCGGCTTTTCGCTCGACTTGCGCGAACTGGCGCGGCTCTTGCCGACCGCCGAGCGCAAACACGCGATTCGTGCTCCATGGGGCAATGCCCCCGAGCTGCGTGAAAAAATCGCTCAACTGCGCAAAGCAGGCGAGGTTGTGATCCAGAGTTTGCCGGGTCACGACAATGAGCAGGACGAGTTCGAGTGCGATCGCGTACTCGTCCTCGAAAACAGTAACTGGATTCTCAAAAACTTAGGCTAAGTGTGATGTCAAAGAAAAACGTGGCAAAGAACGTCGTTGTCATCGGCACCCAGTGGGGCGATGAAGGCAAGGGCAAGATCGTCGATTGGCTGACCGATAACGCGCAGGGCGTGGTTCGCTTCCAGGGTGGCCATAATGCCGGCCATACCCTGGTCATCAAAGGTCAGAAGACCGCCTTGCAGCTGATCCCCTCGGGCATCATGCGCGAAGGCGTGGCCTGCTACATCGGCAATGGCGTGGTCGTGTCGGTTCCCGACGTGATGCGCGAAATCGACAAGCTCCAGGCCATCGGCGTGGAAGTGGTGTCGCGCCTGAAGATCTCCGAGGCTTGCCCGGCGATCCTGCCGTACCACGTCGCCATCGACGTGGCCCGTGAAGTGGCGCGCGGCGTCAACAAGATCGGCACCACCGGCAAGGGCATCGGCCCGGCCTACGAAGACAAAGTGGCACGCCGCGCGATCCGTATCGCCGACATGCTCAACGAAGAGCGCTTCGCCGAAAAACTGCGCGAAAACCTCGACTACCATAACTTCGTGCTGACCAACTACCTGAAAGCCGACGCGGTCGACTTCCAGAAAACCTTCGACGACGCGATGGCCCTGGTGCCGCGCCTCAAACCGATGGTGGGCGATGTGTCCTCGCAGCTGTACGCGGCGCACAAGGCCGGCGGCAACCTGCTGTTCGAAGGCGCGCAAGGCTCGCTGCTCGACGTCGATCACGGCACCTATCCGTACGTGACCTCGTCGAACTGCGTGGCCGGCAACGCCGCCGCCGGCGCCGGCGTCGGCCCGAACATGCTGCACTACATCCTGGGCATCACCAAGGCGTACACGACGCGCGTCGGCTCCGGCCCGTTCCCGTCGGAACTGCCGACCGATGCCGGCGTTGGCCATCACCTGTCGTCGGTCGGCCATGAATTCGGCACCGTCACCGGCCGTGCGCGCCGCTGCGGCTGGTTCGATGCCGCACTGCTGCGCCGCTCGGTCCAGATCAATGGCGTCTCGGGCATGTGCCTGACCAAGCTCGACGTGCTGGACGGCCTGGAAACGCTGCAACTGTGCACCGGCTACAAGATCGACGGCCGCGATGTCGACATCTTCCCGGTCGGCGCGGAAGACGCGGCGCGCTGCGTGCCTGTGTACGAAACCATGCCGGGCTGGAAAGAAAGCACCGTCGGCGCGAAATCGCTGGCCGAGCTGCCGGCCACCGCGCGCGCCTACATCAAGCGCATCGAAGAACTGGTCGGCGTGCCGGTCGATATGGTTTCCACCGGTCCCGACCGCGTTGAAACCATCGTCCTGCGCCATCCGTTCGAATAATCAGAATAAGAGCAAGGAATCATCATGACCACCCCTCCATCGACCGAGAACGACCTCTGGGTGTCTTGGGACGAGTACAACCGCCTGATCGAGCGCCTGGCGCTCAAGGTCTACGAATCGGGCTGGAAGTTCGACCAGGTGCTGTGCCTGGCGCGCGGCGGCGTGCGCCCGGGCGACGTGTTCTCGCGCATTTTCGACGTGCCGCTGGCGATTTTGTCGACCAGCTCCTACCGCGAAGAAGCGGGCACGGTGCGCGGTGACCTGGACATCGCCAAGTACATGACGATGACCAAGGGTCCGCTGGCCGGCAAGATCCTGCTGGTGGACGACCTGGCCGATTCGGGCGTCACGCTCGACAAGGTCACGCGTCACCTGAGCGAGAATTTCGCCGGCGTGACCGAGGTCAAATCGGCGGTGATCTGGGTCAAGGGCACGTCCTCGATCCGTCCGGATTACTTCCTGGAAGACTTGCCGCACAACCCGTGGATTCACCAGCCGTTCGAGGATTACGACGGCCTGCGTCCGCACCAGTTGTCGGCGTGGATGAAGAAGTTCGACAAGCCGGCATAAGACTGTCGCTGACGCTTGCCAACGGCGGGAGGATCACATGATCCTTCCGCCGTTTTTCGTTGCGGCCACACTTCTCGCCGGAAATCTTGCGTCTGGTCCTTTTAAGCGTCCGGATTGATCGCCCATTCGCGCGCGCGCATGATGGGACACAAGCGGCGGCGACTTCCTGGTAGGCATGCGGGCTGAACATCCCTACAGTGGAAGTGCATGCCCCCCTTCACAAACAGGAGCCGACCATGACCACCCTGACCGGAACGCTGGACCTTGGCCGGATCCCGGACGAGCAGTTCGATCCGCATTTTCACTTGCGCGTTGCCGTCGTGTTCTACGACCAGGTGCTGGGGTCGGTCGTCTTGAAACCCGTCAGCCGCGCGGCGCCACTCGCGTTTTCGGTTCCGTTCAGTCCGGCGCAGTTCGGCTTTCGGCGCTTGCCGGCGGCGCTGACCGTGGTGATCGGCGCCGCCGCCGCCGCTATCGATCTGCTCGCTACCGATACCTTGCGGCACGAGGTATCGCTGGCGGGCTTGCTCCATGCGCCCATGGAGGCCTTGGCGATTCCGGTGGGTACGCTCAGGCCGGGCATTGCGCAGTATGGCCGCTGGCTGGTCGGCAGCGGATTGTTCCCGCTTGCGGGCGGCATGGCCTGCACGCCGCCTGCCGAGGGCGAGCTGGACGCCGAGATCGCCGAACTCGGCAGCGAGGACGCCAGGCGCAACGACTACACCATCGAAACCGAAGACGACAACCCGGGCCGCTTGGTCGGAACGGCGCTGTCCGCTGACGAGGAACGCGCCCTCGACGTGATGCAGATCAACACCGACGCCGCCGACGATCGCGGCGCCAGGCAGATGCGGGTGGCGGGCAATTGCAGCAGCCGGCCCTGGCATGTCGCGCCTTGCCTGGTGCGCTTGCGGGCCGAGATCAACCTGCGCTGGCCGGATCGGGACAAGCGCTCCGACGGCACCATTGGCGACCAGAGCCACTGCGAGCGCCCCAGCGACCACAATCCCAACGAGCGCAGCTCGGTCAATGCCTTCGATGTCGACAAGGACGGCATCGCGCCGATGGAGGTGGTGCGCGCGGCGCTGCTGCATCCATCGACCAATTACGTCATTTTCAACAAGACCATCTGGTCGCGCGCATATGGCTTCCGCGCACGCCAGTACACCGGCGCCAATCCGCACACGGCGCACCTGCACGTCAGCATCCTTCCGAGCGCGGCTGCCGAGCAGGATGATCGTGGATGGCGCATCTGGCCGGTCGTGGCGGCGTCGTCCGTGGAGGGACTGCGCACCGATGTCGCGCCGGCTTTCGATGTCGGGCGGACGTATGAGGTCATGCTGACGCTGGACGGCAAGCAGTTCGAGGTGGCGCTCACGGTGCTGCGCGCGCATTGAGGCGGCACCGGCGGGTGCGCCGTGGAAGAGGAGATGGAGCGCCAGGCGCAGGGGCGTGCCCGGCGTCTGGCGCATCGTGTCGCTGTCCGGGGCCGGTTGGCGGCCCCAACTATCAGCGCGGCACGATCGCGAACTGCGGCCGCTGGCCGTAATCCGGCTTGATCGTCCGCTTCGCGAACACGTCCCACGCCGCGCGCGCGTTCGGGATGCCGGTGCTGGCCGCCATCGCTACCGCCGGCTGCATATTGGCCGGGAAGCCTTCTTGCGAGCTTGCATAACCCGTCATCTCACCCGCCAGCCATGGCGTGCGGCCCGATCGCTTGTCGATTTCGAGCTGGGTGCGCCAGTTGGCCTGCAACTGGCTGGCGCAGGGCTGGTCCACATAACGTTGGCCGGTGCTGTTGACCAGGTCGGTGTTGTCCGCCGCGCGGAAAGTCGCCTGCCAGGCCTGGGCGAAGGTCGTGAAGTAGGGCGACGCTTCGGTGGCGCGCACCGACAGGGCATACACCGCACCATCGACCCAGCAATAGCCCGGCGCCGTCAGGCGGCCGACCGGGAAGCGTGCTTTCCAGTCGAGCAGGGTCTTGGACTTGGTGAAGCCGAGCTCGTGCGCCTGGCCGATGCTGGACGTGAAGAAATCATCCTGCCATGGCGACATGCCGGTCTTCGGGCCGCCCGGGCCGGTGTAGGCCACCGCCGCAAAGCCGCTGTTGTCGATGAAGCCCAACTGGTTGGTATTGCCGGCCACGAAGGTCGTGTTGTACCAGTCGAGGTTATTGTCGACAATCTTGTTGAAGTACGCCTTCAGCGGGTGATCGTCCGGCGCAATGTAAGCGGCCTGCGTCAGCGAGCGCAAGGACCACGCTTGTCCACGTACCTGGTGGCTCTTGACCAGGCCGGTGGCATGCTTGCGGTAGCCCGGGTTCTGGTTGATCAGGTTCCAGTTGGCCCAGAAGTGCAGCTCGTCCAGGTGATAGGTGTCGCCGGTGACCAGGTAAGGCAGGTACGAGAACGATGGGTGGTGCGAGGTCTCGGGCGTGTAGGGCGTCTTGCACTCGATGGCGGGAGTGCACTGCGGCAAGTCTTCCCAGCGGTTGAGCGCCCGGTTGAAGCTGTCCACGCTGATCTTGATGTCGCGCACGAACGGGTAGTCGACGATGGATACCGGCTGGCCGGTGACGCGGTCGCGGTAGTGCATCGGCCAGCTGCCGCTCAGGTCGCTCAAGCCCACGGTGACTTCCTTGGCGCGCTCATCCATGCTGAGCAGGTACATCGCACCCCATGCATGGTTCAAGCCGATATCCGGGCGGCCGCCCGTGGCCGGCATGTATTTGTCGACCATGGCCATGCCCATCGGGCCCGGCTTGGCCGCATCCCAGGTGGTTTTCATGGTGGTCAGCGCGGTCGGCGAAATGGTCAGGCCCTGGTCGTAGTTCGGCACCGCCTTCGATGCGATCAGGTAGGCCGTGTCGTGCTTGATGTGGACTGCCGGCTCCAGTTCGGGCCAGAACACCTTGCGCCAGCGCGCGTGGTGATAGTGCTTCAGGGCCGCGATGTTGTAGATGCTCTTGCGGTTGATGAGCACTTCCGCATCGTAGGTGAAGGTTTTCGGGGCGGGTTCGTAGGCCCAGTTGTTTTCGACCGTGACGTCGACCCGGGTCTTGCCGTACACGCCGTTGCCGCTCTTGTAGGAGCGGATGGCGAAGCGCGCGCTCAGGTGCGGATGGTTCACGCCGGCGGCCGACTTGAACGGCGCCGACACCTGCCACTCGTTGACCATCGGGCCGGACAGCCAGGTCTGGTACGCCGTGTTCTGCAACAGTTCAGCCGCCGAGGCCGTGTACGGCTGGCCATCCACGGTCAGCTTGACGGTGGCGTCGAAGCCGCTCGCCAGCAAGGAACCGGGGCCGGTTTGCGGGCTCTGGGCCGGCGCCGCTGCGGCAGTCAGGGCCAAGGTGCCGTTCTGGCCGGCGGCCATCTGCGGCAGGACCGCGGTGATGATCGCGTGGCGCACCGATCCGTCCGGATGCCTGGCTTTGATGTTGACCTGCAAGGGCAGGGCGGCGCCGGCATACACCCCGGCCAGGCCGCCTGTGGCGGGAAATGCGCCCGGTGCAAACACCTGGCCGAAGGTGAGCGGGACGTTGTATTGCAGGAAGCTCGCTTTGTTGATCAGTTGCAAAGTCGTCAGCGTGGTCCCGATCGCTGCCGGCAGCCCCAGCGGCGGGGCCGGCGTCAGCGGATTGGCGGGCGTCAGCGAGAGCAGGGCGCTGCTGTGCGCTTCGGTGACGACGGTGTCGGCCGGGGCGGCCGGCGCTGCCTGGACCGGGGCGTCCGGCGCCGGCGCCGGCGTCGCTGCCCGCTCCGGTGCGCCCCCGCCGCCGCAGGCGACCAGGAATGCCGCGCCGAGGCTGGCCAGGCCCCGCGATGTGCAGGCACGATAGTGAATAATCGACAAGATGAATCTCCTTAAAGTATTTGATTTTTAGCAACACTAGGCTGCTGTGTTACAAATGTCAATACGAAAGGCGATGCGCGCGGCGCGCGCGGGGGGCGATGTTAGCGCGCACATTGCCGCATTGTCATGGGAAGCTTGTTCAAGATCGCGGCATGCTTGCACGAAAGGATGACTGTCTGATTTTCGCCACGCATACAGCATGCTGGTGCATGTGCTGTGCGGCAAGTTATCATGTGGGATGACGCAAAATTTCATTCAAACCTTCATCCTGCTGTTCCTGGTCACCGACCCGTTTGGCAACGTTCCGCTGTTCGTCAGCGCCATGGCCCAGGTGCCGAAACAGCGGCGCTGGAAGATCGTGGTGCGCGAATGCGCGATCGCCTTCTTCGTGCTGCTGCTGTTCATGTTCTTCGGGCGCCACCTGCTGGCGGCCATGCAGCTGTCGCAAATTTCGCTGCGCATCGGCGGCAGCGTGATTTTGTTCCTGATCGCCATGCGCATGGTCTTCCCCCAGCCGGGCGGCATGTTCGGCGACAACGGCAAGGGCGGCGAGCCATTCATCGTGCCGCTCGCCATTCCCGCCATCGCGGGACCGTCGGCGCTGGCCACCGTGTTGCTGTTTTCGTCGAATACGACCACCGAAATCGTGATCCACGTCGGCGCGCTGGTGGCGGTGGCGCTGGTCTGGCTGGCGGTGTTCCTGCCGGCCGAGCGCCTGCAGGAAAAACTCGGCCCGCAGGTGATGGCCGCCTTCGAGCGCTTGATGGGACTGATCCTGAGCGCGATGGCGGTCGAGATGTTCCTGGCCGGTATACGCGAATTTATCAAGTCGCTGTAAGCGCTACGCATCTTCCGGACCGAAAACCATGAGCCAAGACGAATTGCTTCCGTTGTTTATGCCCGCGCTGTGCGCATTGCTGGTAAGCGCAGAGAACAAAAAGACAAGCCCCTTGAACGAAGCCGAGGTGCTCAATATCAGGGACGCTGCCGCCGTCATCATGGTGAGCCGCGATCGCTTCAGTGCGATGGCGCAGTCGCGCGGCTACGCTGATATCGATCCCCAAAACTGTTGGTATGACTGGCAAATGCTACGGCGTCACCTGGGAAGGAAGCCGGACCTGGATGCCGGAGCGAAGCTGCTATTCGTTAGCAAGGAGAATAGCGACTTCAATGCCAGCGTCGCAGCCGCGCAGGAGACATTGGGCGTGTTCCGCAGCATGCTGAACGATTCGTCGGCGCCGCAGCGCTTCCCGCTGGTGAAAGTGCTGTTGTCGGAGCCCGGCTATCAGGCCTACATCTGGCTGTTGGCCGTGGCGCACGATGACGGCGGTTTTGTAGGGCGGATATTTGAATTACCAGGGGCTTTCACGCAGTATGCCAAGGATATGCAAGTAGCTGTGCCGGAGCGCGATGTACAGGACTGGATGATCAATGATCAAGGCACGCTGTATGGGGGCTATTCGCTGCGCTACAGCCGCGCCGACATGAGCGACGCGGAGAAACTCGCATTCGACCAGCATGTTGGGGTGAGCATCTACGCGTGACCCGGCACGGCAAGGGCGGCGCGTCTGCGCCGCCCGTCTGATTACTTGCCCAGGATGGACGCCACGTTGTCCGTCCCCGGCGCCCCGAAGGCCTGCTGCTTGAGGACATGCAGCTGGTCGCGCACCTGCGCCGCCTTCTCGAATTCGAGATTCTTCGCGTGGTCGACCATCAGTTTTTCCAGTCGCTTGATCTCCTTGCCGATCTGTTTCTCGCTCATCGACTCGACCTTGGCGGTTTCCTTGGCCGATTCGAGCTGCTCGCGCGCCTGCTGCGGGCTGTAGACGCCGTCGATCAATTCCTTGATCTGCTTCTTGATGCCCACCGCCGTGATGCCATGCTCGATGTTGTAGGCGATCTGCTTGGCGCGCCGGCGCTCGGTCTCGCCGATCGCTTTTTCCATCGAGTCGGTAATCCGGTCGGCGTACAAAATCGCCACGCCGTTCAGGTTACGCGCGGCGCGTCCGATGGTCTGGATCAGGCTGCGCTCTGAGCGCAAAAAGCCTTCCTTGTCGGCGTCCAGGATCGCCACCAGCGACACTTCCGGCAAGTCGAGACCCTCGCGCAGCAGGTTGATCCCGACCAGCACGTCGAAGGTCCCCAGGCGCAGGTCGCGCAAGATCTCCACCCGTTCCACCGTTTCGATATCGCTGTGCAGGTAGCGCACCTTGATGCCATGGTCGCTCAGGTACTCGGTGAGCTGCTCCGACATGCGCTTGGTCAGCGTGGTCACCAGCACCCGCTCGTCTTTCTTGACGCGGTCGATGATTTCGGACATCAGGTCGTCGACCTGCGACAGCGCCGGCTTGACGATCACCAGCGGGTCGACCAGGCCGGTCGGGCGCACCACCTGTTCGACCACATTGTCGGAATGCGTTTTCTCGTAGTCGGCCGGAGTGGCCGACACGAACACCGTCTGGCGCAGCTTGCCCTCGAATTCTTCGAACTTGAGCGGGCGGTTGTCGAGCGCCGACGGCAAGCGAAAACCATAGTCGACCAGGTTGGTCTTGCGCGAACGGTCGCCGTTGAACATGGCGTTGAGCTGCCCGACCAGCACGTGCGACTCGTCGAGGAACATCAGCGCGTCCTTCGGCAGGTAGTCGACCAGGGTGGGCGGCGGGTCGCCCGGCATGGCGCCCGACAGATGGCGCGAGTAGTTCTCGATGCCCTTGGTGAAGCCGATTTCGGCCATCATCTCGAGGTCGAACCGGGTGCGCTGTTCGAGGCGCTGCTCTTCGATCAGCTTGTTCTCCTTGCGGAAGTACTCCAGGCGCTCGCGCAGTTCGAGCTTGATGGTTTCGATCGCGCGCAGCACGGTCGAGCGCGGGGTGACGTAATGCGAACCCGGATAGACGGTAAACCGCGGGATTTTCTGGCGAATGCGCCCGGTCAGCGGGTCGAACAACTGCAGGGACTCGATTTCGTCGTCGAACATTTCGACCCGGATCGCCAGTTCGGCATGCTCGGCGGGGAAGATGTCGATGGTGTCGCCGCGCACGCGGAAGGTGCCGCGCCCGAAGTCGATTTCGTTGCGCGTGTACTGCATCTGGATCAGGCGCGCGATGACGTCGCGCTGGGCGAGCTTGTCCTTGGCGCGCAAGGTCAGGATCATCTGGTGGTATTCGCTCGGGTTGCCGATACCGTAAATGGCCGACACGGTGGCCACGATGACCACGTCGCGCCGCTCCATCAGCGACTTGGTGCACGACAGGCGCATCTGCTCGATATGCTCGTTGATCGACGAGTCCTTTTCGATGAACAGGTCGCGCTGCGGCACGTAGGCTTCCGGCTGGTAGTAATCGTAGTAACTGACAAAATACTCGACCGCGTTTTGCGGAAAGAATTCGCGGAACTCCGAATACAGCTGCGCGGCCAGGGTTTTGTTCGGCGCGAAGATGATCGCCGGACGCCCGCAGCGCGCAATCACGTTGGCCATGGTGTAGGTTTTGCCGGAGCCGGTCACGCCGAGCAGGGTCTGGAACGAGAGCCCGTCGTTGATGCCTTCGACCAGTCCGGCGATCGCGGTCGGCTGGTCGCCGGCCGGCTCGAACGGCTGGTGCAGCTTGAACGGGGAATCGGGGAAAGTGACGACCGTCGGCGACGGGTCGTGTGCAACGGATAATTCAGCCATACGATCAGACCTTTGTTAGAATGGTGTCCCGCTTGCGGCCCAGGAAACACCCAATCAGTAATCAGTATATGGGTCGCTGTCTATACAACCCAGCCGACACTCAATCTTACCACGATGACTTCAACAGCTTCCGCCACCATCTTCAGCGCCATCGACATGGCCCCGCGTGACCCGATCCTGGGCATCACCGAGGCGTTCAATGCGGACACCAACCCCGCCAAAATCAACCTCGGCGTGGGCGTCTATTATGACGACAATGGCAAAGTGCCGCTGCTCGCTTGCGTACGCAAAGCCGAGGAACTGCTGATGGAGCAACCGGCGCCGCGCACCTACCTGCCGATCGAAGGCCTGGCCGCGTACGACGCCGCTGTGCAAGAGCTGGTATTTGGTGCCGGCAGCGCGATTATTCAAGACAAGCGTGCGGTCACCGTGCAAGCCATCGGCGGCACCGGCGCACTCAAGATCGGCGCCGACTTCCTGCAGCGCTTCGCGCCCGGATCAAGTGTGTACATCAGCGATCCAAGCTGGGAAAACCACCGCGCCCTGTTCGAAAGCGCCGGCTTCACGGTCCACACCTACCGTTACTACGATGCGGCCACGCGCGGCGTCGATTTTGCCGGCATGCTGGCCGACCTGAAAGCCATGCCGAAGGGCGCCATCGTGCTGCTGCACGCGTGCTGCCACAACCCGACCGGCGCCGACATCACCTCGGCCCAGTGGGATGAAGTGATCGCGGCCATCGGCGCGGGCGGTTTGATTCCATTCCTCGACATGGCTTACCAGGGTTTCGGGACCGGCATCGCCGAAGACGGCGCGGTGGTGGGTAAGTTCGCCGCCGCCGGCGGCCCGCTGCTGATTTCGAATTCGTTCTCGAAGTCGTTCTCGCTGTACGGCGAGCGCGTGGGAGCCTTGTCGGTGGTCGGCGCCAGCGCCGAAGAAGCGGCGCGCCTGCTTTCGCAGCTCAAGCGCGTGGTGCGCACCAACTACTCGAACCCGCCGGTCCACGGCGGCAAGGTGGTCGCCCTTGCGCTGACCACGCCGGAACTGCGCAAGCTGTGGGAAGACGAACTGGCCGGCATGCGCGTGCGCATCAAGGAGATGCGCAACACCTTCGTGCAAAAGCTCAAGGAAAAAGCGCCGGCGCACGATTTCGAATTCGTGCGCGAGCAGGTCGGCATGTTCTCGTACTCGGGCCTGACCAAGCAGCAGGTCGAGCGCCTGCGCCTTGAACATTCGATCTACGCCGTGGACACGGGACGCATCTGCGTGGCGGCCCTGAATTCGAAAAATATCGACCGCGTCATTGACGCCATCGCCAAAGTCCTTTAAGATCTTGCTTCTTCGAATTGATCGCAAGATGGATTCGAAGAAGAGCATGGTGCTGCAGCGATTACTGCCAACAACTTGATGGTCTGATCATTACAGCATATAATGTTTCTTTTATTCCCTGATAGCTCAGTTGGTAGAGCGACGGACTGTTAATCCGCAGGTCCCTGGTTCGAGTCCAGGTCGGGGAGCCAGAATTGAGAAAAAAGCCACGCGTTTGCGTGGCTTTTTTCGTTGTGGGCGCGCACTTCAGGAAGTGCTGTCGTGCATTAGCGTGGCGGGAAGATCGTCCTGGCAATGAAGTCCACGTTCAACTGTTGCGGCTGTCCCGGGGTGAGCATGATGGGATCGAGCATATTGTGTTCGCGCCAAAACCCCGGGGCCCCCGATGGGGCGCTGGCGAAGAAATTGGGCAGCGAGGTCAGCAGGACCTGTACCGGTCGGCCGAAGGGCACGCCCTGGATCACGTAATCGGCGCTGTAGGTTCCGTCAGTCAGGATTGGCTGATCAAGGATGCCGGTGGCAACCACAACCCAGGTGGAGGTGCCGAACAGGGATCCCGGGCTGGCGGGTGTCGTGATCCAGTAGCCGGCGACGACTGCCAGTGCGGGCCACCCGTGGGCCGCGAAATCGCTGGCCCGCCAGCGCACGGTGCCCGCGATGAGCGGCGCCTGAATGTCCACCAGCACGTGGGCGGTGTACGAAATGCGGTCGATATACACGCATGTGGCGCCGTCGAGAAAGCCCATGGATTCGCCGGTCGCCGCCAGTTCGACCACGAGCAGGAGTTCGCCCGTGGCGGGATCGAGCCGCACCTCGCTGGCGTCGACCGCGACTTGCCATTCGCCCTCATCGCTGTTGATGCTGGCCAGCGCCGCAGTGGAGGAGTGCTGCAAGATGCGCGTGGCGGTCCGGTTCAGATGCAGGGTCAGCGTCATGCGGCTGGTGTCCTCGTCGCAGTTTCCCAGAATTTGACCTTTGCTGTTTGTTGCGATGCCCGCGAACAGCAACAGTTGGGATGGCGGGTTGGTGATACCGACCACCACCGGCGCTGCGGTAGCGCGCAGGCTGACCTGAAAGGTGCCACTCATGATGCTCTCCTGTTCCTTGATGTCCAGAAAATCGGGCGGGGAGTCGCTGCTGCCCTATTGATCTGCCCGCGGAAATGCCAGCTTACGTGAGTCATTCTGCTGCCGGCTTGCGCGGTGTCGAAGTCATCTCTTCATCGTGGCCGACCAAGATCCTTCGCACCTCGCGCGGTTCGAATTCGTCGCGCTGCTCCCCAATGCGCGGATTGCTCAGCGCTACCGGCGCGTTGGGCGTTGCTGGCGCACATGGCTGGCAACAAGTTGCACGCGAGGCTGGACAAGTCAATTTTCGCCCGATATAATGCGGCCTCTTTTCCCTGATAGCTCAGTTGGTAGAGCGACGGACTGTTAATCCGCAGGTCCCTGGTTCGAGTCCAGGTCGGGGAGCCAGAATGCGAGAGGCCACGTTGAATCAACGTGGCCTTTTTTGCTTTCTGGCCTGATTTGCACTATTTGTTACCTACAAACAACGACGAACAGTCATCTCTCTTGCATGTTTGCAATTGTGGGTCGTATCATGTTGCCTGGTAAATACGCAGCATTCCGCGCGGTACCATGAACCTACTTACAAAAACACCATGAAAAAACTTGCATTCGTAATCGCTGTGGCGATCGCTTCCCTGGGCTCGGCCCAGGCACAAACCCAGGCGCCTGCCGCCAACCCGTTGCGCTTCGTCGTTGGCGCCGGCCTGACCGCCGGTGGCGACAAGCTGGCCACCGCTGAATATGCGAACGGCGGCTCGATCGACGTGCGCGCCGGCGGCATGATTGCGTTCCTCGCTGGCGTTGACTACCGCGTCAATCAACAGTTCTCGTTCCAGGGCACGGTCGGCTTCCACGTCGACCAGGCCAGCGCCAAGAACGGCGACGTGACCTTCAAGCGTTTCCCGATCGAAGTGCTGGGCTACTTCCACCCGAGCGACAAGATGCGCATCGGCGGCGGCGTGCGTTATGTGTCGAGCCCTAAGCTCAATGGCGACGGCTTCGGCGCCGGCGTGTACCAGGAGTTCGACAACACCGTCGGCGCCGTGCTTGAAGGCGAATACTTCTTCAGCCCGAACGTGGGCCTGAAGCTGCGTTACGTCAAAGAAGAGTACGAGTCCAACTACGCGATCCGCGGCCGGACCTACACTGAAAAGACCAAAGGCGACCACGTCGGCATTTTTGGTAATTTTTACTTCTAAAATTCGTTCGGGGCCTATATAATATGGCCTCTTTTCCCTGATAGCTCAGTTGGTAGAGCGACGGACTGTTAATCCGCAGGTCCCTGGTTCGAGTCCAGGTCGGGGAGCCAGAATTTGAGAGGGCCCGCAAGCAATTGCGGGCCCTTTCTCGTTAACGTCACGTTGTTGCACGCGAGCGTTCCGGTTCAGCCGGGTTTGCGCCTTGCCGAGCGGCATGGCCCGCCGCCGCCCCCGCTGTTGGATTTATTCCTGACTGTCCGCCTTGCCATTGTCGAAATGGATGTGTGGCTGGGCCGACGACGAGAATTTTTGAATGAAGGCAGCGGACTTTTCCCTCTCATTCTTGACCCGAAATTGATCATTCCCGATGGCCCAATCGTAGACCGGGATGCCTACCGGGTACTGCGTCAGCACGCCGGTCAAGGAATTGCTCGCTATCCACTTTTCAGCATCGGCGCGCTGCTCGAATATGGCAGACGGAAACCGTCCCCCGGCACCGTTGAAGACCCACACTTGTTTCATGATCCGTCCTGAAGCAGCTTGCTCGTTATTCGAATCCTGCATTCGATATGATGTATCTCAGAATGTGGCAGGCGGTTGCCGGGATCAGGCAGGATGGACCATGCGATCAAGGCAGAAAGGACATACCCGCTGCAGCTCTTTCCTGATTCTCATGATAAGTAAGCGGTCGTTAAGTTGTTTCATCTGCTCGTCCCTGTCTTTCAGTACAACCACGGCATCGTTTGCAGGAATGCCCAGGTTGACGAGATAAGCAGCATCGACGACACGGTCAGAATCGCGTCCGGCGTAATTCCAGTGAAGATGGCGGATTTCTTCGTGTGGCACCGGCCGACTGTTGGCAATTGCTTCAGCCAAGCGGGGCGATGTCCATACAAAAAGATGCTCGCCATGCTTTTCACAATATTTTTTCATGAATTGCATGCGCAGATTTCCTTTTTAACTTGTGAGTGCCTCATCAAGGCAGAAGCGACATACGCCTATCGTTTCACGGCAAATTCTCACGATAAGCACCCTGTCGTTAAGCTTCTTGGATGACTTGTCTCGGTTGTTCAGCAGCACGACGGACTGGTCCGTACGGAATCCGCACTGTTCAAAAAAGGCGACGTCCACCGCATATTGATAACTCCCGTCCTGCGAGTTAATTTGAATGCGTCGAATGTCATCTTGACTGATCGATTCGTTGTTCTTGACTGCCGCGAAAAACTTTGGTGACGTTGGAATGCGATAGTGAGAGTGGTGTTTCTTGCAACTTACCCATCCTGACATGCTGATACTGTCCTTTCTTCTGCGCGTCGCTGATGTGCATACGGCGTTGATGTCCCATCACCCTTGCAACGGTTGTAACGGCCGCATCAATCCGCCAAGCGCGACTCTACCGGAGTCGATCGCTACCATGGCAAGGTCACGTCCGCATGAGTAACCTTGCGGTTGCGATACAGGGTACCCCATTGCAAATTCTTGCACCACTTAAATCTTAAATCGAATTATTCAAATCTAAGCTTTTTTGGCGCGGTTCCGCGTGCCGCCTTATGCACACTTCAATAGCTAAGCGATGAAATATCGTTAAGTGTAAAACGAGGAACGAATTCATTGGAATCATTTCCAACCCAACCGCCGTAGCGTTCAAGCATAAGCTTTAGCGCATTCTTCAATTCATCAAGAGTATAGCTGTGATAACTAATGCAAAATGCTGCCTTTGCATTCGTTTTTAGTATTGCCTCAACGGACTCCGGATCCTCAAAATCTCGCAAAATATCCATTTGAAAAAGATCCCACCTTGCCGTCCCGCCACTTATTTCAATTTGCATAGCGTGCTGTTTTTTATTTGAGGACAGACTATTTGGTATGCTAGCTGCTAAAACTTGGTGCCTTCCCACAAGGCGCCGAGAATGCTGCTGAAGTCGAGGCCGGCGACCCTCTTGACCAGCATCTCGGCCATCCGGCGGTTCGATGCTTGCAGCGCCTGGTGGACCGCGTAGGCGCAGCGGGTGGCTTGCGTGTGCTGGGCGATATCGCGCAAGCTGGGCAGCGAACGGTCGCGCGAGACCCGTTGCACGCGTTTTTCGACGTCCTGCAGCGCGGCGGCGCCCGCCGCCCTGTATTGCGTCTCCATCCGGCGCAAGGCGCCGCTGATGTCACTAAAACTGGCAAGGGCATTCGTGGTGGTCATGCGGTGTACTTCCTATGGTCAACAGTCACCGCTTGCTTGATATCATATCCACAGCGTCTTTTTACGGTATAGAGTAACATTATAACAACATTCAGATAGTTTAACGAGTTTCACTATTGCTTGCTGGTGATGCAAGATCGATGCGCGCATGCATAGGCGTTGCCTTTTTGCACGCCACCCTCCTTGATTAGCCAGGCTCAAGCTTTGCGCCTGCGGGGCGGCGCATAATCGGCCCTTCGAACCGTTTCCCGGAGTCTGTTTATGGATGTCGCGCGCAATCGTCATAGTGACGAGCTGGTCGAAGCTGAAGAATTATGGGAGTTGGACGTGGTCGACAAGGAAGCCTGGATCTGCCGGGGCTGTCCGACCCAGGTCTATCCGGCCTCGTACGACGCGGCCGTCAACAAGCGCCGACCGTATTTCACGCTCGGCCGGGTCAACCGGCACGCGGCGGATTGCGCGGTCGATGCCGAACACAGCATCGTCAGCCGCGGGCAGAAAGAACGGGTCGGCAGCAGCGACGGCTTTCCGATGCCCTTTCCCAGCAAGCTGATCCTGGACAGTGACACCGCCGGCGCCGCCGCCGGCCCGCTCAAGGCCTCGTTCGCCTCCAGCACCCTGGCCGCCGTCCACGCCGCCGCCCGGGCATCGGTGCATGCGCGCCATCACGGCCACACCATCAAGACCATCCGCCCCGCCTGCCGCACCTACATCAATTTCCCCAACGACCGCGAATTCCTGCCGCTGGAGATTCCCGGCGTCTGGGGCAAGACCTACGCCCAGCTGTTCTGGTTCATTCCCAACAAAAAGCCGGCCTTCTTTAGCAATCCACGCCACCTGTTCTATGCGCCGATCCGCTGGAAGGAAGAACCGGCGACCAGCGAGTCGCACTGCGAACTGATCCTCAACGCCGGCGAATGGGACAGCGCCGCGCGCCGCCACGTCTCCCTGTGCCGCTTGCGGGTGGACTGGTCCGGCTGGAGCCCGGCGCGCCGCAACACCTTGCTGCACGAAATCAACGCGGCGCGCGCGGAAGCCGTGGAGCAAGCCCGGCAAGACAGCCAGATCAAGGGCTGGATGTTCTTCGTCGGCACCCAGGACCGGCTCGACCCGGCCTTGTTCCACGTCGACGACGAGCGCTTCATTTGCGCGCTGGCCGCCCGCATGAGCTGGCCGGAACGCCAACTCGCGCGCGCCTGAGCTGCATCATCCCCGCGCGCCGCCACGCGGCTAGCCTGAACCTTTGATCGACAGGGAGGAGGGCGGCATGAACCTGATTACATGGAATATCCAGCGCGGACGCACACCCAGCGGCGAGTGCGACATCGCGCACACGGCGGCAAGCCTGCGCCAGGTGGCCGATGCCGATGTGCTGTGCCTGCAAGAAGTATCGTCCGGCTATACCGACATGCCCGGCTGCGACGGCGCCAACCAGTTTGCGCTACTGGCGCACCATTTTCCGGGCTACGTGCCGGTGGTCGGCCTGGCGTGCGACACGGCGGGAGAAGGCGACGGCCCGCGCCGCCTGTTCGGCAACATGATCCTGTCGCGCCATCCGGTGCTGCAAGTGCTGCGCCACGCCTTGCCCTGGCCGCCTGACCCGGCGGTGATGAGCATGCAGCGCATCGCCCTGGAAGCCACGCTCGACACGCCGCTCGGCCTGATCCGCGTGACCACCACCCACCTCGAGTATTTTTCGCGGCCGCAGCGCAGCGCCCAGGTGCAGCGCCTGCGCGAGTTGCAGCGCGAAGCGGTGGCGCATGCCTCCAACCCCCGTGCCGGCGCGCCCGGCGGCCCGTTCGCCGCCATCGCGCGCGCGCGTGCGGCCATCCTGGCGGGCGATTGCAACTTCCTGCCCGGCTCCTGGGAGTACCATTGCCTGCAAGCACCGTTCGACGATGGCACGCCGGCCTATGCCGACGCCTGGCCCCTGCGCCATCCGGGCCAGGCGCACGCGCCCACGGTCTGCCTGCACGACCATCCGGGCCGGCCGGCCGATCCGTTTACCTGCGACTTTATCTTTGTGGGCGCCGACCTGGCGCCGCGCGTGGCCGAGCTGCGGGTTGCCTGCGACAATGCCGGCCCGGACCACTAGCCGCTGCTCATGCGCCTGGAATAAGCGGCGCCCGGACGGGCCCGCACGGTTGATATTCTGTTGCATTCAAAACAGCTTGCGCTCATGTAAAATAGAACGAAATTTATGTTTTAGCAATATACATGATCGACGACAAATCCTATCCCTGTTCGGTGCTGCTGATCGACGATGAGCCCTTCGCCCAGGACTTCATCGCGCATTGCCTCGAAGCTTGTACCGACGTGGCCCTGCGCTATGCCTCGCAGTCCGAACGCGTCGTCGAGCTGGCGCTGGAGGTCGATGCGACCGTGGTGCTGGTCGACCTGCGCATGCCGGGGGCCGATGGTTTCGACGTGATCCGCCTGCTGCGCCAGCACCGCGATACCGAGCATCTGCCGGTGATCTTGCTGTCGTCCGAAGAAGACGCCGAGATCAAGGCCAGGGCTTTTGCCACCGGCGCCAACGACTACATGGTCAAGTGGCCGGACGGGCGCGAACTGGCCGCGCGCGTGCGCTACCACAGCGCCGCCTACATCGCCCGCAAGCAGCGCGACGAAGCGTTCGTGTCGCTGCGGCGCAGCCAGGAAGAACTGGCCGCCAGCCAGTCGGCCCTGCACCAGGCGCAAAAAATGGAAGCGATCGGCCAGTTGACCGGCGGCGTCGCGCACGACTTCAATAATGTGTTGCAGATCATCGGCGGCAATTTGCAGTTGCTCAAGCTGCTCGGGGGCGTGAGCGAGAGCGCGCGCACCCGGATCGATATCGCGCTGGCCGGCGTGGAGCGCGGCGCCAAGCTGTCGGCCCACCTGCTGGCCTTCGCGCGGCGCCAGCCGCTGCAGGCGGTGGTGGTCAATCCCGGCGCGGTGCTGCGCGACATGGATGAAATGATGCGGCGCGTGCTCGGCCCGCGCGCCGTCATCAATACCGACATCGAAGAGAAGCTGTGGAGCACCACGGTCGATCCGAGCCAGTTGAACAATGTGATCCTGAACCTGGCCATCAACGCGCGCGACGCCATGGCCGATGGCGGCACCTTGACCATCCGCGCGGCCAACGTGCCGCTCGGTTCGCGCATGCTGTCGGAACTGGCCTCGGGCGACTATGTGATGGTGGAAGTGGCCGATACCGGCTGCGGCATGCCGGAAGCGGTGTTGCAGCGCGCCTTCGAGCCGTTTTTCACGACCAAGCCGACCGGGCAGGGAACCGGGCTGGGCTTGTCGATGGCGTATGGCTTCGTGAAGCAGTCGGGCGGTGAAATCGAGCTCAAAAGCGAACCGGGCGCCGGCACCAGCGTCAAGATTTTCCTGCAACGCAGCACCAGCGAGCCGGAGGACGCCGAGGAACATGTGCCGGCGCCCTTGTTCGGCGGCTTGGAAACGATCCTGGTGGTCGAAGATGAGCAAGACGTGCGTACCAGCACCGTCGAATTGCTCTCGGCGCTCGGTTACCAGGTGTTCGAGGCGCAAGACGCGGCGCATGCCGTGGAACTGATCGACTCGGGGGCCAAGATCGACCTGGTGTTTTCGGATGTGATCATGCCGGGCAAGTTGAGCAGCCGGGAGTTGAGCGAAGTGGTGCGCACCAGGCTGCCATCGGCCCAGTTGCTGTTCACGTCGGGGTATGCCGAGGGTGTGCTGGCGCATGAGGGCAAGCTCGACGCCAAGGTCAATCTGCTGCAAAAGCCGTATAGCGCCGATGTGCTCAGCGCGCGCATCCGGCATCTGCTGCGGCGGTCCAAGCCGGCCGGGGTGGCGTCGCACTGAGTGTGCGCGAACGCCCGGCCGCGCACGAGCCGCGTTCAGTACGGCTTGACGTAGCGGTGCGAGCCCGGTGGCGGTTCATTTAGCACCGCCCAGAAAATCCCCAGGTCGGCAATCGCCCGCACGAACTCCTCGAAGTCGACCGGCTTGACCACATACGCATTGACGCCCAGTTCATAACTGCGCAGCAGGTCCTGTTCTTCCTTCGACGAGGTGAGCATCACCACCGGAATGCTTTTCAGGTGCGCCGTGCTGCGGATCTCCCTGAGCACTTCCAGGCCGTCGACTTTCGGCAGTTTCAGGTCGAGCAGCACCACGGTCGGGTTGCCGGCCTGGCGCGCCGCATGCTCGCCCCGGCACATCAGGTAATCGAGCGCCTCGGCGCCGTCGCGCGCGATGATGACTTCATTGGCCAGTTGGCTCTTTTCCAGCGCGATCAGCGTCAGTTCCAGGTCGTGCGGATTATCTTCGACCAGAAGGATGGGCTTTAACATGTCTTACGTACCTTAAGTATTGAGTTCTTTGGGAATGCTGAAATAAAACGTGGCGCCTTCGCCCGGCACGCCGCTGGCCCACACCCGCCCGCCGTGACGTTCGATGATGCGGCGCACATTGGCCAGGCCAATGCCGGTGCCCTGGAAGTCTTCCATCCGGTGCAGGCGCTGGAAGACGCCGAACAGCTTGTGTACGTACTCCATGTGAAAACCGGCGCCGTTGTCGGCGATCGACATGACCCACTCGGCGCCTTCATCGCTGGCGCGGACGGTGATGATGGCGCGCTCTTTCTGGCTGGTGAACTTGACCGCGTTCGACAGCAGGTTGAACAGCGCCAGCTGCAAGAAGGTGGGGTCGGCGCGCATCGCCGGCAGCGCACCGATATCCCAGTCGATGCGGCGCTGGCCGATGTCGAGCGCCAGCTTGTCGATACAGGAGCGCACCAGCTCGCCCATCTGGACCAGGGTCGGGCGCAGCGCGGCGCGGCCCATCTGCGAAAAACTGAGCAGGTCGTCGACCAGCTTGCCGGCCAGGCGCGCCGAATCCTTGATGTTGCGCAGGAAGCGCTGGCGCTTTTCCAGGTTCTCGCTGGCGGCCGGCTCCAGCAGCAGGTCGGAAAAGCCGACGATGTGGCGCAGCGGCGCGCGCAGGTCGTGCGAGACCGAATACGAAAACGCTTCGAGCTCCTTGTTGGCGCGGCCCAGTTCCTCGGCCAGTTCGGCCATCTGCTCGGCGCGTTCGAGCGCGATCCCCAGCAGCGCGGTGCGGAACTCGAGCGCCAGTTCGATCTCGCCGCCGTGCCAGGGCGCGCTGGTGCCGGTGATGGTTTCGCGCCAGGTGGCGAAGCTGGTGCGCGGCGACAGTTGCGTCACTGGCGCCGCGCCCCCCGCGCCTTGCCCGTCTTTCTGGTGCGGGTTGCCGGCCCATTCCACGGTGCGCACCACCTCGGGCCGGAACCACAGCAGGTAGTGCTTGTGGATGCGCGAGACCGGCATGGCCAGCAGGCCAGAACAGTTGCCGGCCAGGGCCGCCGCTGCTGGATACTGCGCCGCCAGGCGGTCGGTATGGAACACGTCGTCGTGGTTGTTCGCATCGAGCCAGACGACCAGCTCGCGGATCGCTTCTTCATCGGGCGTGTCGCCGTAGGTCAGCAGGCGCTCCTCGAACACGATGGCGGCGCCGCCGGCGCGCGCGAACTGCAGCAGGGCCGGGAACACGCTGGCGAGGTTGTCGATGAAGTCCGAGCCCTGGGTCAGGCCGGCCAGCATCGACACCATGACGCGGCGTACGTCCAGCCGGAATTGCAGTTCGTTGGCGTCCGCGCGCGACTCAATGCACATGGCCAGGATCTGGCCCAGTTGCTCGCAGGCGGTGCGCTTGTCGAAAGCGACCGGGCAGGGCGTCGCATGGTGGCACGAAATCAGTCCCCACAGCTTGCCCTTGACCATGAGCGACACCGACATCGACGCCAGCGTGCCCATGTTGCGCATGTATTGCAGGTGGATCGGCGAGACGCTGCGCAGGGCCGCGAACGAGAGGTCGTTGGCGGCGCCGGTCATCGGGTTCAAGGCCGGCACCAGGCGCGCCGGCGTGTAGTTGGCGTCCTGGATCAGGCGGATGCGGTTGAGCATGTACAGCTCGCGCGCCTGGCGCGGAATGTCGGACGCCGGGAACCGCTGCCCCAGGTAGGACGGATAATCGTCGGCGCGGCATTCGGCCAGCACGTGGCCGTGGCCGTCCTCGTCGAACTGGTACACCATGACCCGGCCGAAACCGGTGATGCGGCCGATTTCCTGGGCCGCCAGCGCGCTCATGGCCTGCGTGTCGGCGCTGTCGCCCACCTTCAGCAGGAACTCGCCGACCTGGCGGTGCAGGTGGCGAAAGTCGGCGGCCGAGGCGCGCTCCACCGATTCGAATTCGAGGACCAGCAGCGCATCGTAGTAATGCGCCAGCACGTCGAAGTGCCGCATTGGGCCGATGCCGAGGGTGCACAGGTAGAGCGGGCGCTGGCCGATGTCGGCGGCGTCGATCTCGGGCCCAAGCTGCAGGCTGGCCTGCTCGCCGATCACCGCTTCCAGGGCCTGGCCGACGGCGCGTTCGCAATCGACCCCGATCATCGCGTCGAGGTTGTCGCTGGCCTGGATCACTTGCAAGGTGGGCGACAGCGCCAGCAAAAAGCCATGCGGCTGGATGCTGCCGGGGAAGCGGATCGGTTCCTGGTCGCAGCTGGACAAGTCGAGATCGGGACTGTGGGGGATTGCCTGGCTCATAAAAGCTTCCTGGGCACGGGGTCGGGCGCCGCATTTCAAAAGCAATATTTTACTTTAATCACTGTTAATTGCCTCGCACGCCAGCGCCGCTCACCGGCGTTTTCCTTTGTGTCGTTTGGCAACAGCAAGCGGGCGAACGCGTCACCACGCATGCGACAATTGTGCATGACCCGACAACCTGATTACCAGGCGCTGTTTCGCGCCTCGCCGTATCCGTATCTGCTGATGGATCTGGCGCTGAACATCATCGGCGCCAACGATGCCTACCTGCACGCGACCGGGCGCCGCGCCGAGGAGCTGCTGGGGCGCTATGTATTCGATGCCTTTCCGGAAAATCCCGACGATCCCGGTTCGACCAACATCGCCGAGGTGCGCTCCTCGCTCGAACGGGCCATTGCCAGCGGCAAGCCCGATAGCACGGCCTTCCTGCGCTATTCGGTGCCGGCCGCCGGCGGCGGCTTCGAGGAGCGCTTCTGGAGCACCGTGCACACGCCGGTCAACGGGGCCGACGGCGAGGTGGCCTTCGTGGCGCAAAACGCCATCGATGTGACCGAGTTGTACCGCTTCGACCGCCAGTCGCACCTGGCCTCGGTCGACCCGGATACGCGGCCGGTGGTAGCCGAGGACCACTTCAACCAGGCCCGGATGCACCAGGCGATGAACCGCATCCTGATGGTCGAGCGCGGCCACCTGCGCGACCTGTTCAACCAGGCGCCCGGTTTCATCGCCGTGCTGGCCGGCGAGCAGCATGTATTCGAGATGGTCAACGAAGCTTACTACCAGCTCGTTGGGCACCGTGAGCTGGTCGGCAAGCCGGTGTGGGAAGCGCTGCCCGATGTGCGCGGGCAGGGATACGAACAGTTGCTCGACCAAGTGTACCGCAGCGGCAAGCCGTTCGTCGGACGCAATCTGCGCGTGGCGGTGCAGCGCCTGGCGCACGGGCCGGTCACGCACAGCCATGTCGACCTGCTGTACCAGCCGCTGTTCGACAAGGACGGCCGGGTCAGCGGCATCTTCGTGCAGGGCCACGACGTGAGCGAAGCGCACGCCGCGCAACTGGCCAGCGCCGACAGCGCCGAGCGCCTCTCCGAAGGCATGAACGCGGCGCGCATGGTGGTCTGGGACTGGCATATCGACACCCGCGAGATGGTGTTTTCCGAGAATGCGGAGCTGGTGCTGGGCAAGCGCGAAGCGGACATCGACACCCTGACCGGATCGATCCATCCGGACGACGCCCAGCGCATGCATGCGGCGCGTGTGCGCGCCATCGCCGACCGCAGCGGCTACCAGGAGATCGTGCGCTTTCGCCGGCCCGACGACGGCCGCATGTTGTGGCTCGATATCCGCGGCAAGGTGCGCTGCGACGCCGACGGCAAGCCGTTCGCGGTGCGCGGCGTCACGCTCGACATCAGCGAACGCATGCGCGCCGAAGAAGACCTGCGCGACGCCCACCGGCGCAAGGATGAATTCCTGGCGATGCTCTCGCACGAGCTGCGCAATCCGCTCGCGCCGATCAGCTCGGCGGCGCAGTTGCTCAAGCACGTGCGCCTGGACGACGCGCGCCTGCGCGCGACGAGCGACATCATCATCCGCCAGACGGCCCACATCACCGGCCTGGTGGACGACCTGATCGACGTTTCGCGCGTCACGCGTGGCTTGATTTCGACCGACCGCCAGCCGCACGACATGAAGCGCATGATCGGCGACGCGGTCGAGCAGGTGCGCCCGCTGATCGAGGCGCGCCGCCACCGCCTGGCGGTCATGCAGCCGGCGCAGCCGGCATACGTGATGGGCGACCATAAGCGGCTGGTGCAGGTGCTCACCAACCTGCTCAATAACGCCGCCAAGTACACGCCCGACGGCGGCAACATCGTCCTGACGCTGGCGCTGGCCGGCGCGCACGTCGAGATCTCGGTGCGCGACGACGGCATCGGCATGGGCGCGGACCTGCTGCCGCGCGTGTTCGAGCTGTTCACCCAGGGCGAGCGCAGCGCCGACCGCGCCCAGGGCGGCCTGGGCGTGGGGCTGGCGGTGGTGCGCAGCCTGGTCGAACTGCATGGCGGCCAGGTCGATGCCGCCAGCGCCGGTGCTGGCAAGGGGAGCGAGCTGACCGTGCGCCTGCCGCTGCTGGCCGGCCACGCGCCGCCGGACGCCCCGCTCGCCGCGCGCGCCGGCCTGCCGCAGCGGCCCCTGCGCGTGCTGGTGGTGGACGATAATCCGGATGCCGCGCTGATGCTCTCGATGCTGCTCGAAGCGTCGGGCTACGACGTGCTCACCGAGAACGGCTCGCACGCGGGTCTGGCCAGCGCCGCGCGCCACCAGCCCGACGTGTGCATCCTCGATATCGGCTTGCCCGAGATGGATGGCTACCAGCTGGCGCGCGCGATCCGCGCGCTCGACGGCCTGCGCGGCGCGACCCTGATCGCGGTCACCGGCTACGGGCAGGAGCAGGACCGGCGCCTGGCCTTGGCGGCGGGCTTCGACCATCACCTGGTCAAGCCGGTCGATTCGGCCGAGCTGGCGGCGCTGCTGCTGGCCCGCGCGGCGCGTCCGGGCGCATGATAAACTCGGGTCCTCTTACCGGACCCGCTTGAGCCCCACTTGCCATCCATGCCGCCATCGACGACGACGCTGCGCCTGATCCTGGGCGACCAGCTCAACCCCCTGCACAGCTGGTTTGCCGAGGGGTGCGCCGACGTGCTCTACGTGCTCATGGAAGTGCGCCAGGAGACCGACTACGTGCGGCACCACGCGCAGAAGATCATCGCCATCTTTGCCGGCATGCGCGCCATGGCGCAGCAGCTCGGGCAAGCCGGCCACCGCGTGCATTACCGGCGCATCGACGACGCCGCCAACCTGCAATCGATCCCGGCCAACATCGACGCGCTGCTGGCCCGCTACGGCGCCAGCGGCTTTGAATACCAGGAGCCGGACGAATACCGGCTCGACGCGCAACTGGCCGACTACGCGGCGCAGCTGACGGTGCCCGGCGCGATGGTCGGCAGCGAGCATTTCTTGAGCGCGCGCGACGAGGCGGGCCGCATCTTCGCCAACCGCGCGCAGTGGCTGATGGAGTATTTCTACCGCCAGATGCGGCTGGTGCACGGGGTGCTGGTGGACGCGGGCGGCAAGCCGGCCGGCGGCCAGTGGAACTTCGATCACGACAACCGCAAGCCGTGGCGCGGCACGCCACCCGAGCCGCTCGATACGCGCGCAGCACGATCATGCGGCGCTGTGGGCCAGCATCGAGGCCGCCGGCGTGGCCAGCTTCGGGCGTCCCGATTGCGTGCGCATCGTCCGGCCGCTCTTCGGCCACTACCAGGATGCGATGCACACGGGCGCCACGCGCCTGTTTCATTCGATGCTTTCGTTCGCCCTCAACACCAAGATGCTGCACCCGCGCGAAGTGATCGCCGAAGCCGAAGACGCCTGGCGCGCCGGCCACGCGCCGCTGCACGCGGTGGAAGGCTTCATCCGCCAGATCCTCGGCTGGCGCGAGTACGTGCGCGGCGTATACTGGGCCAACATGCCGGGGTACGAGCGGCACAAAGTGTTCGGGCACGACACGCCGCTGCCATCGTGGTTCTGGGACGGCAAGACGAACATGCGCTGCCTGCGCCACGCCCTCGGCCAGTCGCTCGGCGCTGCGCATGCCCGCCACATCCAGCGCCTGATGATCACCGGGAATTTCTCCCTGCTGGCCGGACTCGATCCGCACGCGCTGCACCAGTGGTACCTTGGCGTGTATATCGACGCTGTCGAATGGGTGGAAATGCCGAACACGATCGGCATGAGCCAGTTTGCCGATGGCGGCCTGCTGGCGACCAAGCCGTACGTCTCGAGCGCCGCCTACATCGACCGCATGAGCGACTACTGCAAGGGCTGCCACTACGATAAAAAGGCGCGCCTGGGCGAGACGGCCTGTCCGTTCAATGCGCTGTACTGGGATTTTTTCGAGCGCAATGCCAACCGCCTGTCGGGCAACCAGCGCCTCGGCATGGTGTACCGTACGCTGTTCCAGATGGATGAGACGGCGCGCGCGGCCTGTGGCGAACAGGCGGCGTCAGTGCGGGCGCGGCTGGAACAACTTTAACGCCGGTATTTGACGCCGATATACAACTTCACGGAACCTTGAATCAACCATGACTCTACATATCGAAACACCGCTGCTCGCCTCGTCGGCCATGGGCGGCAAGAACGGCCAGACGGTCTGGCTGAAGATGGAAGCGCTGCAGCCGAACGGCTCGTTCAAGCTGCGCGGCATCGGCCACGCCTGCGAAGAGTACGCGCGGCGCGGAGCGAAACGCTTCATCTCTTCGTCGGGCGGCAATGCGGGCCTGGCCGCGGCCTACGCCGGGCGCCAGCTGGGCGTGCCGGTGGTGGTGGTGGCGCCCGAAACGACCAGCGAGCGCGCGCGCGAACTGATGCGGCGCGAGCAGGCCGAGGTGATCGTGCACGGCGCCTCGTTTTCCGAAGCGAACGCGCTGGCGCTGTCGATGGTGGGCGAGCACGACGCCTTCATCCACGCCTTCGACGATCCGCTGTTGTGGACCGGGCACGCCACCATGATCGATGAAGTGGCGCATGCCGGCGTGATTCCCGACGCGGTGGTGCTGTCGGTCGGCGGAGGCGGCCTGATGTGCGGCGTGATCGAAGGCCTGCGCCGCAATGGCTGGGACACGGTGCCGGTGTTCGCCGTCGAGACCGACGGCGCCGATTCGCTGGCGCAGTCGATCGAGGCCGACCGCCGCATCGAACTGCCGCGCATCGCCAGCATCGCCACCTCGCTCGGCGCGCGCCAGGTGTCGCAGGCGGCGTTCGACTGGACCCACGTGCATCCGATGAGCAGCATGGTGGTGACCGATCAGGCGGCGGTGGCGGCCTGCATCCGCTTCATGGACGACCACCGGCTGGTGGTGGAACCGGCCTGCGGCGCCTCGCTGGCGGTAGTCTACGCCGGCCGCCCCGAACTGGCCGGTTTCAAGAACCTGCTGGTGATCGTGTGCGGCGGCGTGACCGCCACCGTGGCGCAGTTGCAGGCGTGGGAAAGCACGCTGGCGGCCTCATAGTCCGTACAAGATGGCCGCCACCGCATCGTAGATCGGATACACGCGCGGCCCCGACTTGGGCCAGCCGACCATGTCGAAGTGGTCGTAGCCTTTGTAGTTTTGCAGGAAGTTCCAGCTGCCGCGCACCGGCGTGCCGTTATAGTCGCGCACCGGATGCCCGGACGGGGCGCGCATGCTGACCGTGTTGACCACGCCATCGTTGGCGAACCAGCTGGCGTCGACCGGCACCCGCCCGAATCCGGCCATCGTGTACGAGCCCATGCCGCGCCGCCCGGCCGAGGGAATCACCCACTCGCCGGCATACGGGCGCGTGAGCGAGGCCATGTCGGCGCGCGGATACTGGAAGGCCGGGTTCTGGAGCGGGAACAGCAGGCGGTCGGTGTTGTTGCAGCACGGGCTGCCGGCTTCGGTCGCCTGGTTGCTCATCGAGAAGTAATACACCGAGGGCGAGGTCTTGGCCCAGGCATTGAAGGTGCGCGCGCCGTCGGGCGTCATTTCGGCCTGGGCCGAATCGAAGTTGTCCTGGTCCCAGAAGGGCGCGGCCATCACGCGCTGGCGGTAGGCCGCCGACGGCTCAGCCGCGCCGCTGCGCAGGCCGAACTGTTCCAGCCCGAGGTCGGCCGCCGGTTGCGTGACATCGCCGCCGTTGGCGATGGTGGCGATGCCGGCGGCCAGTTGGGTGAGCGCCGCGCCGGTTTCGCCCATGGCGTCGCGCAGACTGGTGCCGTCGTTGGGCGAGGCGATGGTGGTGGCGCTGACGACCCAGCCGCGCTTGCCGCCCTGGTACAGTTCGGCGCCGCCTTCGTCCCCATTCGGCGAACCATTCTCCAGCAGTTCGATCAGGGCGCGGATGGTTTGCCCACCCTGGCTGTGGCCGACCAGGTGGATCGGGTGGCGCGCGTCCCAGGCCGGATACAGCGCGGCCGGATAGCCGTTGGGATTATCTGCCGGATTGGCGGCCCAGCATTTGCCGGCGGGCTGGCGCAGCGCGCCGAACCTGGCCGCATTGCCTGTGTGGGTGGTGCCGTAATCGACGCAACCCCCTTTGATCTGATAGTACAGTTCGGCCGCGCGGTCCCAGTTGGAACTGATCGCGCCGACCGAGGCGGCCCAGACCTGGTGCTGGCCTTGGTGGGCGCGCATGTGGCCGACAATATCGTCGAAGCCGCCCCAGTATTTGAAACCGGTGCGCGTGTACTGCTCCGGGCCGAAACCGAGAAAGCCGTGGACCAGTACGATCGGATAGTTGTTTGCGGCTGAGGCCGCTTGGAAGGCGCAGGACAGGAACAGGGCGGGGGCGAGGACGGCGCGTAGGGTGCGTAAGGTGCGTGGCAACATAAGAATTTCTCCTGGCGAGAAACAGTGTCGGCACATTGTATAGGCATTTTATGCGCGCGCGCGCCCGCTTTTTTGCGGTGTTGCCAAGACGTTAAATCAGAGGCTGCCGGTCCCTGCGCCGCCAGTGGCGGTGCCGGCGCTGGCGGCCAGCTTGTCTTGCCACACCACGTAATCATCGACCGAATACAACTGGCATGGCTGGCCGCTGCTGCGCGCGCAGGCGGCCAGTGCGCGCGCGTGCGGGTCTTCGCCTTCCTCGGCCCAGCACCAGGCGCCGCTGGGCGAGACGGCAAACGCGCGCGGCGTGAGCTTGTGCAGATACTCGCGGTAAGCGGCGCGCCCGTTCTCGCCCAGGTAGGGGACGGCGTCGATGTCGTCGACGCGGGCGAAGTCGGTGCGCGGCACGCTGGGGGCGTCGGCCACGGCCACGGTTTCGCGGGTCGGCATGCCGATTTGCTCAAGAAAACGTGCGGTCTCGCGCCACCAGATGCGGGCGCCGTCGCGGCTGGCGACCATGCCGTGCGCGTCGCGCTTGAAGGCGCCGAATTCGACCAGGCGCGCGCTGCCGCCGGCGCGCTCGAAAGCGGCGTGCATGCGCGCCACCAGGTCCGGTCCGAACAGCGAATCGTTCACGCCGTACATCCACAGGCTGGGAATCTTGTTGGCCGCGCCGTAGTTGGCAAACGCTTGCACCAGTTGCGCGCGCCAGTCGCAGCGCTCGCCATCGTCGCGCAGCCCGCCGGCGAAGTTGATCAGGCCGCGCACGCCGGGAACGGCGCGCGTGCCGAGGGCGATCGTGGCCAGGCCGCCATACGATTGGCCGGCCACCACGATGCGCTCGGGATCGGCCCAGCGCTGCCGGCGCGCGAATTCGATGGTGTCCTGCACGTCGCTGGCCTGGGCGTAGCCGTTGGCCGTCATGTTGCAGCCGTGGTCGGCGTAGGCGCCGCTGGAGTCGGCAAACCCGCGCCGCATCGGCACCAGCACCGCGTAGCCGCGCTTGACAAACGCGGTGGCCATGAAAATGAAGCGCTCGCGCGGCTGCTTGCGCGGGTCGCCCGATTCCTTGCCATGGTTGATGATCAGCAGGGGAAACGGGCCGGCGCCGTTCGGCCGGAACAGCGTGGCCTGCAGCACCGACTGCTTGCCGGGACCGGCGGGAATGGCGATCACGGTTTCATTGAGGCGAAAGTCGACCGGCAATTCTTGCTCGACCGCTATCGAGGGGAGCAGGCTCAGGCCGGTCACCAGGGCGGCGAACAGCATCCGGCATGCGCGCCGGACTGGCGGAAAAACGGTAGCGATGATGGGCTCCCGATGAATGGAATTGCCGAAAGGAATGATTCGATTCTATGCAGGGAGTTTTTCAGGAGCAATACCGGAATGTCAATTCAGCGCAGTACGCGTGAAAAAAAGCTACTGGATGCACGCTTCCTTGCCTCCTTGCTCATGTCGATCGTGCAAACGGGGTCTTTGTCGCAAGGGAATGTGGCGTTTCAGCGACGCTGCAGGCTGGCGCTCGCATGGTAGCTGACAGAGAAATATTTCCTATGGGAAAATTGTTCTCGCAATACCAGATCGCCGGTGTTAGCATTAGCACGCCGTCAAATCCAGGCCCCGCGCCCTTCGCCCTCATGAAAAATCTCAGTATCGGAACCCGCCTGACGCTCGGTTTCGCCCTCGTTCTGTTGTTCCTGGTGGCCCTGACCGGCATCGGGGTATGGCGCATGCAGCAGGCCAGCGTGATGACCGACAACATGGTGAAAGACACCGTGCGCAACGAGCGCCTGATCGACGGGTGGGCCAAGGTGATTGAAGTGAACGCCGCGCGCACCCTGGCGCAACGTTCGGCGGCGGCCGCGAAAGAGATCAAGCAATTGATCAGCGACTCGGTCAGCAAGGTCGACAACGGCACGCGTTTGGTGGACCAGGCCGGCAAGACGATGGGCGAAGTGCTTACCAGCATCAACCGCGTGACGCGCATCATGAACGACATTACCAGCGCCAGCGACGAGCAGCGCGACGGCATTGAACAGCTCAACCTGGCGGTGACCCAGATGGACCAGGTGACCCAGCAAAACGCGGCGCTGGTCGAGCAGGCCGCGGCGGCGGCGGCGATGCAGGACCAGGCGGCGCAACTGTCGCAGGTGGTCGGCGTGTTCAAGCTCGGCCAGCTGACGGGCGGGCGGCGCGCGCTGGCGCTGGTGGTCCGGTGAGCGTCGGTTCGCGACGACGCGGCGCCGCTGGCCCGATGGCCGCGCCGGTGCCTGCGCAGGGGCAGGCCGCACATGTGCTTCAGCCGGGGCAAGCCGGGTCCATGACTGTGCACGGGCCAGCCGCACACGCGGCACAGCCGGCGCAAGCCGCGCCCATGACTGCGCAGGGGCAAGCCGCACCGGCACGGCGTAGCGTGTGCGCCCTATGCGCGCGACCGGCGGCGGCGTGCATCTGCCGCTGGATTCGTCCGGTCGCCAGCGATGTGCGCTTGCTGATCCTGCAGCACCCGCTGGAAGTGAGCAACGCCAAGGGCAGTGCGCGCCTGCTGCACCTGAGCGTGGCCGGCAGCACGCTGGTCGCTGGCGAGGTATTCGACCCGGCGCAACTGTCCGCGCTGCTGGACGTGGAAGGCCGGCAGGCTGTATTGCTCTATCCCGACACGCCGGACGACCGCTCGCTGGGCATGCCAACGCCGCCGCTTGGGCTGTTGGGCGCGCCTGGCAAACTGCTGCTCGTCGTGCTCGACGGCACCTGGCGCAAAAGCCGCAAGATGCTGTACCTTAATCCCCTGCTGCATGCCTTGCCACGCCTGCCGCTGAGCGACATGCCGCCCTCGCATTACCGCATTCGCAAGGCGCACGCGCCTGACCAGCTCTCGACCCTGGAAGCGACTTGTCACGCATTGGGTGAGATCGACGGCGACCACGATAAGTTCCTGCCGCTGAGCCGCGCTTTCGATGACTTGATCGACACGTTTGTGCTGCATCAAGGCCGGCTTTGAACGCTGCTTGAAAGCGCGGCATCACCCGCGTAGAATACTGTATGTTTATACAGTTAAATGGGTGCTGCGGTGACCGATCGCGACAAAGACTTTGAAGAAAGCGTCATGCTCCCGCCGCGCCCGCTGGCGGCGCAAAAGGGGCGCGGCGCCGTCACCAACCTGCAGGGCCGCTACGAGGTCAATGCGCGCGAGCGGTTTGACGACGGCTGGGTGCATGCCGACGACGAGGACGACGCGCCGGCGCCGTTCCGCACCCAGGTCACCGACGAATTCGCCAAGACCATCCTGAGCCGCAATACCTCGCCCGATATTCCCTTCAATGTGTCGCTCAATCCCTATCGCGGGTGCGAGCACGGCTGCATTTACTGCTTTGCGCGGCCGACCCACAGCTACCTTGGCCTGTCGCCGGGGCTGGACTTCGAAAGCCGCCTGTTCGCCAAGGTCAACGCGCCCGAGTTGCTGCGGCGCGAGCTGGCCAGGCCGTCCTACGTGCCGGAGCCGATCGCGCTCGGCGTCAACACCGACGCCTACCAGCCGTGCGAGCGTGGGCTGGGCATCACCCGCCGCGTGCTGGAAGTGCTGCACGACTGCGAGCATCCGGTCGCGCTGATCAGCAAGTCCTCGCTGATCGAGCGCGACATCGACCTGATCGGGGCCATGGCGGCCAGGAACCAGGCGATTGCGGCGGTCACGATCACCACGCTCGACCCTGCCATCTCGCGCACGCTCGAGCCGCGCGCGGCGGCGCCGGCGCGGCGTTTGCGCACGATCCGGCGCCTGACCGACGCTGGTATCCCGGTGCGGGTCAGCGTGGCGCCGGTGATTCCCTTCGTCACCGAGCCCGAGCTCGAACGGGTGCTGGAGGCGGCGCGCGACGCCGGGGCCGTGAGCGCGCACTACGTCGTGCTGCGGCTGCCATTGGAAGTCAATCCCCTGTTCCAGGAATGGCTGCAGGCACACTTTCCCGAGCGGGCGCAGCGGGTGATGAACCGGGTGCGCGAGATGCGCGGCGGCAAAGACTACGACAGCGACTTCAGCAAGCGCATGCACGGGGAGGGCGTCTGGGCCGATCTGATACGCCAGCGTTTCGTCAAGGCGGTGGAGCGGCTGGGCATGAACCTGACCAGCGGGCGGTTTGGCGAGCTGGACACGTCACGCTTCAAGAAGCCGTTCGTCGTTCCCCCGGCCAAGCCCAAACAATGCGGCAACGCCACCGGCCAGCTGGATTTGTTTTCCTAAGCTGCGCTATCAGCAGCACAACAACACCAACAGGCGTGCAGGGCGTAAAAGGCCAACGGCCGCATTGCGCCATGCGTGCGTCAACCTGGCGCGTGCAGGGCAACACGGCACACGCGTGGCGCAATGCGCCCGGCGCCGCCATCATCGCCTGTCGCAGAGAATATCGAATTCGGTGCAGGTTGATTTTTCCACCGGCCCGAGCAAAGCCAGGGACGGAAGGTGCACCATTAGTGACCTTGGCTGCAAGGGCCAATCCCTGCTCCCTGGCCACGGCGAGATTGTTGCGGAAGCCGGGGTTTGCGGTGTCGTAAGTGCCAGGGTGATTTTCCAATGTGATGCGATATGCGGCTTCAATATCGTCGATGGCGGTACGCTGCCACTGGGCGGCGCTGCGTGCGGCGGCAGGCGTATCAATTGCCTGGGAAAGTGTATCACCGGTAGCGAACGTGCCGATCATGGCCAGCAAGGGCATGGCTTTGGCAAGGCGGGGAAGGCGAGCGAACTCCCGCGTCCACGAGCAAGTGCTAAGAGCCTATTCTTATTGGTAAGCGGCACGCCAGCAAATGATGCCCAAGGCAAAGTGCAACATGGCTAGATAAGTTTCCCGCTTCTTTTCCCAGCGGACGAGCAGCCGTCGAAATCGATTCATCCAGCTATGTGTGCGTTCGACTACCCAGCGGCGCGCTTTTGCGCCGCTATGATGCTTGCCGGCGGCCTCTTGTCCGCGCGACTTGATATGAGCGACAAATCCTGATCGCGCGATCAAATCCCGCATGCTGTCATAGTCATACCCTTTATCCATGCACAAGTGCTGAGGCCTGTCAGCTGAAGGTTCGGGACGTTCAACCATGAGCTGATCGAGTGTCTGCTCCACCAACTTCATGTCATGCCGCCCCCTGTGTCAAACTGTTGTGAGACAACTTCATCAGTCTAATTAAGGAAGTTGGCACACATATGGAATTGAACATGACAGCAGCATCACATCCGTCCGACGTTTCGGAAGCGGCAGCAAGTACTGA
>NZ_WHJI01000260.1:0-312 GCF_011682155.1 Massilia sp. CCM 8734
TCTACAATATTGTTTCTTACTTCTAAATTAGTAGTGCACTCGATTCCAACCGGTTTGTTGAAAGCCAGATACACTAATTTTTCGTGTTTTTCAACGATTAATTTTCCGTCTATACGTACTTCATCATGCGATGAAACTTTCGTTCCCATTTCAGGTACAACTCCATTTATTGTGACACGCCCTTCTTCGATAAGTTTATCGGCTTCACGACGGGAGCAATAACCGGTTTCCCCAATAAATTTATTAAGACGTTTTAAATTCTCTTCCATACTGCAAAAGTAGTCAAAATTTAGATTTGTTAGATCTTTAGAC
>NZ_WHJI01000261.1:0-311 GCF_011682155.1 Massilia sp. CCM 8734
GTTATAGCTATTAATGTATTCATTTTTGTTTTTTTGATTTAGGAAATCTAAAACCAATGATGCCCTAATTTATTTTTATTTAAAATATTAATTTTTATTGATAACGTTTAAAATCGTCTCTAAACTTGGTGTGATCAAATCTGTAATTGGCTTTGGATAAAATCCGAAGAAGATTAAAACCGCAATAATTACGACTAATGAAATTCCTTCATTAACAGAAACATCAGCAAATGTTTTTGAATTAGCATCTCCCAACATTACATTTTGAAACATCTTAAGCATATAATACGCTCCCAGGATAATAGTGGTTC
>NZ_WHJI01000262.1:0-311 GCF_011682155.1 Massilia sp. CCM 8734
GTCAAAATACATAAACTTAATAGAATAAATTGATTCCCATATTTTGAAAGTTTAATCCATACATCTGGTGAAAATTGATAAAGTCCTGCAATAGAAACACCAACTAAAAGTCCGTCTAAGCGATTGTAAGTCGGATAGTAAATAAATTTATACCAGTACATCCAACTATTTTGTTCACCAATTTTCGGCAGATACCACTGATTAAAACTATAAAATCTAATCGCAAATCCGAATAAAAATAAGCCTATTAATAGCCAATATGATTTAGAGAACAGTTTTGAAGTCTGTAGAAATATTAAAATAATTGGCAA
>NZ_WHJI01000263.1:0-310 GCF_011682155.1 Massilia sp. CCM 8734
AGCTATTATTATTTGTTTAAATTTCATAATTTCTTTTTTTAGAATGTAACTTTAAGATTAAACCCATATGATCTTCTAAATGGTAACGAACCATACTCAAAACCTTGTCCGTTTCCTGAAGTATACATAGACTCCGGATCAACGTTTGGCAAATCTTTATTAAAAGTCAATAAATTTCTTGCGAATACGGAAAAGTAGATACTGTTGATTTTTGCTCCGTTGAAAACGCTTTTTGGTATCGTATACCCTAAACTCACCTCTCTTAATTTCACATAAGAAGCATCATAAATAAAAGGAGATCGGAAGAGCG
>NZ_WHJI01000264.1:0-310 GCF_011682155.1 Massilia sp. CCM 8734
TTAAAAACTAGAAATTATGAATATATTAAAATTTATAGAGTCATTTACTAATGAAGGTATTATGGCCAGCACAGGTTCAAGAAGAGACAGTTTTACACAATTTGGAAATCTTGGAAAAAATTTAGCATTTGCATCCATTCCCTTTGGTTTATCAGCGTTAGCAAATAAAGCAATGGCACAAGATATAACCGCCACTCCGGCAACACCAATCGGAGCTTTGCAATTTGCACTGACATTAGAATATCTGGAAAACGAATTTTATGCGATGGCATTAGATTCAGGAGTTATTCCGGCATCAGAAAATGGTGGT
>NZ_WHJI01000265.1:0-309 GCF_011682155.1 Massilia sp. CCM 8734
ATTCTACCCGGATGCGACTTCAACAAATCGTAACCAGAATAACGACGTTCCTTTCCTGCGTTATTCAGATATTCTTTTAATGAAAGCAGAATCAATTCTTCGGGGAGGAACAGTAACCTTAGGGCAAAGTGCAGATGCATTAGTAAATATGGTTCGTTCTAACCGAACAACATCCTCAGCTTTGAGCGGTGTAACTTTAGAAGAACTTTACAAAGAAAGATCCCGCGAGTTTACCTGGGAAGCCTGGCATAGAAATGATATGATACGTTTTGGGAAATATGAAGGGCAATCGGGATACAAAACCAATAC
>NZ_WHJI01000266.1:0-308 GCF_011682155.1 Massilia sp. CCM 8734
CAGGCTTTAATAAGCAAATTTGAATCAGGAACAAGAAAACCAACAAAAGATCAGATTTCAAAACTTTCGCAACTTCTAGAAATTGATTATGAAACTTTGATGATTGCCTGGTTGAAGGAAAAGATTCTTTATGAAATTGGAGATGATGAATTTGCCTTAAAAGCTTTAATGGTAGCCGAGCATGAAATTAAATACAATAGAACTGTTTCAAAATTAAAAATCTCTGCCACTTTGGAAAATCTTTTAAAAGAGATTGATCTTTTAAAAGCAAAGTTAGATAGTTATCGTCAATTTGACAGTTATAGAAT
>NZ_WHJI01000267.1:0-308 GCF_011682155.1 Massilia sp. CCM 8734
CTTTGGCTCTCGAAATCTTACGCCGAAAATTAGCCGTTACCTGGTGGACGAATATCCGTTTCGAAAAAAGCTTTTCTGCAGATTTATGTTTGTTGTTGAAAGCTTCAGGCTGTATTGCTGTTTCCGGCGGTCTGGAAGTGGCTTCCGACCGATTATTGAAATTAATTGACAAAGGCGTAACCGTAGAACAGGTCGCAAAAGTAACCCGTAATTTTACCGAAGCCGGAATTATGGTACATGCTTACCTAATGTACGGATATCCGACACAAACGATTCAGGAAACGGTTGACAGCCTGGAAATGGTACGT
>NZ_WHJI01000268.1:0-306 GCF_011682155.1 Massilia sp. CCM 8734
GGAGCTTCAAAAGCAATTCCAAATTCTTTGATTAAGACGCCGTTTGCATCGGAAAGCAACATATATTGTACTTTATCTATTTCTGCTGTGCTCCTTAAATTTTCAGGAGAGTCGGGGCTTATCGCAACAATCTGATAACCTAAATCAAGAATTTGTTTTTCGGCTTCCGCCAGAGCAGACAAATGCAGGTTACAATACGGACACCATCCGCCACGGTAAAAAACCAATACAGTTTTCTTTTTACTGACTACATCAGAAAGACTGACTGTTGCATTCTCTGATGATTTTAAAATCGAATTGGGAATT
>NZ_WHJI01000269.1:0-306 GCF_011682155.1 Massilia sp. CCM 8734
GAAGGTATTACGAAAGCTAAAGAAGGATCTCCGGCATTAATCATTAGTGATGTAATGATGCCTGTAATGGATGGAATAGAATTTTGTCAATATATCAAAAATGATTTTGAAACAAGTCATACCCCCTTTATTCTATTGACAGCAAAAGATGCGCTTGAGTCTCGACTACAAGGCATAAAATCAGGTGCTGATTATTATTTCAGTAAGCCTGTGAGCACTGATTTATTACTTTTAACCATAAAAAATCAGCTCAATCAGCAACAAAAAATTAAAGAGCGTTATCTAAAAGATTACCAGGTAGAAGTT
>NZ_WHJI01000026.1:0-109326 GCF_011682155.1 Massilia sp. CCM 8734
CATCGTCGTTCCCGCGACGGCGGGAACCCAAGTTTCCAGAAGTTGCTAAGAAACTTGGGTTCCCGCCGCTGCGGGAACGACGGTTTTGCGGGTAGCGCTTCCTTGATTACTTGATCGCTTTCGCCGCCTTTGCCGCTTCCGCCGTCTTGCGAATCGTCTCCAAGGTCGCATTCGGGGTAATCAAATTCCCGTCGTAACGCAACTCGATCACCGCCGGCAAGGCATTGTCCCGGGTGTGCGCCAGCGCGCGCGCCAGGGCCGGGCCGAATTCCGCCGTGGCATTGACCACCTCGCCATGCGCGCCATACGCCTTGGCCAGTTCCGCAAAGTCCGGGTTGTGCAATCCGGTGCCCGATACGCGGCCCGGATAATCCCTTTCCTGGTGCATGCGGATGGTGCCGAACATGCCATTGTTGAAAACAATAATAATCACGCCGGCCTTGTATTGCACCGCGGTCGCCAGTTCTTGTCCATTCATCATGAATTCGCCATCGCCGGCAAACGTCACCACCGTGCGTGAGGGATCGACAATCTTGGCCGCGATGCCGGACGGCACGCTGTAACCCATCGCGCCATTGGTCGGCGCCAGTTGGGTGCGCATGCCGCCATAACGATAAAAGCGGTGCGCCCACGAGGCGTAATTGCCGGCGCCATTCGTGATAATCGTATCGCGCGGAACTTGCGCCATCAGTTCCTGCACCACTTGCCACAGGTCGAGCGGGGCCGTGCCATCCTTGAAAATCGGCGGCTGTTCCTGATAGGCGGCCAGCTCGGCCTTCGCCTCGGCGACCGTGCCGCGCCAGGCGGACGGGTCGACCGGCGCCATCGCGGCCAGCATGGTGCAGGCTTGCGCGGCGCCGCTGTTGATCATCAGCTCGGCCTGGTACACACTGCCCAGTTCCTCGGCGTCCGCATGAAAATGCACCAGGCGCTGGCTTGGCACGGGCGAGGCGAGCAGGGTGTAGCCGCCGGTGGTCATTTCGCCCAGGCGCGGGCCGATGGCGATGACCAGGTCGGCGTTTTTGACGCGCGCGGCCAGTTTCGGATTGATGCCGATGCCGACATCACCTATATAGTGAGGATGGGCGTTGTCAAGCAGGTCCTGGAAGCGGAAGGTGCAGCCGACCGGCAGCGCATTGGCTTCGGCAAACCGTTGCAGGTCGGCGCAGGCCTGGGCGTTCCAGCTGGCGCCGCCAAGCAGCACCACCGGACGTTGTGCGGCGGCCAGCATCTCGCGCAGGGTGGCGATCTGGGCGGCGGATGGCGACGCCTGCACCGGCTGGTAGCGGCGGGTGTCGGCCACGGCGGCGGTGTCGATCAGCATGTCTTCCGGCAGCGCCAGCACCACCGGGCCGGGACGGCCGCTGGTGGCGACCTGGAAGGCGCGCGCGATGTATTCGGGAATGCGGTCGGCGCGGTCGATCTGGGTGACCCACTTGGCCATCTGGCCGTACATGCGGCGGTAGTCGATCTCCTGGAACGCTTCGCGGTCGATGAAATCGTTGCCGACCTGGCCGATGAACAGGATCATCGGGGTCGAGTCCTGGTAGGCGGTATGCACGCCGATCGAGGCATTGGTGGCGCCGGGGCCGCGCGTGACGAAGCAGATGCCGGGTTTGCCGGTCAGCTTGCCATAGGCTTCGGCCATGAACGCGGCGCCGCCTTCCTGGCGGTTGATGATGAAGCGGATATCGGAGTCGTGCAGGGCGTCGAGCACGTCGAGGTAGCTTTCGCCGGGAACCCCGAAGGCGGTGTCGACGCCGTGAATGTTGAGCGCATCGACCAGAATCTGGCCGCCACTGCGGGAAGGGTGCGTCATGGAGTCTCTGCCTGGATGGTTGAGTATGCGTCATTCTATGCGAGCCGATTCGGGCAAGCTTTTGAAATTACGACATTAAATATCACAATTTCTATCCCCGCCGGACCGCGTGCGACATTGTGCTGCCTCAAACCCACGAATATGGCAGCGCTAACGTGGATGACTTGACCAACCCACCAGCCGCTTTCCATGGAATTGCTGATCATCCTCGTCCTGATCCTGCTCAACGGCGTGTTTGCCATGTCCGAGCTGGCGCTGGTATCGGCCAAGCGGGTGCGGCTCGAAAAAATGGCCGCCCGGGGCCGGGGCGGGGCGCGCACCGCCATGCGGCTGGCCGATGACCCGGGCGCCTTTCTTTCCACGATCCAGGTCGGCATTACCCTGATTGCCATCTTCAACGGCGCCTTCGGCGAAGCGTCGCTGACCGAGCGCCTGGCGCCGCAACTGGCCACGCTGCCGGTGCTGGCGCCCTATGCGCGCCAGGCGGCGCTGGCGCTGGTGGTGGCCGGCATTACGCTGGCGTCGATCCTGCTCGGCGAGCTGGTGCCCAAGCGCATTGCGATGCAGTATCCGGAAGCCGTGGCGGCCATCATCGCGCCGCCGCTGCAGGCGCTGTCGCGCGCCATGGCGCCGTTGGTGCGCGTGTTGTCGGCCTTGAGCGAGCTGATCATGCGGGTGCTGGGCATGGGGCGCGCGCCCGCCAGCGCCCCCACCGCCGACGAGATCAGCGGCATGCTGCGCGAGGGCGCCGACGCGGGCGTGCTCGACAAGACCGAATCGGACATCGCCGCGCGCGCCCTGCGCCTCGACGACCAGCGCATCGATGCGCTGATGACGCCACGCGCCGCGCTGCAACTGATCGACCTCGATGGCGAACGCGGCGCCAACCTGGCGCGCATCGCGGCCAGTCCGTTCAGCCGCTTTCCGGTGGTGCGCGGCGACGCCGCGCAGGTGCTGGGCGTGGTCGACGCGGGCGAACTGTTCGCCCAGGCGATCGCCCATGGCGCGCTGAACGCCATCGATATCGGCGCGGCCATGCGCGCGGCGCTGCTGGTGCCGCACACGGTCAGCGCGCGCGGCCTGCTGGAACAGTTGCGCCAACAGCAGGCCGAACTGGCGCTGGTGGTCGACGAGCATGGCGAACTGAAGGGCATGGTGACCCTGGTCGACCTGATGGCGGCCCTGATCGGCGCGCTGCCCGGCGACGAGGCGGGCGAGCCGGACGCGGTGCGACGCGAGGACGGCAGCTGGCTGCTCGATGGCGCCATGCCCCTGCCACGCCTGCGCGAGGTGCTCGGGATCGCTGATGTGCTGCCCGGCGAAGCGAGCGGGGCCTACCAGACCCTGGCCGGTTTCGTGCTGGAGCAACTCGGGCATGTGCCGGCCGCGTCCGACCGTTTTGTGTGGGAGCGTTTTCGTTTCGAGGTGGTCGATATGGACAGGCACCGGATCGACCGGGTGCTGGTGACGCAGCTGGAACAGGCCGGCGGCGCCGCGCCGGCCATTTCAGGCTGATTTACCGCTGTCAACGCCGCAGCCGGGGGCGGGCTGCGGCGCGATGCGGGACGTGCCCGGATTACCTGACGCTGAGCTTGCCGGCGCCCGCGTTGCGCAGTACCGACTCGCGCACTTTGGACGCATCGAGCACGACCGGGGTGTACGGCAGGGTCCAGCCGACCGCAGTGCTGAACTTGCAGCTCTCGCCGCCCAGGCCCAGCGCTACGCCGTTGAGCAAGGAACCGCTGTCGACGATGGCGCCGGTTTTGCCGGACGAGCCCGATGCCTCGACCACATCGCCGCATTCCTTGGCGCCGATGATGTCGAATGCGTTGTGCTGCGAGACGATCTTTGCCTTGTAGCCGACGCCGATGCTGTAGTTGTGCGGATACAGCTTGGCGTCGCGGTCGCCCTGGTAGTAATTGTTGTACACGTGAACCTTGCCGAAACGCACGCGCGGCGAGCGGCCGGTGATGTCGTGGTACAGATTGCCGTGGAAAGTGACGGTCAGGTGGCCATCGTCGGACGTGGTGCTGTCGGACGAGCCGACCAAGGTGTTTTTCTCGTGCAGCTTGAACACATTGTTCGACACGGTGACGTAGTCGGCGCCGTTCTTGATGTCGAGCGAGCCATCGTGGCACTGCTTGAGTTTGCCGTTTTCTTTCGGGAACTGGTCATCGGTGCGTGGGGCATCGGTGAAGGTGTTGTGGTCGATCCAGACGTGGGTCGCCCCGTCGACGTTCAAGCCGTCGTAGCGCGAGTTCCAGTTGCCGGTGCTGGTGTCTTTCGGATCCCACACGGGAGCGATATCGCAGGGGTTGGCGATGGTCAGGTTGCGTACGATGACGTTATCGACGCCCTTGATCATGATGCGGCCGTTGACAATGCCCGCGTCGGCGCCGACGCCGATCAGGGTGGTGTTCGATGGCAGCGAAATCAGGCTGCGCACGCCCTGGTCGGTGGCATTCTTGAACGGGCCGTCGGCAGCCATGTCGATGGTGCCGTAGATCTTGACCTGGGTCGGCTTGCCGCCCGTGTTCTTGAGCACTCCCTGCAGTTGTGCAGCCGAGCTGACCAGGAAGACATCTTTCTGCGTCGCCGCCGCGCCGCCGCGGGTGCCGCTGCTGTAGCTGGCCCAGCCCGTTGCGGGCGCTGCTTGCGTGAGCGGATCGGTGCCGGCCGGCGGCGTGGTTGGCGGCGTTGTCGGCGGCGTCGTCGGTGGGGTTGTCGGTGGCGTGGTTGGCGGGGTGGTCGGTGGCGTGGTGCCGCCGTCCAGCGGGCCTACCGCGCATTTTTTGTCGACGCCGGGATACGGATCGCTGCCGAAGGTGGCGGCGGTGCAGGCCACTTTGCCGCTGAGCGACTTGACCACCCACTTGTTCTTGATGCCGAACGATACCTGGCGCTTGGCGGCGCCGACGTCGCAGCTGCCGCCCTGGGCGGCGCATTTCGAAAAACTCTCCGGCCAGTCGGCGGCGTTGGCGGCGGAGGTGGCGAACAGGGCGGTGCTGATCAGTGCGGCAAGAGGCAACAGTTTCATTAAAGTTTCCTTGTTAAAAATTGTCTATATTGTAATAGTGAGTATGTACGTTGGGTAACGCAACTGCGATCACTTTTTTTGCAATAATGATATCGAAATCGATATCGATCGCATGGTGGTTGGCGGAAACTTGGTGGCGTGCGCGCTGGCGCGGTACAATGGAGGAGTGAAGCAGGCCAGACAGTCGCTGGCTGGCGCGTAATGCGTCGGCGGGAGGAAGGTCCGGACTCCATAGAGCAGGGTGACGGTTAATGGCCGTCCGCTGAAAGCCGACCGGCGCAAGCCGGGGAGTATAAGGCGAGGAATAGGGCCACAGAGACGAGCGTATTAAGTTACGGTGAAACGCGGTAACCTCCACCTGGAGCAATCCCAAATAGGCACGCGTTGAGGCGGCTCGCGGAGCGTGCGGGTAGGGAGCTTGAGCGCAGGAGTAATTCTGCGCCTAGAGGAATGGCTGTCATAGCGATTGCCCGCAAGGGTCGTCGCCGTAACAAAATCCGGCCTATCGGCCTGCTTCACACTGAATAATCCGGCGCGTAAGGCGCCGCTGAAACATCCTGCCTCGCCCCCGGCGAGGACATTCCCAAGGGATCCGCATGCGGGTCGGCCGCGCTGCGGCCCTGCCCCCGGCGCCATGCCGGCCTGCTGAAGAGCGACCTCAAATTTTCACATGTTGACACTCATTAATTATTTCTATAAAAGAAATGTTTCCTCATTCTTAATGGAATTTTTTGATGATCTCCGTATTTCGCAGCAATGATAATGCCGGTTTCCTGATCGGAAGCGCCGATAAGGACTATCTGTTCGGCATGGGTGGTGACGACCGCCTCGACGGCGGCGCCGGTAACGATACCCTCGTTGGCGGCACGGGCAACGACATGCTCAACGGCGGCGCCGGAGACGATACCTATTTTTTCGGGCGCGGCCATGGGCGCGACGTGATTAGTGCGGACTGGGGCGTCGCAAAGGAACGTAACCTGATCCGCTTCGCCGAAGGCATCAATCCGGCCGACATCGTCCTTTCCAGGGCCGGCTACGAGGACTTGACCTTGTCGATTCGCAATAGCGACGACAGCATCACCGTCAAGGGGTATTTTGGTCCGGGCGTGAACTTGTCGAGCGGCGAAGCGCGCCCCGCGCCGGTCGCGGACATCCGCTTCGCCGACGGCACCAGCTGGGACCACGCGGCCGTGTTCGGCCTGCTCAACCCCGTTCAAACCCTGTCCGCCGGCGCCGACTGGTTCCGGGGAGTCAACCTGGACGGCGGCGACGGCGACGACCGACTGCAGGCCGGCTACCCGGCCAGCCAGCTTGCCGGCGGCAATGGCAACGACAGCCTCGACGGCAGCGGTGGCGAGGACCTGCTGGTCGGCGGCGCCGGCGACGACTGGCTCTCGGGCGGCGAGGGCGTCAACACCTATCGTTTCAATGGCGACTGGGGGCACGACACCATTGTGACGAGCCGCTATGGCATGCACGTGGATCTGATCGCGTTGCCCGATCTGCTGGCGGGTGCGCTGACCTTCGCGCGCTCGGGCGGGGGGAAAGACCTGCTGATCGGGGTCAAGGGCGGGACGCAAAGCATCACCGTGACCAATTACTTCGATCCGCAATCGCCCGAGATCGCCACGCGTCTGCGCATCGTGCTGGCCGACGGCAGCAACTGGAATGCCGAGCAATTGCGCATAACGGCGATCCAGGCCAACGGTCTCGAAGTCAACGGCACCGACGGCGGCGACTTTCTTACCGGCGGTGCGCATAACGATTTGCTCAGCGGCGGCAATGGCAGCGACACGCTCGTGGGTGGCGAAGGCAACGATGTCCTCGTTGGCGGCGAGGGCAATGACGTTTTGTTCGACAATATTGGCGACAACCTCTTCGACGCGGGGGCCGGGAACGCCAGGTTGACCGGCGGCTCCGGGATCAATATGTACAAGTTCGGCCGCGATGCGGGAACGTATGTGGTCGACCCCGCCGTCGGCGGTACCCATATCGTGCTGCTGGGCGACGATGTACGCCCCGCCGATGTGAGCTTTGCCGCCAACTGGTCCAATCAGCTGAACATCGCTATTACCGGCACCAGCGCGTTGCTGCAACTGTCATTCAACATGTCGTCCGACGCCGAACCTGGCATGCGGGGCCGGGTGCAGCTCCAGTTTGCCGATGGCACCATCTGGAGCGAGGACGACATCCTGAATCGAGTGTACCGGGGCGATGAGGGCGATAATCTCATCAAGAGTGGCCAGGGGCTCGACGTTTTGTACGGCCTGGACGGCAATGACACGCTCGATGGCTACCGTGGCGACGACACTTTGTATGGCGGCAACGGCAACGACAGCCTGGACGGCGGCGACGGATACGATGTCCTGGTGGGCGGGGAGGGGCCTGACGTGCTCCTGGGTGGCGAGGGCAATGACCTGCTACAAGGCGGGGCCGGCAACGACAGGCTGTTCAGCGATAGCGGCGACGATACCGTGCGCGGCGGCGCCGGCGACGACGAGATCTGGGAAAAGGATGGCAGCAATACCTTCGTGTTTGCACGCGGCGACGGCAACGACGTGCTGCACATTACGCAAAACGATGCCAACCAGAAAAACGTGATCACCTTCGAGGGCGACCTCAAGCCCCAGGATGTCTGGGTCAGCCTGGTGAATGCGGGTGGGGGCAATGGCACCCAATTGACCCTGGAGTCGGGGGCGGGCCGTATTACCATCCCGAATTACGACTATCATTACTACGGCGCGACGTCGGTGCACGAAATTCGCTTTCCCGACGGCACGGTGTGGGATCGGGGCGCCATTTTCGCCTGCTCGCTGATCGGCAACGAGCGCGATAATATGCTGGAGGGCGACTTCCTCTCCAATGTCCTCGAAGGTAAAGGCGGCACCGACTCGCTGAACGGCCACAGCGGCCACGACACCCTGTCGGGTGGAACCGGCGACGACATGCTCGACGGCGGCGGTGATGACGCCAATACCTATTTGCTGAACCGCGGCGACGGTGCCGACGTCATCCGGGACTGGGGCGTCGGCAGCGTGATCCGTTTCGGCGCGGGCATCAGCCCCGCCGATATCGTTGCCGCCCCAGTCAGTGGTTCAATCATGCGCCTGAGCTACGGCAGCGATTCGGTGGTGATCGGCCGGATCTACAGTAGCAATGTGGCCGAGGTCCTGGCGCAGAGCTACCTCGAGTTTGCCGGTGGTGCGCGCATCCCCTTGTCGGCCTTCAACAACCACGCACCGGTCGCGACCTACGTCCCGGCGCCGCCGGCGGCTGAAGAAGCGCAGCGCTTCGAGATGGTGCTGCCGCGCGAGATGTTCTCCGACCCGGATCAGGGCGATAGCGGCGTCATGAGCGTCGGCGCTCTGCCGGCATGGCTGCACTTCGACCCGTTCACCCGCACTCTGAGCGGCATCCCGTCGTCCAGCGATACCGGCACGGTGCCGTTGACCGTGACCTGGACCGACAAGGGCGGCTTGCATGCCAGTGTCGTCATGGATCTGGCGGTCAAGCCGGCGGCCAGCGTAACGCTGAGCGGCGGGGCGGATGCCGATATCCTCACCGGCAAGTCGAATAACGACGACCTGCGTGGCTTCGATGGCGACGACCAACTGAACGGTATGGGCGGCAACGATACCCTGGACGGCGGCGCCGGCAAGGACACCCTCGCTGGCGGCAGCGGCAACGACAGCTACGTCGCCGACGCCACCGATGTCATCATCGAAGACGCCGGCGGCGGCCTGGACCAGGTCACCTCGGCGGCCAGCCTGACCCTGGCCGGGCATGTTGAAATCCTGACCCTGTCCGGTGCCGCACCGGCCGACGGCATCGGTAACGCGCTCGACAACCTGCTCAAGGGCAACGCCGGCGCCAACCTGCTGGACGGCCTCGATGGCATCGATCTGTTGCAGGGCGGCGCCGGCAACGACGGCTTGACCGATGCGCTCGGGCGCGCCAGCCTGCTCGACGGCGGAGCCGGCATTGACTGCCTGGTGGGCGGCAGCGGCAACGATATGTTCATCAGCGGCAAGGGCGCCGACACGATCACCACCGGCACGGGCGCCGACCTGATCGTCTTCAACCGGGGCGACGGCGTCGATACCGTGCTCGGCACGACCGGCGCCGACAATACCCTGTCGCTGGGCGGCGGCATCCGCTATGCCGACCTGCTGCTGACCAAGGCCGGCAGCGACTTGGTCCTGACCACTGGCGTGGCCGAGCGGATCGTCTTCAAGAGCTGGTACGCGGCGCCGGGCAACGCCAGCATCGGCACCTTGCAGGTGGTTACCGCCACTTCCACGGACTATCATCCCGGCGCGCTGAGCCCGATCAACGACAACATGGTCGAGCAGTTCGACTTCATCGGCATCGTGGCGCGCTTCGACCAGGCGCGTGCCGCCGGCGCGACGGCCTGGAGCGCGTGGACCACGCTCGAGCAGTTCCATCGTGGCGGCAGCGACACCGCAGCCATCGGCGGCGACCTGGCTTACCAGTACGCGCTCAACGGCAACCTGGCCAATGTCGGTGCAACGCCCGCGATCGGCATCGTCGGCAACAGTGGTTTCGGCAGCGCAGCGCAGGAATTCTTGCCCGCGTCCAGCCTGAACGACGGCTCGCCGCTGCTGTACTAAGCACGCATGAACCTCCATACCCGCGCGTTCTGCGGGGGTGTGGTGTTTTGCCCGGCGCCCCTTCCCACTCACTCCCGGGCCAGCATCGCAACGCGCCGGTAGCTGTTGGCGCAACGCGCCGGCGCGGCATGCTCTACCCACCCGCAAAAAATTGACCTTGGTTAATTAGTTGTATAAAAGTAAGCGCTCTTTCATCGGGACAGGTCCAATACCTGTTCCTTTTCAATTTTCTTCTCAACAACGGATATGCCCATGGCGCTGCAAACGAATAACGACCTCCCCCTCTTGATCAATGGTAGCGATATCGGGGAGACGCTCACTGGATTAGGCAATGGCGATCAGATATATGGCAACGGTGGAGACGACACCTTGATCGGCGCCGGCGGCGACGATACGCTCACCGGCGGCGCGGACGACGACCTGCTCAAGGGCGGCGACGGCAATGATGTGCTGATGGGCGGCGACGGCAGCGACGACCTTCATGGCGGCAGCGGCGTCAACGTGCTCCATGGCGGGCGCGGCGACGATGTCCTGCGCCATACGCCGAGTTGGGATGTCAACAATACGTTTGTGTTCAACCAGGGTGATGGCACCGACACGATCGTCGATGCGGGACTGAACGCCGTGATCGAGTTCGGCCCTGGCATTCAGGCCAGCGATATCGTGCCGGTCAATTTCGCGCCGACGATGGCGTTTGCCTATGCCAGCGTCAACGGCGCCATCGATCGGGTGGTGCTCGCCGACCACGCACGGCAGGCGGATTTTGTGAATGTCAGGTTCGCCGACCAGACAGTCAGGCCGCTCTCCGATTTCATCCGCCATGCGCCGCAGGTGGGCATTGGCATGTTCGACTTTGCGGTGCAAGAGGGCGACAGCATCGCGCTGACTGTCCCCGATGATGCTTTTGTGGATGTCGATGCAGGCGATGTACTGCGCTACAACCTGCGCACGGAACAGGGCGGCGCGCTTCCCGCCTGGCTCAGCTTCGATGCCGACGCCCGCGTCATGCTGCTCAGTCCGGGGTATCGCGACGCCGGCGACCTCAGGCTGATCCTCACCGCGACCGACAGCTCGGGCCAGTCGGCCAGCGCCAAGTTCACGCTGCAAGTGTTCGACCTTCCGCTCGCCCCGGTCGTCGGCACGCCCATGGCCGACCAGACGGTCGAGGAACAGCGCCCTTTCAGCCTGGTCCTGCCTTCGGATATGTTCGTCGACGAGGATGACGACGGCGCCGGCGTCATGACGGTCGGCGCGCTGCCGGCCTGGCTGGCCTTCGATGCTCTCAGCCGTACCCTGAGCGGCACCCCGGCCACTCCCGGCGCCGGCCCGCTCGCCATCGACGTTACCTGGACCGACAGCGCCGGCGCCAGCGCCAGCACCAGCTTCAATCTGAACGTGGCCGCGGCCGGCAGCATCGCCCTGCGCGGTACGGCGCAGGCCGACATCCTGCATGGCAAGTCGAATGACGACCACCTGGCCGGCCTGGGCGGCAACGACCAGCTGTACGGCCATCTGGGCAACGATGTGCTCGACGGCGGCGCCGGCAGGGACACGCTGGCCGGCGGCGCCGGCAACGACAGCTACCTTGTCGATGCCCAGGATGTCGTGACCGAAGAGGCCGATGCGGGACTGGATCAGATCAGCAGCGCGGCTGGCCTGACCCTGCCGGCGCACGTCGAGATACTGAGCTTGACGGGCAGCGCGGCGGTAAACGGCCGTGGCAATGGGCTCGACAACCTGCTCAAGGGCAATGTCGGCGCCAACCAGCTGAATGGGCAGGACGGGGTCGACCTGCTGCAGGGTGGGGCGGGCAACGATACCCTGACGGATACGGCCGGCCATGCCAACCTGCTCGATGGCGGCTCCGGGGCCGACCGCCTGAGCGGCGGCGACGGCAAGGAGCTGTTTTTTGGCGGCAAGGGCGCCGACAACATCGCCACCGGGGCGGGCGCCGACCTGATCGTGTTCAACCGCGGCAACGGCATGGACACGGTCGGATTCTCCTTGGGCACGGACAATATCGTCTCGCTTGGCGGCGGCATCGCGTATGCCGACCTGGCGCTGCGCAAGTCGGGCGCCGACCTGATCCTGTCGGCCGGCGCCGGCGACCAGATCACCTTCAAGAGCTGGTACGCGGGGCCGGACCATGCCAGCGTCGCCGTGTTGCAGATGGTCACGGCAGCATCGGCGGACTACCTCCCCGGCGCAAGCAGTCCGATCCACGATAACAAGGTGGAAACCTTCGATTTCATGGCCTTGATCGCTCAATTCGACCAAAACCGGGGCACCTTGGGAAGCACCTGGCGCTTTGGGGCAAGCCTGGAGCAATTCTCCAACGGCGGCAGCGACACGGCGGCCATCGGCGGCAACCTGGCTTATCAGTATGCGCTCAACGGCAACCTGGCCACGGTAGGTGCGGCGGTGGCGATCGCCATTGTCGGTAGCAGCGGTTTCGGCAGCTTAATGCAGGAGTTCTTGCCCGGCGCCAGCCTGAACGACGGCTCCCCGCTGCTGTACTAAGCCAAGTCCACTGGGCATTTGCAGCCATTCCCTGGGTTCCTGCGCTCGGAATGGCTTTTACGCCTTCGACAGCTGCATGGCCGGCGCCGGTGCGGGCACCATTCGCGCGGTTGCGCATGGCGCTACCGGACAGCGCGGATAGCGCTACCAGGACGGCATAAATTGACGCATGTGAAACATTTCTATAAAACCAATATTTACCTTAAAGAAATGGAAACGTGATGAATGTGATTCAACCGGACGTTCGAACAGCGACCGTTTGTATGGACTCGATGGTGATGACCAGTTATTCGGCATGGCGCATGATGATTTCCTGTGCGGCGGAAACGGTAACGATCTTCTTGACGGCGGCTCCGGTATCGATCTCTTGCAGGGTGGCGCGGGCAACGATGCCCTGTCGTCGGCGGGCGGGGGCAGGCTGCTGCTTGATGGCGGGTCGGGCGACGATCGCCTGCTCGGCGGCGAAGAAATCCGGATGTCGATCGGCGGCACCGGCGCCGATATGGTCATGGGCGGCGGCGCTGTGATAGCCTTCAACCGTGGCGACGGCCATGACACCGTGGTGACGTCCGACTCCTTCCAGGGCGACGCACTGTCGCTCGGTGGCGGCATCACCTACGCCGACCTGGTGCTGCGCAAGTCCGGCAGCGACCTTGTGCTGTCGTCCGGCGCCGCCGACCAGATCACCTTCAAGGGCTGGTACGTGTCTCCTGGCCATGCCAGCATCGCTACCTTGCAGGTGGTAACTGCGGCATCATGGGATTACAAGCCGCAAGCGCTGAGCCCGATCAACGACAACAAGGCCGAGCAATTCGATTTCCGGGCGTTGGTGGCGCGCTTCGATGAAGCCCGCGCAAGCGGCGCGACCGCATGGAGTGTCTGGACCACCTTGGAGCAATTCTCCCTGGGCGGCAGCGACACGGCGGCCATCGGCGGCGACCTGGCCTACCAGTACGCGCTCAACGGCACGCTGTCGAATGTCGGAATGATAACGGCTATCGGCATCGTTGGCAGCCCTGATTTCGGCACTGCCGGGCAACTGCTTCTCGACCCTGCCAGCCTGAACGACGGCTCCCCGCTGCTGTCCTGATCCGCCGCTTACCCGCGGCGCTGGCCGGCTGCGGGCTTCCTATCACACTCCATCGTCCACACCGGACAAATCACTCATCCGTTGCGCAAAAGTAAGCAGATGTAATTATTTTAAGTCTTGTTGTGTCTCGCAAACCCATGTGTATAGATGAGGTTGAACATTCACTGTCTTGTCTAAGTCTCTAATTTATCGACATATTTTCCTTTGAAGATCCTTCAAGGTAATGCGCTAAGTCCTTGACTTCATTAACAAAATTCCCTTTTAGCACGATTGAAAGCGCTTGACCGTCCAGATGGCTTCATCTAAAGTGGGCAACTGTGTGGAAAAGTGTAGTTTTGTGGGAGAGAATTCATGCTCCTGGCGCCAAAACACCGACTTCATAATAACTTTTTCAAGTAGGTAACTCGTGTTTCAAGGCGCGTCCGCAATCAATCTCGATGCGAAAGGCAGGATGTCTATTCCTTCCAAGCATCGCGACGCACTCGCAGTCCAGTGCGAAGGCCGCCTCACGCTTACCCGCCACCCGCACGGGTGCCTGCTGTTTTTTCCGCGTCCGGTGTGGGAATCGCACCGCGAGCAGATCGCCGCCTGGCCGATGTCGGCCCGCGCGTGGCAGCGTATTTTCCTCGGCAACGCTTGCGATGTCGAGCTCGATTCTGTCGGGCGTATCCTGATCTCGCCCGAGTTGCGCAGCGCTGTCGGCCTCACCCGCGAGGTCATGCTGCTTGGCATGGGCAGCCATTTCGAAATATGGGATGCCGCCAAACTGGCCGAAGACGAGCAAGCCGCCGTCGCCGGTGGCATGCCCGATGTGTTATCTAATTTTTCTTTCTAAGGCGCGCCGATGATGAATGTGGTGGCGGTGCCGGAATTTCAGCACCGGACGGTGTTGCTGGACGAAGCGGTTGACGCACTCGACCTGACGGGCGTGCGTGCCGATGGCACTTATATAGACGGGACCTTCGGTCGCGGTGGACATAGCCGCCTGATCCTGTCGCACCTGGGGCCGAACGGGCGCCTGTTTGCTTTCGACAAGGACTTGCAGGCGATCGCCACGGCCGGCCAGATAACTGACGCGCGCTTTGAAATCGTGCACGACAGTTTTGCCACGATGCAGCAGGCCCTGGCCGCGCGCGGCGTGGACCAGGTCGACGGCATTTTGCTCGATTTGGGCATTTCCTCGCCGCAGGTGGACGATGCCGCGCGCGGTTTCAGCTTCCGCAACGATGGCCCGCTCGACATGCGCATGGACACCACGCGCGGCGTGTCCGCCGCCGAGTGGCTGGCCAGCGAGACTGAACAACAATTGGAAAGGGTCATTCGCAATTATGGGGAAGAACGGTTTGCTTTTCAGATTGCAAAGGCGATTGTTGCTCGCCGGGCAGTCGAACCAATTTCAAGCACACGACAGCTTGCCGGCATCGTGGCAAACGCGGTTAAAACCCGCGAGAAGGGCAAGGATCCGGCCACACGGACCTTTCAAGCTATCCGGATTTTCATCAATAAAGAGCTTGAGGACCTTGAAACAGGCTTGAGCGCGGCTTACGCCATGCTCGCGCCCGGCGCGCGCATGGCCGTGATCAGCTTCCATTCGCTGGAAGACCGCATGGTCAAGCAGTTTCTGGCCAGCAAGGTCAAGGTCGAACAGCCCGACCGCCGCCTGCCGATCCGCGCGGTCGACCTGCCGCAGCCGCTGATGAAGCTGATCAGCAAGATGAAACCGTCCGAGCTTGAAGTCGAAGGCAATCCGCGCTCGCGCTCGGCCGTGATGCGGGTGGCCGAACGCTTGCCCGAATCTCGTCCCAATCGGAGCGCCGCGTGAACAGCAAGATTAACGCCGTGCTCGCCGTGCTGCTGGTCGGCTGCGCACTGTCGCTGGTCAACGCCCAGTTTCAGGCGCGCAACCTGTTCATCGAGCTGGGCAAGCTCGAACACCAGGCGCGCCAGCTCGACATCGACTGGGCGCAATTGCAGCTCGACCAGTCGACCCTGGGCACCAACGCGCGCATCGAACAGATCGCGCGCGACAAGCTCGACATGACGCCGCTGACCCCGGCGCGCACGCAGTACCTGACGGAAGGGGCGCAATGAAACGCGGTAACAATGGTGCGGCAGGCGCGCGTGTAGCGGCCTCGAAAGGCGTATCGTTCTCGAAAAGCCCGGTGCTGGCGGTCAGCCTGCCCACCTGGCGTTCGCGCGTGGTGCTGTTTGTGCTGTTCGCCTCCTTCATGGTGCTGGCCGGGCGCGCCGTGTGGCTGCAAACCGTGTCCAACGAATTCCTGATCAGCCAGGGCAAGAACCGCTACGAGCGCACCATCGAACTGCCCGCCACGCGCGGGCGCATCCTCGACCGCAACGGCCAGGTGCTGGCCTCCTCGGTCCCGGTCAAGGCGGTGTGGGCGATTCCCGAAGACGTGCTCGAGTCGCCGCCGGAAAAACTGCGCGCCCTGGCCGCGCTGCTCACCATGAGTGACGCCGCGCTGCGTAAAAAACTCGATTCGGACCGCACCTTCGTGTACCTGAAGCGCCAGGTCGAGATGCCGGTGATCGAGCAGATCGCCAAACTGGGCATCAAGGGCCTGGACACGCGCAAGGAATACAAACGCTTCTATCCGCAGGGCGAAATCGCGACCCACCTGGTCGGGTTCACCAACGTCGAAGACGCCGGCCAGGAAAGCATGGAACTGGCCCAGCAAAAAAACCTGGTCGGCACCACCGGCAGCCGCCGCGTGATCAAGGATCGCCTCGGCCAGATCGTCGAAGACGTGGGCCTGTCGAAAGAGCCGCACGACGGCAAGGACCTCACCCTGTCGGTCGACAGCAAGCTGCAATACATCGCCTTCAACCAGGTCAAGGAAGCCGTGGCCAAGTTCAAGGCCAAGGCCGGCGCCGCCGTGGTGCTGGACGTGAAAACCGGCGAAGTGCTGGCGCTGGCCAACTGGCCGACGTACGATCCGAACGACCGCAAGGGCCTGACCGGGGCGCAGCTGCGCAACCGCGTCATCACCGATACTTTCGAGCCGGGTTCGACCCTCAAACCGTTCACCGTGGCGCTGGCGCTCGACAGCGGGCGCGTCACGCCCACCACCCGCATCGATACCGGGGCCGGGCGCTTCGTGATCAACGGCGCGCCGATTTCCGACACCAAGGCTCACGGTGTGATCACGGTCTCCGAGATCGTCGAAATGTCGTCCAACATCGGCACCTCCAAGCTGGCGCTGTCGATGCCGCCGCGCGAAATGTGGGAGATGTTTACCGAAGTCGGTTTCGGCCAGCAGCCCAAGTTCGGCTTTCCCGGCGCGGTGGCGGGGCGCGTGCGTCCGTATAAATCGTGGCGTCCGGTCGAACAGGCCACCATGAGCTACGGGAACGGCATTTCGGTCTCGCTGCTGCAACTGGCGCGCGGCTACATGATGTTCGCGCGCGACGGCGACACCATTCCGCTGTCGTTCCAGAAGGTCACCGAGCTGCCAGTCGGACGCCAGATCATCAAGCCGAAAACCGCGCGCCAGATGCGCGAGATGCTCGAGCTGGTGGTGTCGGGCGCGCACGGCACCGCCAAGCAGGCGCAGGTTGCCGGCTACCGCGTGGGCGGCAAGACCGGCACCGCCTACAAGGTCGAAAACGGCAAGTACGCCATGCCGCGCAAGTACATCGGCAGTTTTGTCGGCATGGTGCCGATGTCGAACCCGCGCTTCATCATCGCCGTCATGATCGACGAACCGACCGCGATCGGCCACTTCGGTGGCATCGTGGCGGCGCCGACCTTTGCCGCGCTGGCCGCCAACTCGCTGCGCGCGCTCAATATTCCGCCCGATTCGGACGTGACCGAAATCGTCGCGCCGAACGATGGCTCCGGGGAGGTGATGTAATGACACAAATAGTGCCGTCCTTGAATCCGCAGCAGGTCTGCACCTGGATCGCCCAGGCCGCTCCCGGCGCCAGGGTGGTGTCCGACTCGCGCCGCGTCAAGCCGGGCGACGTTTTCTTCGCCTACCCGGGCGACGCCGCCGACGGCCGCGCCTACATCGCCAGGGCGATTGAGCAGGGCGCCGCCGCCATCGTCTACGACGACCGCGATTTCGCCTGGACTGACGCCTCGGGCGTGCCGCACCTGGCCGTGAGCGACCTGAAAGCGCACGCCGGTCCGATCGCGCACGCCTGCTATCGGCTCCCCGATGCCGCCATGTTCACCGTCGGCGTGACCGGCACCAACGGCAAGACCTCGTGCGCGGTCTGGCTCGGCCAGGCCTTTGCGCGCCTGGGCGAGACGGCGGCCGTCATCGGCACGCTCGGCGTGGGATTGTTCAGCGGGCGCGGCGAAGTCGAGTACGACGTCACCGGCTACACGACACCCGACGCGGTGCTGCTGGCCGAAAAACTGGCCGGCGTGCGCGATGCGGGCGCCACCGCGCTGGCGATTGAGGTAAGCTCCATCGGTCTCGGGCAAGGCCGTACCCTGGGCATGCATTTTGACGTTGCGCTGTTCACCAACCTGACGCGCGACCACCTCGACTATCACGGCACCATGGAATGCTACGAAGCGGCGAAGGCCAAGCTGTTCGCGTGGCCAGGATTGAAAACAGCAGTGCTTAACCTCGACGACCCGGCAGGACAACGCCTGGTCAAGCAACTCGTATCCCAGCCCGGCGGCCCTTGCGTGACCGGCTACACCCTGCGCGACGCGGCCACCCAGCCCGACATCGCCGGTGTGACCATGCTGCGTGCCTCGCAGTTCCGCAGTCGCCACGCGGGCACCGAATTCCATCTCGATTCGCCGCTCGGCGGCGCCCAGGTCAAGACGCGCCTGGTGGGCCACTTCAACATCAGCAATGCGCTGGCCGTGCTCGGCGCGCTGCTGGCCAAGGGCGTGGCCCTGCGCGCCGCGCTCGACGCCATCGAAGCGCTTACGCCGGCGCCCGGCCGCATGCAGCAGATCGGCGGCCAGGATGCGCCGATGGTGGTCATCGACTACGCCCACACCCCGGACGCGCTGGAGCAGACCCTGGGCGCGCTGCGCCAGGTGGCGCACGAACGCGGCGGCCAGTTGTGGTGCGTGTTCGGCTGCGGCGGCGACCGCGATCCGGGCAAGCGCCCGCAAATGGGGGCGATTGCGCAGATCGCCGAACATGTGCTGGTCACCAGCGACAATCCGCGCAGCGAAGATCCGGCAGCCATCATCAGCCAGATCGTGGCTGGCATGGATGCGGCCCATCCTGCCTCGCGCTTGCAGGCGATCGAAGACCGCGCCGCCGCGATCCTGTCGGCCGTCAAGCACGCGGCCAAGCCGGACGTGATCCTGCTGGCCGGTAAAGGCCATGAGCCGTATCAGGAAATCAAGGGCCGCAAGATGCCGTTTTCGGACGCCGACCACGCTGCCCTGGCGCTGGCCGCGCGCGTGACCATGATGAGGACTAACTGATGCACGGCTCGCTCGCACAACTGGTCGCGGCCATTCCCGGCGCGCGCATGACGGCCGAGGCCACCTTCAACAGCGTCTCGACCGACAGCCGCAGCGCCGGCGCCGGCGCGCTGTTCGTCGCCTTGCGCGGCGAGACCTTCGACGCCCACGACTTCCTGGCCCAGGTGGCCGGCGGCGGCGCCGCGTGCGTGGTGGCGGAGCGCCTGCCCGACGGCTGGACCCTGCCCGCCATCGTGGTGCCGGATACCCTCGTCGCCCTGGGCCGCATCGCCAACCACTGGCGCGCGCAGTATGCGATTCCCGTGATCGGCGTCACCGGCAGCAATGGCAAGACCACGGTCAAGGAAATGATCGCCGCGATCCTGGCGGCCGGCCTGTCGGACGACGCACGCCTGGCCACGCGCGGCAACCTGAATAACGAAATCGGCGTGCCGCTCACCTTGATGCGTGTGAGCAGCGCGCACAAGGCGGCCGTGATCGAACTGGGCATGAACCATCCGGGTGAGATCGCGCGCCTGACGGCGATTGCCGCGCCCACCATCGCGCTGGTCAACAACGCCCAGCGTGAGCACCAGGAATTCATGCACACGGTCGAAGCGGTGGCGCGCGAAAACGGCGCCGTGCTGGCCGGTCTGCCGCTTGACGGCGTGGCCGTGTTCCCAGGCGACGACGAATACACCGCGCTGTGGCAGGGCATGGCCGCCGCCCGTACCTGCATCACTTTCGGCTTCGACGCCGCCTGCAACGTCAGCTGCGGGCACCGCGCCACCGATTTCGGCAGCGAACTCGATGTAACGGTGCGGATCGACGGCGCGCCGACGCACAGCTTCAACGTCAAGCTGGCCGCGGCCGGTTTGCACAATGTGCGTAACGCGCTCGCGGCGATCGCCTGCACCATCGCCGCCGGCATTGCGCCGGAAGCCGTGGCGCGCGGGCTGGCCGCGTTCGAGCCGGTCAGCGGCCGCCTGCAGCGCAAGCACGCCACCTGCGGGGCCACCGTCATCGACGACAGCTACAACGCCAATCCGGATTCGGTGCGCGCCGCCATCGACGTGCTGGCGCAGGCGCACGCGCCGCGCATCCTGGTACTGGGCGACATGGGCGAAGTCGGCACGCAAGGGCGGGAATTTCACGAAGAAATCGGCGCCTACGCGGCCGCGCGCGGTATTGATTCGGTGCTTGTCACCGGCGACCTGACGCGCCACATGGCCGCCTCGGGCGCACAGCATTACACGCAGTTCGACGAATTATTGGCAGCACTCGATACACAATTGGGCAGCACCTCTGACGCGACTGTACTGGTGAAGGGTTCGCGTTTCATGAAAATGGAACGCGTCGTCGCTCACCTGGCCGGATCACATAACACAAGTAAGGAAGCCCACTAACATGCTGCTCTGGCTCGCACAAATGTTCCAGGACGAACTCGGTCCTCTGCGAATCTTCAACTTCATCACCTTCCGCGCGGTGTTCGCCACCATCACGGCGGTGCTGATCGGCCTGGTCGCCGGTCCGGCCGTGATCCGCAAACTGACGTCGCTCAAAGTCGGCCAGGCAGTGCGCCCGGACGGTCCGCAGACGCACCTCAAAAAACACGGCACGCCAACCATGGGCGGTGTGCTGATCCTGATCGCCATCGGCGTCTCGACCCTGCTGTGGTGCGACCTGTCGAACCGCCTGGTGTGGCCGGTGCTGGTGGTGACCCTCGGTTTTGGCGCCATCGGCTGGGCCGACGACTACCGCAAGGTGGTCTACCAGGACCCGGAAGGCATGCGCTCGGGCGAAAAATACTTCTGGATGTCGCTGATCGGCATCGCCGCCTCGCTGTACCTGGCGTTCTCGGTGTCGGCGCCGACCCCCGGCAAAGTGTGGGACCTGTTCTACGCCTGGGTGCAGTCTGGCTTTTCGCTCGACCTGCCGCCCAAGGCCGACTTGATCGTGCCGTTCGTGAAAACCGTCAGCTATCCGCTCGGCGTGTGGGGCTTCATCGCGCTGACCTACTGCGTCATCGTCGGCACCAGCAACGCGGTCAACTTCACCGACGGCCTCGATGGCCTGGCGATCATGCCGACCGTGATGGTCGGCTCGGCCCTGGGCCTGTTCGCCTACCTGACCGGCAGCGCCACGTACTCCAAATACCTGTTCATCCCGCACATTCCCGGCGCGGGCGAACTGTTGATTTTCTGCGGCGCGATGGCCGGCGCGGGCCTGGCCTTCCTTTGGTATAACGCGCATCCGGCCCAGATGTTCATGGGCGACGTCGGCGCGCTGGCGCTCGGCGGCGCGCTCGGCACTATTGCCGTCATCGTGCGCCAGGAAATCGTCCTGTTCATCATGGGCGGCGTGTTCGTGGCCGAAACGGTCTCGGTGATCATCCAGGTCAGCTGGTTCAAGTACACCAAGAAGCGTTACGGCACCGGGCGCCGCGTGTTCCTGATGGCGCCTTTGCACCATCACTTCGAACAAAAAGGCTGGAAAGAGACCCAGGTCGTCGTGCGTTTCTGGATCATCACGATGATGCTGGTGCTGGTCGGCCTGTCCACCCTGAAGCTGCGCTGATGAACCACCTCGAACTCTACGCCGGCAAACACGCCCTGGTCCTCGGACTGGGCGAGTCGGGTCTCGCCATGGCGCAGTGGCTGGCGCGCTGCGGTGCGCGCGTGCGCGTGGCCGACACGCGCGAAGCGCCGCAACGCCTGCAAGCGCTCAAAGACGCGGTTCCGGCGGCCGAATTCATCGGCGGTGAGCTGCTCGAAGCGCTGCTCGACACGATCGATTTCGTGGCCGTCAGCCCGGGTCTCGCGCCCGAACGCGAACTGGCTGCCATCATGCCGGCGGCCGCCGCGCGCGCCATTCCGGTCTGGGGCGAGATCGAACTGTTCGCCCAGGCCCTGGCCGCGTTGAAAGATGAACGCGCGTATGTGCCGAAAGTCATCGCCATTACCGGCACCAACGGCAAGACCACCGTCACCAGCCTGACCGGTTTGCTGTGCCAGCGCGCCGGCCTGTCGACCCGCGTGGCCGGCAATATCAGCCCGGCGGCGCTCGACGTGCTGCGCGAAGTGCTGGACCAGGACTGTTTGCCGCAAGCGTGGATTCTCGAGTTGTCGAGCTTCCAGTTGCATTCGACCTTCAGCCTGAACGCCGATGCCGCCACGGTGCTGAACCTCACCCAGGACCACCTCGACTGGCACGGTAACATGGACGCCTACGGCGTTGATAAGGCGCGCATCTTCGGCCCGTCGACGGTGCGCGTGCTCAATCGCGACGACCCGCTGGTCGCGCGCATGGGTGCACAAGGCAGCGTGGTGCGCACCTTCGGCACGGGCGAGCCGCAGGAAGCCGACAGCTTCGGCCTGCACAACGAACGCGGCGTGCTGTGGCTGACCGTGGCGGTGGCCGGCGAAGAGAGCGAGAAAAAGCGCAAGAAAAACGATCCGGTCGAAGTGGTGCCGTGCACGATCAGCCGCCTGATGCCGGCCGACGCCCTGCGCATCCGCGGCCTGCACAACGCCGCCAACGCGCTGGCCGCGCTGGCCCTGTGCCGCGCCATCGGCCTGCCATTCGCGCCGTTGCTGCACGGCCTGCGCGACTACCAGGGCGAACCGCACCGGGTCGAACTGGTGGCCGCCATCGACGCCGTCGACTACTACGACGACAGCAAAGGCACCAACGTCGGCGCCACGGTGGCCGCCCTGACTGGTTTGGGCAAGGCCTTCGGCGGCGAAGCGCAAAAGATCGTGCTGATCGCCGGCGGCGACGGCAAGGGCCAGCAGTTCGAGCCGCTGGCCGAACCGTGCTCGCGCTACGTGCGCGTGGTGCTGCTGATCGGGCGCGACGCGCCGCTGCTGCGCGCGGCCATCGAGCCGTCCGGCGTCGATGTGATCGACTGCGAAACCCTGCCGGAAGCGGTGCGGCGCGCGTCCGCACTGGCGCAGCTTGGCGACGCGGTGCTGCTCTCGCCGGCCTGTGCCAGCTTCGACATGTTCACCGGTTACGGCCATCGGGCCCAGGTGTTCGTCGACGCGGTGCGCGAACTGGCGCTCGATAAAGGACAGGATCTCTGATGGCCTTCCAGTTTCCATTCAAATTCGCCGGCCCGGCTTCGGACGCATTGTCCGGGGACCGCACACGCCCGTCGAAAATGATGGAATACGACCAGTTGCTGGTCTGGGTCACCGTGCTGCTGATGCTGTTCGGGATGGTGATGGTGTACTCGGCTTCGATCGCGTTGCCCGATTCGCCCAAATACGCCAACTACAAGACCACCTATTTCGTTCAGCGCCAGGCCATCTTCATCATGGTCTCGATGCTGTTCGGCTTCTTTGTGTTCCGCGTGCCGGTGGCGATCTGGCAGCGCTACGCCTCGGTCATGTTCGTCGGCAGCCTGGCGCTGCTGGCATTGGTGCTGGTGCCGCACGTGGGCTTTTCGGTCAACGGCGCGCAGCGCTGGCTGGACCTCAAATTCTTCAAGCTGCAGCCGTCCGAAGTGATGAAGATCGCGGCCGTGCTGTACGCCGCCGACTACACGGTGCGCAAGCAGGAATACATGCACAAGCTGACCAAGGGCTTCCTGCCGATGGCCGGTGCCATCGGCCTGGTTGGCCTGCTGCTGCTGCTCGAACCCGATCTGGGCGCGTTCGGCGTGATCGTCTGCATCGCCATGGGCATCTTGTTCCTGGGCGGGATCAACGCGGTCTGGTTCGGCGGCATCGGCGCGCTGCTGGTGACCATTTTCGGCGCCATCATCTTCTTTTCGCCGTTCCGGCGCGCGCGCATGTTCGCTTACCTGAACCCCTGGGAAGAGGGCAATTCGCTCGACAAAGCCTATCAGCTGACCCATTCGCTGATCGCCTTCGGGCGCGGCGAATGGTTCGGGGTGGGCCTGGGCGCCAGCGTCGAAAAACTGCACTACCTGCCCGAAGCGCACACCGACTTCCTGATGGCGGTCATCGGCGAAGAACTGGGCCTGGCCGGCGTGGTGGTCGTCATCGCCATGTTCTACTGGCTGGTCAAGCGCGCCTTCGATATCGGGCGCCAGGCCATCGCCATCGACCAGACCTTCGCCGGCCTTGCGGCCAAGGGCATCGGCATCTGGATCGGCGTGCAGACCTTTATCAACATGGGTGTAAACCTGGGCCTGCTGCCGACCAAGGGACTGACCCTGCCGCTGATGAGTTACGGCGGCTCGGGCGTATTGATCAACTGTGTGGGATTGGCGATTTTGCTGCGTATCGATTATGAGAACCGTGTGTTGATGAGGGGTGGACGGCCATGAAGCGTTTGATGATCATGGCGGCCGGCACCGGCGGGCATATCTTCCCGGGGATCGCGATCGCGCAGACCATGCGCCAGCGCGGCTGGGAAGTGAGCTGGCTGGGAACTTCGCACGGCATGGAACAGGAGCTCGTGCCCAAAAACGGCATCGCCATCGACAGCATCGATTTTTCGGGCATGCGCGGCAAGGGGCTGAAACACAGCGTGACCGGGGCCTTCAAGATGGCCGCCAGTTTCGTGGCCTGCCGCCGCTTCATCAGGCAGCGCAAGCCGGACGTGGTGCTTGGCATGGGCGGCTACGTGTGCGTCCCCGGCGGCATGATGGCGCGCGCCGCCGGCGTGCCGCTGGCGCTGGTCAATGCCGACGCCGCGCTGCTGTTGTCGAACAAGACGCTCGCGCCCCTGGCGAAAAAAGTGATGTTCGGCTTTCCCGCCGATTTCGGCAGCGCCGCCGCCAAGGCCATCGTCACCGGCAACCCGGTGCGCAAGGAAATCCTGGCCATGACGGCGCCGCTGCAGCGCTTCGACGGCCGCAGCGGGCCTTTGCGCGTGCTGGTCGTCGGCGGCAGCCTGGGAGCGAAAGTATTGAACGACAGCGTACCGGCCGCACTGGCGCTGCTGCCGGAAGGCCAGCGTCCGCACGTGACGCACCAGTCGGGCAAGAAGAATATCGATGCGCTGCGCGAGGCCTATGCCAAAGCCGGCGTGACGGCCGACGTGGTCGACTTCATCGACGACATGGCCGGCGCTTATGCAACGGCCGACGTGGTGATCTGCCGCGCCGGCGCGATCACGGTGTCGGAACTGACGGCGGCGGGCGTGGCCAGCGTGCTGGTGCCGTTCGTGGCCAGCACTACCAGCCACCAGCGCGACAACGCGCAGTGGATGGACAAGCAAAAGGCGGCAATTCATTTGCCGCAAACAGAATTGAGCGCGCAGCGCGTGGTGCAGCTGCTGCAAGGCCTTAGCCGCGAGGCTTGCCGCGCCATGGCGGTCGCCGCACTGGCGGTTGGCAAGCGCAACGCCAATGAAGCAATCGCGGATGTACTCGAACAACTGGCAGGAACAGCAAACAGAACATGAAACATAAAATCAAGAACATTCACTTCGTCGGCATCGGCGGCAGCGGCATGAGCGGCATTGCAGAAGTGCTGCTCAATCTCGGCTACAGCGTCTCCGGTTCGGACCTGGGCACCAACGTGGCCAGCCAGCGTTTGGCCAGCCTGGGCGCGCAGGTGATGCTCGGCCACGCGGCCGATAATATCCTCGGCGCCGACGTGGTCGTGACCTCGACCGCCGTCAAGGACGACAATCCGGAGGTGGTGGCGGCGCGCGCAGCGCAGATTCCCATTGTGCCGCGCGCGATTATGCTCGGTGAATTGATGCGCTTAAAGCGCGGCATCGCCATTGCCGGCACCCACGGCAAGACCACCACCACCAGCCTGGTGGCCTCCGTATTGGCCCAGGGCGGGCTCGATCCGACCTTTGTGATCGGTGGCCGCTTGAACAGCGCCGGCGCCAACGCCAAGCTGGGCACCGGCGAATACATCGTGGCCGAAGCCGACGAATCGGACGCCTCGTTCCTGAACCTGACGCCGATGATCGAAGTGATCACCAACATCGACGCCGATCACATGGAAACCTACGAGCACGATTTCGAAAAGCTCAAGCAGGCCTTCGTGCACTTCACCCACCGCCTGCCGTTCTACGGGCGCGTGATGCTGTGCATCGACGACCAGCACGTGCGCGACATCATCCCGTTCGTGACCAAGCCGATCACCACCTATGGCTTTTCCGAAGCGGCCCAGGTGCGCGCCATCAATGCCAGCGCCATCGGCCTGCAGATGCATTTCACGGTGGTCCAGGAAGGCTATCCGGATACACAGTTCATCCTCAACCAGCCCGGCATGCACAATGTGCAGAATGCCTGTTCGGCCATTGCGATCGCGCGCGAAATCGGGATCGACGACAGCGCGACCCAGCAGGGCCTGGCCGAGTTCCACGGCGTGGGCCGGCGCTTCACGCGTTACGGCGACATTGCCATTCCGGGCGGCGGCAGCTTTGCGCTGGTGGACGACTTCGGCCACCACCCGGTCGAGACGGAAGTGACCCTGGCAGCGGCGCGCGGGGCATACCCGGGCCGGCGCCTGGTGCTGGCCTTCCAGCCGCACCGCTATTCGCGCACGCGCGACCTGTTCGAAGATTTTGTGAAGGTGCTGGCCACGCCCGACGTGCTGCTGCTGTCCGAAGTCTACGCCGCCGGCGAGGCGCATGTGGTGGCCGCCGACGGCCGCGCGCTGGCGCACGCGCTGCGCGTGGGCGGGAAAATCGAGCCGATTTTTGTCGAGGCGATTGCCGACATGCCGGCTGCAATCATGAATGTGGTGCGCGACGGTGACGTTGTGATTACCATGGGCGCCGGCTCGATCAGCGGCATTCCGAATAAACTGGTTAATTCCGTGGAGGCTTGAGCATGAGTGGTTTTAATTCCGGCGACGCCGCCGCACTGGGCAAGGTCGGCGTGCTGTTCGGCGGCCGTTCGGCCGAACGCGATGTGTCGATCATGTCGGGCAACGGCGTGCACGCGGCGCTGCAAAGCAAGGGCATCGACGCCCATTTGTTCGATACCGGCGAGCGTAGCATCGCCGACCTTGCGGCCGAAGAATTCGACCGCGTGTTCATCGCGCTGCACGGCCGCTTCGGCGAAGACGGCAGCCTGCAGGGCGCGCTCGAGCAGCTCGGTATTGCCTACACCGGCAGCGGCGTGATGGCGTGCGCGATCGGCATGGACAAGATCTACACCAAGATGATCTGGCTGATGCGCGGCCTGCCGACGCCGCGATACGCGTCGCTCGACGCCAGCACCGACCTGGCGCAGGTGGTTGCCCAGCTTGGCCTGCCGCTGATCGTCAAGCCGCCGCACGAAGGCTCGAGCATGGGCATCACCAAGGTGCGCGCCGAGGGCGACCTGAAGGCGGCCTACGAGGTGGCGGCCGGTTTCGACGAGGTGGTGCTGGCCGAGGAATTCGTCACGGGGCGCGAGCTGACGGTGGCGGTGCTCGGTCGCGGCGCGCATGCGCGCGCGCTGCCGATCGTCGAAATCGTGGCGCCGGACGGTAATTACGATTACCAGAACAAGTACTTCACCGACGATACCAAGTATTTTTGCCCGGCCGTGCTGGACGAAGCGACCAGCGCGGAAGTGTCGCGACTGGCGGTGGAAGCCTACCGCGCCGTCGATTGCGAAGGCTGGGGCAGGGTCGATGTGCTGCTGCGCGCCAGCGACAACAAGCCGTTCCTGATCGAGGTCAATACCTCGCCGGGCATGACCAGTCACTCGCTGGTGCCGATGGCGGCGCGCGCGCTGGGCATCAGCTATGAAGACCTGTGTGTCGAGATTGTTCGTTCGGCACGCTTGAAAATGGCCCAGGGCCAGGGTTAATACAGTAATGTGGCATGACGTACGCTCTTTGAACGCAACCGCGAGCGGCTTGATGGCCGCCGTGGTGATCGCCTGCCTGGCGTCGGGTGTGTGGTGGCTGTCGCAGCTGCCCATGTTCACCCTGCGCACGGTGCGGGTCGACAGCGTGCACGCGATCGGGCTGCAGCACGTAAACAAGCTCACTTTGCGCGCCGGCGTGGTGGGCCGCATCAAGGGGAATTTTTTCACGACCAACCTGGAACAGGTACGCACCGCCTTCGAAGCGGTGCCCTGGGTCAGGCGGGCCACGGTGCGGCGCGAGTGGCCGGATCAACTGATTGTGGAAGTCGAGGAGCACGAAGCGCTCGGCACCTGGGGCGAGGATGGGCGCCTGTTGTCGGTCAAGGGCGATGTATTTACCGCCAACCTGGCCGAGGCGGACGAGGACCATCCGCTGCCGGCGCTGGACGGGCCGGAAGGCAGCGAGAAGGAAGTGCTGGCGCGGTTCATTGAGTTGCGTGCGATGTTTGCGCCGATCGCGCTGGTGCCGGAAAAGCTGGACCTGTCGAACCGCTACGCATGGACCGTGAAACTCGATAACGGCATGAGCGTGGCGCTGGGACGGGAGCAGGACAAGACGACATTCAAGCAGCGGGTGCAACGGCTGGTGGGGATTTATCCGCAACTGGCCAACCGTCTGCAGGATGGCATAGATACGATCGACATGCGCTATCAGAACGGCCTGGCGCTATCCGCCGCCGCGCTGGTACTGCCCGACGATCCGCACAAGCCTGTGAAGGCGGCGGCAAAAAAAGCAGTAAAACCGAACAGCAGATCAACCAGCAGCAAAATCAAGCAAAGACAGTAGGCGACAGCACATGACAAAAGACGCGAAAAACCTGATCGTCGGCCTCGATATCGGTACCTCGAAAGTGGTGGCCGTGGTGGCCGAGGTGATGTCCGACGGGCGCCACGAGGTGATCGGACTGGGTCAGCACGAGTCGCGCGGACTGAAAAAAGGGGTGGTCGTCAATATCGAGGCGACCGTCGAATCGATCCAGCGTGCGCTCGAAGAAGCCGAGCTGATGGCCGACTGCAAGATCCGCAATGTCTACGCGGGCATCGCCGGCAGCCATATCCGCTCGTTCAATTCGAGCGGCATGGTCGCGATCAAGGACAAGGAAGTGACGGCCACCGACGTGGCGCGCGTGATCGAAACGGCCAAGGCGGTCAACATCCCGACCGACCAGCAGTTGCTGCACACGGTGCCGCAGGAATTCATCGTCGACAGCCAGGAAGACGTGCGCGAACCGATCGGCATGAGCGGCATTCGCCTGGAAGTGCGGGTGCATATTGTCACCGGTGCGGTGTCGGCGGTACAAAACATTGTAAAGTGCGTTCGCCGCTGCGGCCTTGAAGTGTCGGACCTGATTTTGCAGCCGATGGCCTCGGCCGATGCGGTGCTCACGCTCGACGAAAAGGAACTGGGCGTGGTGCTGATCGACATCGGCGGCGGCACCACCGACATTGCGGTGTTTTCCGACGGCGCGATCCGGCATACGGCGGTCATTCCGATCGCCGGCGACCAGATCACCAACGACATCGCGATGGCGCTGCGCACCCCGACTTCCGAAGCCGAAGAGATCAAGATCCGCTACGGCGTGGCCAAGCAGGTGCTGGCCGATCCGCACGAATCGCTCGAAGTGCCGGGGCTGGGCGACCGTGGTCCGCGCAACCTGTCGCGCCAGGCGCTGGCGGCGGTGATCGAGCCGAGGGTCGAAGAATTGTTCGCGATGGTGCACCAGGTGGTGCGCGAGTCGGGTTACGAAGGCGTGCTCTCGTCGGGCATCGTGCTCACCGGCGGCACCGCGATCATGCCCGGCATGGTGGAGATGGCGGAAGATATTTTCCTCAAGCCGGCGCGCCTGGGCACGCCGGATTATCGCGGCCAGCTGGCCGACGTGGTGCGCAGTCCGCGCTACGCGACCGTGCTCGGGCTGCTGCTCGAAGCGAAGAAGCAGTATCTGCGCGGGCATATCGTGACGCGCCAGGATGGCTCGGTCAAAGCGGTCTGGCAGCGCATGAAAGAATGGTTTTTAGGGAATTTTTAGGTCGGCACGATTTGAAATACAACGCACACGGGTTCTTGTTATTTAACGGTTAACGCAGTTTTCAATCTCCAGGTTTCATACCACTATGAGTCCTGGCGCTTGGAAACCGCACTTTGATTAGGAGTTCATCATGGAGTTTGATATGGTCGATAACGCAGCACTAGGAACCGTCATCAAGGTCGTCGGCGTCGGCGGAGCAGGTGGCAATGCGGTTCAGCACATGATCAACAAGGGCGTGTCTGGCGTTGAGTTCATCGCGGCCAATACCGATTCGCAGGCGCTGGCCAAGTCCAGCGCGCACAACATCATCCAGATCGGCGAGTCGGGCCTGGGCGCCGGCATGAAGCCGACCGTCGGCCGCCAGCTGGCCGAAGAATCGCGCGCGCGCATCGAAGACGCGCTGCGCGGCGCGCACATGGTCTTTATCGCGGCCGGCATGGGCGGCGGCACCGGTACCGGCGCGGCTCCAATCGTGGCCGAAATCGCCAAGTCGCTCGGCGCATTGACGGTGGCCGTGGTCTCCAAGCCGTTTTCGTACGAAGGCCAGAAATGCATGGACGTGGCCGAGAGCGGGCTGGAAGAGCTGTCGCTGCACGTCGACTCCCTGATCATCATCCTCAATGAAAAACTGGAAGAGATCTACGAAGACGAATCGATGATCGAGTGGATGCGCCACGCCGATGATGTGCTCAACAACGCGGTGGCCGGTATCGCCGAGATCATCAACGTGCCGGGTCACATCAACGTCGACTTCAACGATGTCAAGACCATCATGGGCGAGCAGGGCAAGGCCATGATGGGCACCGCCACCGCCAGCGGCGTCGATCGCGCCCGCATCGCGGCCGAGCAGGCAGTCGCTTCGCCGCTGCTCGACGGGATCGACCTGTCGGGTGCGCGCGGGGTGCTGGTCAACGTCACCGCCAGCCGTGGTCTCAAGGGTAAAGAGATCAAGGAAGTCATGGCGGCCGTGCGCGCGTTTGCAGCGCCCGATGCATCGATTGCGCAAGGTATCGCGTACGACGACGAAATGGGCGACGACATCCGCGTGACCGTGGTGGCGACGGGCCTGGGCAAGGCCAAGAAGGCCATGCAGCTGGTCCAGCAGCCGATGCTGCGCACCGGTACCCACAACGGCCCGGCCATGTCGGCCGGCGGCGTGGGCGCGACCGTGGGCGTGTCGATGGGTTCCGGCTCGGCCAGCGGCCATGCCATGGAAGGCATGAAGCAGCCCGCCGTGTGGCGCCGCGAGCAGGCCTCCGAGCAGGTCCAGGCGATGCAGCGCAATGGCGTGGAAACCTACGACATTCCGGCCTTCCTGCGCAAGCAAGCCGACTAAGCCGGCCGCAGTGCTGGGTTGAAGAAGCCGGGAACTTTCCCGGCTTTTTTTATCGGTACGACGCCGCGCACGGGGAACTGTGCCGGATCGCAGCGCGCCCGCTGCCTGCAAGGTCGTCCAGGATCAGGCATACTAGCCGTCTTATCAACCCTACATTATGGAGCCTCGAATGACTATTAAAATCGGCGACCGCCTGCCGGAAGGCACCCTCTCTGAATTCGTCGAGACCGAAACCGAAGGCTGCTCGCTCGGCCCGAACACCTTCCAGGTAGCTGATCTGGTCAAGGGCAAGAAGATCGCGATCTTCGGCCTGCCGGGCGCCTACACCCCGACCTGCTCGGCACAGCACGTGCCGGGCTACGTCAAGCTGGCCGACGAACTCAAAGCCAAGGGCGTCGACGAAATCTGGTGCATCTCGGTCAATGACGCTTTCGTCATGGGCGCCTGGGGCCGCGACCAGAAAGCCACCGGCATCGTGCGCATGATGGCCGACGGTAACGCCGCCTACAGCAAGGCACTCGGCCTGGATGCCGACTTCTCCAAGTTCGGCATGGGCACGCGCTCGCAGCGTTACTCGCTGCTGGTGGAAGACGGCGTGGTCAAGCAGTTGAACGTGGAGCAGGGCGGCGCTTTTGAAGTGTCGAACGCCGAAACGCTGCTCAATCAAGTCGCTTAAACCCTACCTGTCACCCCTGTCGCACAAACGGCGCTGCGGCGCCGTTTTCTATATCGCCATGCATATTCAAACCGAAACGCCACGCCAGAGCGACGTCATCGCCATGCTCGAACGGCTGGACGCCTATTTTGCCGCTCTTTATCCGCCCGAGAGCAACCACCTGATGGATGTCGATTCGCTCTGCCAGAACGGCGTGGTGTTCCTGGTCGCGCGCGACGAGGAAGGCCGCGCGCTTGGCTGCGGCGCGTACGTCGACCGCGGCGGCTACGGCGAAGTCAAACGCATGTACGTCGAGCCGGCCAACCGTGGCCAGGGCGTGGGCGGCAAGCTGCTGGGCGAGATTGCGCGCCGCGCGGCGGCCGCCGGCCTGCCGGCGTTGATGCTCGAAGCGGGCATCAGCCAGCCGGAAGCCATCGGCCTGTATGAGCGCGACGGTTTTATCCGCTGTGCGCCGTTCGGCGACTATCAACCGGATCCGCTGAGCCTTTTCATGGTCAAGCGCCTGTGATGGCGCGCAGCGGCAATCTGCGCGCCATTTACGCGATGCTGATCGCGGTGGCCATGTTCTCGCTGATGGACACGGTGATGAAGCTGCTGTCGGCGCATTATCCGCCGCTGCAGGTGGCCGCCATGCGCGGCCTGTCGTCGCTGCCGCTGGTGCTCGCGTACGTGGGCTGGCGCGGCGCGTTCGCCAGCGCCTTGCAAGTGCGCTGGCCGCTGCACCTGCTGCGCGCGGGCCTGAGCATCACCATGCTTGGCCTGTTCGCCTTCGGCCTGCGCAATCTGTCGCTGGCCGAAGCGTATTCGATCTTCTTCATCGCGCCCGCCCTGATCACCGCCTTGTCGGTGGTGTTCTTGAAAGAGAGCGTGAACCTGGCGCGCTGGATCGCCATTGCGGTCGGCCTGGGCGGGGTGCTGGTGGTGCTGCGCCCGAGCGGGACCGGCATGCTGACCCTGGGCGGACTGGCGGTGCTGGGCGCGGCGCTGTGCTACGCGGTGTCGGCCATTACCACCCGCATCGTCGGGCGCACCGACCGCTCCGAACACATGGTGCTGTGGCTGATGGTGTTCCTGGCCATCGGCGCCACTGCCCTGGCCGCGCCCAACTGGGTGGCGGTGCGCAGCGCCGATGTGTGGCTGTTGTGCGGCCTGTCGCTGACCGGCTTCCTGGGGCAACTGGCGGTGACCGAAGCGTTCAATTCCGGCGAAGCGTCGCGCGTGGCGCCGTTCGAGTATTCGGGGCTGGCCTGGGGCGTGGGGCTGGACTGGATCCTGTGGCGCACCCTGCCCGACCAGTACACCCTGATCGGCGCGGCCATCATCATCGGCAGCGGCATCTACCTGGTGCGGCACGAGCGCGCGCACGCCCAGGCCGAGCATCCGTAGCTACCCGGCAGCGCCTGCCCATCAAGTTCGCTATAATCGCCGGATGTTAAAACAAAGAACCGTCAAACAACTGGTGCGCACCGTCGGCGTGGGGCTGCACTCCGGGACCAAGGTCGAGTTGACCCTGCGCCCGGCCGACATCGACACCGGCATCGTGTTTCGCCGCGTCGACCTGAACCCGGTGGTGGAGTTTCCGGCCAGCGCCGGCGTGGTGGGCGATACGCGCATGGCGTCGGTGCTGGTCAAGGATGACGCGCGCGTGTCCACGGTGGAGCACCTGATGTCGGCCTGCGCCGGGCTCGGGATCGACAACCTGTATGTGGACGTGTCGGCCGAAGAAATTCCGATCATGGACGGCTCGGCCTCGTCGTTTGTCTTTTTGCTGCAACAGGCGGGCGTGCAGGAGCAGGGCGCGGCGAAAAAATTCATCCGTGTGCTGAAAGACGTGGAAGTGCGCCAGGGTAGCGGCGCCAATGAAAAATGGGCGCGCCTGACCCCGTACGACGGTTTCAGGCTCGATTTTTTCATCGAATTCAATCATCCGGCGGTCGACGGCACGACCCAGCGCGCCTTCGTCGACTTTGGCGAGGTGTCGTATGTACACGACGTGGCGCGCGCGCGCACCTTCGGTTTCATGCAGGACGTCGAAAGCCTGCGCGGCATGGGCCTGGCGCGTGGCGGCTCGTTAGAGAACGCGATCGTGATGGACGAGTACCGCATCCTCAATTCGGATGGCCTGCGCTACGACGACGAATTCGTGCGCCACAAGATACTCGACGCGATCGGCGACTTGTACCTGGTCGGGCACCCGCTGCTGGCGGGGTACGAGGCGCACAAGTCGGGCCATGCGCTCAACAATTTGCTGCTGCTGGAACTGCTCAAGCATCCGGACGCGTACGAGATCGTGGCGTTCGAAAAACCTGGCAGCGCCCCGGCCTCGTACGTGCGCCAGATGGCGCGCGAGTGGGCGCTTACCTAGCTTAAACCGTCGTCCCAGCGCGGATTCCGATCAGCGCTGGCGCGCCGCCATCGCCTTGACGGCGGCGATCAGGGTGGCGTTGGCCTTGGTTTTCGGCAGCGCGTCACCGAGCGCTTCGAACGCGGAGCGCGCCGTGCCGGGCAGGATCAGCTGGTGCGTGTGCACCACTTGGGCGATGCTGCGCGTGACCTGCACCTTCAGTTTGATGTCGTCAATATGCCAGCCGCGCTTTTGCAGCGCCCCTTGCAGCTTGGGCAGTTGCTGTTTGAGCTTGGCGGCGACGGCCGAACTGGGCGTGGCCAGCACCAGGCGCGCGTCTTCGAACGAGAGCACGTCGCAATTGCCGAACATCGGCGGCAGCGCTTTGGCGCAGTCGCTCTGCAGGCTGGCCATGCGCATCGCCGTCGGCAGCAGGGCCGCCATCTTGTCGTTACGCTTGAGAAAATCAGTGGCGACAATCGAAGTGCGGCGCGTCTTGGTTCCGTAGATATGCATAAGGCGCAACATATCACAGCGCGCGGCGTCCCGCTACCAGCGCGTCCCGGAGTCATTTTATTAACTTTGTTTTGCCCCTGCCCCTTGAGTTCCGGGCCAATATCCCCAAGTGTGGCCGTATCGCATGATAAAATCACAGTCTTTTTTGCATAGTCGGCCGTTGGGTGATATGTTTTTGCTATCATTGCGGCTTCTTTTTGCGGCGTTTTTTTCAAGAATTCAAGCATGTCATTACTGACCCAGATTTTCGGTAGCCGCAACCAGCGGCTGCTCAAGCAATATCAAAAAACCGTGCGCGAGATTAACGCGCTCGAGCCACAGATCGAAAAGCTGTCGGACGCTGAACTTCAAGCGAAGACGCCGCAGTTCCAGCAGCGCTTCGCCAAGGGCGAAACGCTCGACCAGCTGCTGCCGGAAGCGTTCGCGGTGTGCCGCGAAGCGGCCAAGCGGGTGCTCAAGATGCGCCACTTCGATGTGCAGATGATCGGCGGGATGGTCCTCCATTACGGCAAAATCGCCGAGATGGGCACCGGCGAGGGCAAGACGCTGATGGCGACCCTGCCGACCTACCTGAACGCGCTGTCCGGCAAGGGCGTGCACGTCATCACGGTCAACGATTACCTGGCCCAGCGCGATGCCGAGTGGATGGGACGCCTGTACGGCTGGCTGGGTCTCACGACCGGCATCAACCTGTCGCAGATGGATCACAGCGTCAAGCAAGCCGCTTACGCCTCCGACATCACCTACGGCACCAATAACGAATTCGGTTTCGACTACCTGCGCGACAATATGGTGTTCGAGGCCAGCGAGCGCGTTCAGCGCAGCCTCAATTTCGCGGTGGTCGATGAAGTCGACTCGATCCTGATCGATGAAGCGCGTACGCCGCTGATCATCTCGGGCCAGGCGGAAAACCACACCGAGCTGTATCACCAGATTAACTCGCTGCCGGCCATGCTGACCCTCCAGATCGGCGAAGAAACGCCGGACGGCAAGGGCGAAGTATCGGTCCCGGGCGACTATACCAAGGACGAAAAAGCGCACACGGTGCTGCTGACCGAACGCGGTCACGAGAACGCCGAGGCGATGCTGACCAAAATGGGCCTGCTGCCGGAAGGCGCCTCGCTCTACGACGCCGCCCACATCACCCTGATCCATCACCTGTACGCGGCCCTGCGCGCGCACGCGCTGTACCACAAGGACCAGCACTACGTGGTGCAGAACGATGAAGTGGTGATCGTCGACGAATTCACCGGTCGCCTGATGACAGGTCGGCGCTGGTCGGACGGCCTGCACCAGGCGGTCGAAGCGAAGGAAGGCGTGCGGATCCAGAACGAGAACCAGACCCTCGCTTCGATCACGTTCCAGAACTACTTCCGCATGTACGCCAAGCTGTCCGGCATGACCGGTACGGCCGATACGGAAGCGTACGAATTCCAGGAAATCTACGGTCTCGAAACCGTGGTCATTCCGCCGAACCGTCCGTCGCAGCGCAAGGACCGCCAGGATCAGGTGTACAAGTCCTCGGCCGAGAAATACAACGCGATGCTGATCGATATCCGCGATTGCTACGAGCGCGGGCAGCCGGTCCTGGTGGGCACCACCTCGATCGAAAACTCCGAGATGCTGTCGGGGATCCTCGACAAGGCCAAGCTGGCGCACAACGTCCTCAATGCGAAGCAGCATGCGCGCGAGGCCGAAATCATCGCCCAGGCGGGTCGTCCGAAGATGATCACCATCGCCACCAACATGGCCGGCCGTGGTACCGACATCGTTTTGGGCGGTAACGTCGAAAAGCAGATCCAGATCATCGAAGCCAATGCCGCGCTGACGGATGCCGACAAGGCGGCCCAGGCCGAAACGCTGCGCAGCGAGTGGAAGTCGCTCAACGAGCACGTGGTGACGGCCGGCGGCCTGCACATCATCGGCACCGAGCGTCACGAATCGCGCCGCGTCGACAACCAGTTGCGTGGTCGCTCCGGCCGCCAGGGCGATCCGGGTTCATCGCGCTTCTACCTGTCGCTCGATGATGCGCTGCTGCGCATTTTCGCGGGCGACCGCGTGCGCGCCATCATGGACCGCCTGAAGATGCCGGAAGGCGAACCGATTGAAGCGGGCATCGTCTCGCGTTCGATCGAATCGGCCCAGCGCAAGGTCGAAGCGCGCAACTTCGACATCCGCAAACAGCTGCTCGAATACGACGACGTGGCCAACGACCAGCGCAAGGTGATCTACACCCAGCGTAACGAATTGCTGGAAACGACCGACATCGCCGAACTGATTGCCTCGCTGCGCGCCGGCGTGTTCACCGATGTGGTGCATGCCTATGTGCCGGAAGAATCGGTCGAAGAGCAATGGGACATCGCCGGCCTGGAAGCGACCCTGGCCAACGAATGGCAGCTCAACGTGCCGCTGGCGCAAATGCTGGCCACCGATACCAGCATGACCGACGACGACATCCGCGAGCGCGTGCTGGCCGCGGCCGACGCCTCGTACGACAGCAAGATCGCGATTGTCGGCAAGGAGTCGTTCGGCGGCTTCGAGCGCAACGTCATGCTGCAAAGCGTGGACAGCCACTGGCGCGAGCACCTGGCGGCGCTGGACCACCTGCGCCAGGGTATCCACCTGCGCGGCTATGCGCAGAAGAACCCGAAGCAGGAGTACAAGCGCGAAGCGTTCGAGTTGTTCGGATCGATGCTCGACATGATCAAGAACGAAGTGATCCGCATGGTCATGACGGTACGGATCCAGTCGCGCGAAGAGATCGATGCGGCCGAAGCGGCAATGCACCAGTCGCACGTCGAAAACGTCAGCTACCAGCACGCGGACTTCAATCCGGACACGGCGCCGGAAGACTTGCTGGCGCCGGTCGGCGTGGTGGGCGAAGACGAGATGCTCGGACCGAAGGTCGGCCGCAACGACCCATGCCCTTGCGGCAGCGGCAAAAAGTACAAGGCATGCCACGGCAAGCTCGCATAAAGCGCCCGGCATGACCGACAGGGGAGGCGGAACGTGATGTTCTTCCTCCCCTTTTTTTATGGCTGCGGGCAATTCGGCGCGGCCGTATCGCCATTAGGTCCCCATTATTCCAGGAGAATTCCATGACTGTTCCGGTGAACCGCACCATGCTGGCGGCGCTGACGCTGCTCGTTGGCGGGATGGCGCTCGCCGCGCCGGCGATCGAACAAGTTTTGCCGCCGGCGGGCTTGTACCGGCTCGATTCGGCATCGACCAGCAGCCTGCCGGCGCCGGCGCCGGCCAACCGGGTCGATACGCGGGTCGATGGGGCCAGCGGCGACATCGTGCGGCGCGAACGGGTCGCCGGGGCTGACTCGGGCGAGAAGGTTTATGAAGGCAAGGGACCGGTAACGCATTGCATCCGGCCGCGCAGGATCTCGGATGCGCTGTATTCGTCGGCGGTGGCGCTGGCGTCCTGCCCTGACCAATCGAGCCAGGTGGGCGCGGATGGGGTGCTGGTGCATACGGCGAATTGTCCGGCGGCGGTGGTGACGCTGACCATCCGGCGCATCGACAAGGTGACGTGGGAATACGACACCGTCAGCGCCACCCGGGCCAGCGATCCGGCGGCCGACCTGGCGTGGATGCGCCCCGTGCTCGAACGCGAGGCGGCGCAGGGCAAGACACCGGAGGCGCGCGCCAGGGCGGCGCAGCAGTTGCTTGATTTGCCACGCTTGCAGCGCGAGCTGGCGGAAAAGCAGGTGGCGGTCAATGTGGCGTTTGCGAAAGCGCTGCGCAATGCGAAGACGCCCAACGAGGCAGAGGAGGTGCGCGCGGCGATGGCGCAGTCGGGCAAGTCGGTGGCGACCGATACGCGCCAGCGGGTGCGCTGGACGCGGATCGGAAATACCTGTGCGGCTGGCAGCGGCGGCTGAATCGGTGTAGCGGCGTCGCGCGGGCGCCACGTTTGCGCGATTGTGTACAGGCAATAAAAGAAGAGTTGATACTACGCAACAATGGCGTGGACGCTTCCTGCAATGGTGAGGTTTCACCGCCAACCAAGAGGACGTCATGAAAGCCATTTTTGCCGCTGTCGCCGTGTTTGCAGGCTTGCTGCTTGCATCGGTTTGGACCAAGCCGCCCCATAAGCCGGGTGGGTCCGGGCTGACTGTGCAGCGCTCGGACAAGCCGTGTCCGGCCAACAGTTACCTTGCAGGGACGCATTGCGCCTGTCCTGAAGCGACCAACTGGACCGGTGCCGAGTGCATGCAGGTGTGGTCCAATTCGGACCGCAAGTTGGCTGTCGTAGCGCCACCTAAGCCGAGCGTGGCCAAGTCACGCCAGGTGCATATTTACTGAGCAATGAACAAGGCTGCAGGCCCCGTGAGGCGCCTGCAGCCTTGTTTCGCCGGCTGCCGTCCTGGTCAGGTCTTCACCACTTTAACAAGCTCGACCCGGCGATTTTTGGCCCGACTTGCTTCGTCCGTGTTGGGCACCAGCGGCTGGTCGGCACCGTGGCCGGCAGCGGCGAGACGTGTCTTGTCGATGCCGCTGGCCAGCAGGGCTTGGACGACGGCGTCGGCACGTTGTTTCGACAACGCGCTGTTGTGTCCGGCGTCACCGACGTTGTCGGTATGGCCTTCAATCGACAGGCGAAGCGCGGGATCTGACTTGAGGACGGTCGAAATTTCATCGACTGCCGCCTTGCCGTCCGCCTTGACGATGGCCTTGTCCGTATCGAAGTTGATATACAAGGCGATGTGGCCTTTGGCATCGAGTTCCGACTTGATTGTCGCAGCGCGCTTCAAGATCACCGGCGAGACCAGCTCCTTGGCTTGCGCAACGAAGATATTCGTACGCGATTCGTTCACCATCAGCACGATCCAGGAAATGCCTTCGGTGGTGCGCAGGGCGTAGGCGTCATAGGACATGCCCACTTGGGGGATATGCAAATCTTTGCGTAGTTTGGGAGAATCAAATTCCTTGAGAAACGTTGGATCGTCTGGCGATACGCTGTTCACTTTGACGGCACCGAGTGCCTCGATAGCATTGGTATAACTACGGTGCGAAGCCAACACAGTCAGATTTGCCTCCGGGTTCGAAAATAGAATTTCCGCATAACGTCCTTCCACAAAATGCACCTTGTTCTCAACAATGATGCCAACTCTGTCGAATTCCACAAGCTCCCCTCGATATTGATGTTTAGGGATTACTGCTGGATATTCAAAAAATGGGTAGGGCGGCACCGCAGCTGTGGTAAGGGGAATCTTATCCAAGATATCGCTTCTCGCGAGAGTGGGCGGCTCGGCATTTGCAGATCCCGAAATAGGGGAGTTTTCGAGGGTGGCCGGCGGACCAAGTGGAGCAGCTGACAATGTCGGCGGCGATGATGAAGTGGCAGGAAGAAGCTCCGCAGGGCTAGCGCTCTCAGCATGAAGCGTTGGCTCGGTGCGAGCTGCAGGCGTTGTGCCGGTGTCGGATTGGCGTGAACACCCGCTTAAGAGCGAGCAGATGATGGCGGTTGTCGGCAATAGAAGATAGAAATTGTTTGCCATGATATGCCCAATTAGGTTGATAGGAAAGTATTGGTTGACGATACATCAACGAAACCTGATTTCCAACGGTAAGAGTATTGGGAATTCTGCCAGATTAAGGTGACGTGGCCTCTGCGTGAAATTTCGCCGGGAAGCGATGAAACAATTCACGCAGCGGACAATCTTGGTTTTTTAAGTATCCACTCGGGGAAATTGACTGATAGTGATTCTAGCAAGAACTATTCGTCTCCGATCTTGACTTTCCTCAGACAAACACCTGCCAATCGGCTCACACCAATAAGCTCGTCATTTTCATGCTACCTTGGCAAGGTTCAGTTAGCGAGACTTAATAGCGCATCTTCATGCAGATTTGCTATTTATACGTTATTCTATAAATTTCAGCATGGCAATATTTTTTCTAGTTTGCAAACATGAATGAGGACATAGATCAAAACATTGAACTTATGATCAGCTAATCTGACTCAACGTTTTCATCCAGACACATTTCATACATGATCGTTCATTGGTTGAATCTGAATTAAATGGCAATCGCAGTTATCACGTCGACTATCAAGCATCGCAGGATTAAGATGTGAAAGGAGGTTGAACCAAATTTGCAACAGTTACGGAAAAGTCTTGAGACAATTTGATCTAGGTTAAACACCTTGCATTCAGGATTTTCCCCTTTCTATTACATGAGTATAGTTTGTTCAGTTCGTGTGGTTTCTCTCGATTAATTTTAATGGAGTCAACATGAATAAGTTCATTACGCGTCGTCGCCAAGTTGGCCAAGGCATGACTGAATACATCATTATCGTTGCGCTGATTGCTATCGCCGCCATTGGGGTATACCAGGCCTTCGGAGACGTGATCCGCGGCCAAACAGGTGTCGCCGCCTCGACCTTGGCTGGGGCTAAGAATGAAGGAGCGCGAAAGGTCGTGACTGAAGGGAACACGGCAGCAAATGCTCGGGCTAAAAGCCTCCACTTGGATGCCTACGAGTCGACTGCCGGCGTCAAATAATACGGGTAGTACTAGTTGATTTCTTGAGCTCGGGGGAGCGTCCCCCGAGACATAATCGCCGGGGGCGGTGTGCGAAAAATCAGAAACTATCAGAACGGCCAGGCTCTTGTCCTATTCCTTGCCTTTGCTGCTGCGCTGACCGGGATCATGCTCGTGGCGTTCAATTCCGGGCAGGTGACCAACGCAAAAATGCGCGCTATGAACGCGGCTGACGCTGCCGCCTACAGCGGTGCTGTGTGGCAGGCGCGTACTCTTAATTTTCAGGCTTACATGAACCGGGCCATGATCGTCAATGAAGTGACGATCGCCCAATCCGTGAGCCTTCGTTCATGGATTGATTATTTGGCGGAGCTTGTCAGAAATGTTGGTCATATAGCAAAATTTTATCCCCCCGTTTATGCTGCCGTTCAGAAGGTATCTGTGGTCCTGGACAAAGTCAACAACGAGATACAACGACAGTTACCACAGGTTGAAGATGCACTGCGCGCGCTAAATACCATTGAACACACCGCGCAGATTGTGTTTAATAACTCCGGTAGTGTTATCGCTGCTGACATTGCTTACGAGGTAACAAAGAGGAATGGTGCGGAAATATCGCGCGGTGGCGCTGCACTCTTCGCATATAACGTCAAAGAATGGTCTGAATTCACCGAAACATACAATAAGACAAATCGCCCCTCAATAGGGAAAAACAGTGATGGCCGTGCTCGCTTACGAGAAGTAGTGCTCAATTCGCGCGATGAGTTTTCTCGGGCGCGCGACTGGAAGCTGGGTACTGTTATAAGCCTTAGAAAGCAGGGCGGCACCGATTTGATCGATTATGATGCATGGAAGGCAATGGATTCATTGGAATTTCGCCTGGGTTTCTCCGGTTTTGGTGCGAAGATGCCGTTAGGGTGGGGCGGGGCACAAGCATATTCGACGTCTCGAGCCGTCAGCAAGATTGGTGAACATGGTGACTTCAACGACTGGGGAGCTTACGATGGCCTGTTGGCGCGTAATGCAGCGATGAGCAAGCTTACTGCAAATCAACTTACTTTCAGCGCTAAGCGAGCTTCCTTTCCGAATTACAGGGATATCCAGGAATTTGACGTCAAAAATACAAAGAAAAACATGCTTCCTTTTGCTGTCGAAGTGGTAATAAAAAGGAATGTTATAGCGACCGCTGCCAGCACAATGGCGGCTAAGACGGTGTTAATAGGTGGCACTGTGATCGAGTATGATCCGCAATACATAGATGAAGGCGGTGTTTATGCGATTGCCGAAGCATGTATCACCTTTCAACGTCCATTCGATCATCCGCGCGAAAATGGCGCGGTAGAGTTCCCGAGTCTGTTTAATCCATACTGGCGCGCTTCGCTGGCGACTGATGATGTTATACCAATGGGTATCGTTGCGATTGCTAAGAGAATTCCTGCTTTGAGTGCTGCAATGAAAGGTAGAGGATCATGCAGAATATAAAAAGCCCAATTTCGTTAAGATTTCGGTTGTTTTTTTTGATGGGGTTCGCACTGTTAGCTTCATGTAAAGACGAAAAAAAACCAGGGGTTCAAGATGTACTATCTACTATCCATAATAATGGCCGAGATAGTTATGAATTAATCACCATACGCCGGCCTACATCGGTTGAGGAATATTTCAAACTATGGAGTTTGCCTTATGAGCTTTGCGTTGCGTCTGCCAAATTGAACAACGTCCCTGTCAAACCGTTTCCAGCTATCCCAAAAGATTTTGTAATGAAGCGCACCACGGTAACAAGTGACGGGAAGTCATTTCGGACAACCGAAGAGGAGTTCGGAGTGGATATTCAAGATATAACGGTCGAAAATGGATGTGCAACAAGCTATGGGAGTGGTCTCAGGACTTGGGTTGCTCATAATGGAATCGAAGCTGACCTTGATTCTGAAATTCAAAGCGAGAATCACGAGGGGCAAGCTTCATATCAGATAAAGCCATATGATCCAAACCTTGCACAAGCCTATTCTGTTGAAAAAAAGATCAATGGAATTGCCGTCAGATGCACGGGGGCGCACGATTTTATGGTTGCTGGCAAAGTGGTTGCCGAAATGTGTGTACTCGATCCAGTTCTCGGCAGAATAGCAATGGCTGATGGCAAACCTCCAATTGTCTACACGCGCGATATTCCGGGTCCGTCATTGTTTGGTAGCGCTATGGTAGATGAGCCTATATCGTTAAAAGTTGGTATAGAGGTAAATCCTGAGATTTTTGTTAATGCGGCGGCAAAATGAGCATTTCCCCCTATCTCCTACGTCAGCGTGGTCAAGCGATGGTGGAAATGACCATAGTTGCGAGTTTTGTAGTTATGATTTTTCTTGCTATTTGCTATTTCGGGAAATTCCACGATATTCAGGCGAGCACAATTCAGGCTGCGCGTTATAGCGCATGGGAACGCACAGTACGCCCCCCGTCATTTAGCGATAGCAAGCTTCAGGAGCAGACACGTGCGCGTCTTTTTCATTGGAATCGGGACGCGTTTATGAGCGGCGACGGTATGACCGGTAGCTTAGAATGGGGCGTGCAAAGTGAGGTCTGGAAGGACCACTCGGGAGAACAACGTTTACTTGATAAACCAAGCGATGTAACGGTCCGCACTGTACACGGTAAACTGCCGGGGAAAGCCGCAAGCGTGATCACAGACGTTATGGGTATGGTAACGGAAACCCTCGCAACAATATCTGACGGCGAAAAACTCCCCGAAGGCGGCCTGTACACCAGCACCGTCAGCGTCAAACTGAGCAACGTGGCCTCACTGCCCGCACTGCTCAACGAGCTCAACCTCACACTCAACGAAACCTCTTCGCTCATTACCGACAACTGGGATGCGAACAGTCCGTCCCAGGTCGCCGAACGTACCCGTGTCTTCACCGGAGCCGGGCTGTTCCACAGGATAACGCCGGTGATCAAGGCCGCCAGCTACCTTCTGGTGCCCCTCGAACCAGCCTTTCGGCATTTCGAACCAGGCAAGATCTGCCCCGACATCGTCCCCGCCGATCGTGTCACAGGCAGCAATCTGCCGGCCTACGGGGGCGCTCAATGTTTCTGACAACGATGACGGCCCGCCTCGTACTTGTCCTGATGGCGCTCGCACTCCCTGGCATCGTCCGCGCCGGCTGGCAAGACATGCCCGACACGGTGCAGTTGCAAGCGATGGGCGACACCTTGCAGGTCAACGGCACGCCGATGCAAGTGCGCGCCTTCGCCTCGAGGCTCGCTCTCGACGCACTATTACAGGACGTCGAAACCCGCTGGCGCCGCTCGCCGGGCGAAGTCAAACGCTCAGTCAACAGCGCCTGGACCGTCCTCAATCAAACCGTCGGCGCGCAGCACCGCAGTTTTCAGGTGCGCCAGGCCAGCGCCTCGACCATCGAAGGCTTTGTCGCGCTGACATCGCCGTCGGCCACCCGCGAACCGAAGCTGGCAGTGCGCCTGCCGCCCGATATGACCCCTGTTTCCATCATCGATTCGGTCGACCAGGGCCGCGCATCCCAGCAAGTGATCGCCGTGTCGAAGCGTTCGATGACCGCCACCGCTGCCTCGCTTGAAGCATCCCTCAAAGCGTCGGGTTGGGAACGCCACCGCTTCAAGGCGGAACCCACCGGCATCGTGTTCGCGGCCAATAAGGGCAAGCAGCAGTTCGACGCAACCCTGACCGCGCAACCGAACGGTTCGATCGTGATGATGAATACCCTTCTTAACTAAGCCGCCAGGATGAATCGCATGCGCCGCCATCAATCGACTTCCACCGCAGCGCCACCGCCGGGCACACGCCAGCGCGGCCAGGCCATGATCGAATACCTGGTCGTGACCAGCACCGTGGCACTGGTCCTGTTCATCCCCACCGCCCTGACCAACGACATGTCGCTGGCCGATTACCTCGCGCGCGCTGTGCGGGCATTCTTCCGCAGCTACAGCTTCATGATGTCCGTTTCTTAACCCACCGTCCGAATGCGTCCCTTGAAAATCTCTAAAAATACCCTGTTGCTGGGTGGAGCGGTTGGTCTCGGCATCGTGTGCTTTGTCGGCGCCAACTACTTCCTGCGCGCCCATCTCAGTCGCGAGGAAGCCAGGCTCGCCGGCGACTACCAGACCAAGAAAATCCTCGTGGCCAAGGCCGAGATTCCGGCCGGCGCCACGCTCAGCGGCGACAATCTGGCGGTGCGCTCGGTGCCGGAGCGCTATCTGAGCAGTACCGTGCTGGCGCCCGATTCGTTCGATATGGTGCAGGGCCAGAAAATCATGGTGGCGCTCAAACCCGGTGACCCGATCGACCGCGGCGCGCTCGAGCGCGGCGACCACGCGGCCCTCTCGACCACCGTCGCAAAGGGAGAGCGCGCGATCACGTTTCCGGTCGACGAAATCAGTTCGATCTCGGGCATGCTGGTCCCGGGCGACATCATCGACCTGCTGTTCACCGGCCCCGGCACCACCAGCAATTCTTACAACCAGCCACCCGAAGCCGACGGTCAGGCGCGCGCCAGGGAGCTGCTGCATGTGCGCCTGATCATGCAGGCGGTATCGGTCATGGCGACGGGTAAAACCACCCAAAAGCGCGTCGTGCGCACCGAAGGCGGCGGCGAACGCGAAGTCAACGCGGAATTTAGCACCGTCACCTTGAACGTCGGCCCGCGCGACGCCGAGCAGATCCTGCTGGCCCAGCAAATCGGCAAACTGACTGCGGTGCTGCGCAACCCGGAAGACAAGGATGTGCTCAAGCGCGTCGTGCTCGACGAGGCGACTTTCAAGCAGGTGGAAGGCGCCCCGCCCAAGCCGGACGAGGGCCGCTTTATCGAGATCATTATCGGCGGCACCGGCACCGCCGGCGGGGCGCGCGTCAAGTCGCCCGAGGGCGGCGAGGCGCTGGTCAACTTGCTCAAGGAGATCGCGCCGCGCCCGGCAGCGCCAGCCGCCGCACCCACGCCGGCGCCAGCGCCCAGCGCGGGCAATGTGCATCACCGTCTCGGCCTTGTACCGGCGCCGTCGCCGTCGCTCACTGCCGCGGTGTCCCCCATCAAACCATAAGAACGGACCAACCAAGTGATCAAAGCATTCGTCGCTACATTGAGCATCCTGGTGATGCTGGCCACGCCGGCACATGCCGCGCCACCGACAACGATCGATATGTTCGTCGGCGAAGCGCGCGTGCTCCCCTTGTCGCCGTCGCGTATCGCGATCGGCAACGGCAAGGTGATCTCCGCTTCCAGCCTGGCCAATAACCAGATGCTGGTGCTGGCCGAAGCCGGCGGCAGTACCACCTTGCACGTCTGGCTCAAGGGCGGCGGCGAGAAAATCATGACGGTGCAGGTGCGCGAGGCGAATCTGGCGGCCACGCTGGAAGATATCAACCGGCTGCTGGCCAATGTCCAGAATGTCCGCGCCCGCGTGGCCGGTGCCCGCATCGTGCTCGAGGGCGAGATGGTCAGCGATATCAACCAGGAACGGGCGCAGTCGATCCAGAAGATGTTCCCGGAGCAGGTGGTCAATTTCGTCGGCAAGGTGGGCTGGGAAAAAATGGTCTACCTCGACGTCAAGGTCCTCGAACTGACCACCAAGGGCTCGCGTGACCTCGGCATCCGCTGGGACTCGAACGTCAACGGGCCGCATGCCGGCGTAGTCGCCGATTTCTACAGCAACCCGACGTTTCGCTACCTTCCCCCCGCCGGCAGCAGTGGCATCGATATCGCCGACGGCGCCCTGGCCAACAAGATCTGGCCGCCGAAAGGTTTCATCAACCTCACGTCGCTGATTACCTCACGCATCAACTTGCTGGTGCAGGATGGCGAAGCCCAGGTGCTTGCCGCCCCCAGCCTGAGCACGCGCAGCGGTTCGAAAGCGCGCTTCGTGGCCGGCGGCGAAATCCCGCTGCCCAGCGTCGATGCGCTTGGCCGTACCAGCGTCGAGATGAAGGAATATGGCGTCATCCTCGATGTCACGCCGGTGACGGACGAATCGGGCGCCATTTACGCCAAGGTCGACGTCGAAGTGAGCAGCATCGACCGCTCGGTCACGGTGCTCGGCGTCCCTGGCCTGCTCAAACGTAAATCGACCGCCGAATTCAATTCGCGCGACGGCGAAACCGTGGTCCTCAACGGCATGTACTCGTACGAGGGCGCGCGCGACACGCAGAAGGTGCCGGGGGCCGGGCAGATTCCTTTTCTTGGTGGCCTGTTCCGCAACAAGGCGACAGTGAGCGCCACGCGTGAAGTGGCCATCATGATCACGCCGCGCCTGGTGCAGGCCACCCCCAATCCCACTGCCGGGCCGGCGGACGTGAACAAGCAGAAGTTGTATGAATTCGACAAGGCCCTGCGCGACAAGCAGCTTGGGCCGAAGCCCCCCGCACCGCTGACGATGACGGAATAATCCCATGATCACGATCGAATCCAGGCAGCCCGACGGCCAGTTCGCCGACTATCTCATCAGCAAAACCGCCGTGATCGGCGCCGAGGCAGCCTCGCCGATTCCACTGCCCGCCGCAGCCGGCAAGGGCGCGCTGCGCCTGACCGTGGACGCGGAAGGCGGCGCCAGCGTGATCGACCTGGCCTCGCTCGCCGGCGTCTTCGTCAACGGCGAGCGGATCGTGCGCTACGGCCCATTGCGCGTGGACGACGCCATCATGGTCGGCGGCCAGCACCTGCGGGTCAAGGCGGTCGGCCTGGCGCGTCCGGCCGAACCGGTCAAGCCTTCCCTGTGTGACCCGGCCACGCCGGGCGCCGCCGCGCAGGCGCCGCTCCAGCCGGGCGAGGAGCCGCGCGGCGGCGCCCGCAGCGACGCCGCGCGCGCACTGCACCTGGCCCTGTCGCGCAATGCCGAGGTGCTGCACGCGGAGCTGATCCAGACACTCGACCTGCGCCGCCAGGATGTGACGCGCATGGGCGACACCGAGTTGCGCGGCGTGGCCGATAAGCTGATCCGCGAGTTGATGGCGAAGGTCACCCTGCCGGCCGTGACCGATCCCGATGAACTGGCCAGGTTCGTGCTCGACGAAGCGGTCGGCCTGGGCGTGCTCGAAAGCCTGCTGGCCGACGACTCGGTGACCGAGATCATGGTCAACGGCGCTCAGGATATTTTTGTCGAACGCGATGGACAGACGCGCCGCAGCGACATTGCCTTCAGCAGCGAGAAGGCGCTGATGGGCGTGATCGAGCGCATCGTCTCGCCCATCGGGCGCCGCGTCGACGAATCGTCTCCCTTGTGCGACGGGCGCCTGAAAGACGGCTCGCGGGTCAATATCGCGATCCGCCCGATCGCGCTCAAGGGGCCGGCGGTCTCGATCCGCAAGTTCGCCAAGCGCCGCCTGGGTGTGGCCGACCTGGTCAAGTTCGATTCGGTCGACGCTGCCATGGTCGCCTTCCTGCGCATTTGCGTCGAGCAGAAAAAGAACATCGTCATCTCCGGCGGCACCGGCTCGGGCAAGACCACGCTGCTCAATATTATTTCGAACCTGATTCCGCCCTACGAGCGCATCGTCACGATCGAAGACGCCGCCGAACTGAAGCTGTACCACGACAATCTGGTTACGCTCGAAGCGCGCCCGGCCAACGTCGAGGGGCGCGGCCAGATCACCATCCGCGAGCTGGTCAAGAATGCGCTGCGCATGCGGCCCGACCGCATCGTGGTCGGCGAATGCCGCGGCGGCGAGGCGCTCGACATGCTGCAGGCGATGAACACGGGCCACGATGGTTCGCTTACGACGGCCCACGCCAATTCGCCGCGCGATATGCTCTCGCGCCTCGAAGTGATGGTGATGATGGGCGGGATGGAGCTGCCGGTGATGGCGATCCGCGAACAGGTGGCGTCCGCGGTCCAGATCATCGTCCAGCAAACCCGCTTTGCCTGCGGCACGCGCAAGGTCACCAGCATCACCGAAATCACCGGCATGGAGCGCGGCGTGATCCAGATGCAGGAAATCTACCGCTTCCAGCGTCTCGGCTTTTACGATAACGGCAAGGTGCGCGGCCAGTTTGTCCCGTGCGGGAACGTGCCGACCTTTTACGAAGAACTGCGCGGCTTCGGCATCGACATCGACCTGACCACCTTTGGCGTCGACGGCGCCGTCGCGGCGGGCCAGGCCGGCCATGGATGACGCGCTGCTGCCCAGCGTGATCGCGGCCGGCATCGCCGTGGCCACGGTGCTGTTCGTGGCCGCCGTATGGATGCTGGGACGCAGCCTGGCCGCGTCTTACCAGGAAAAGGTGCTCGATACGACCAGCCTGAAGCTGTCGGACATGTTCATCTTCATGGACCCGCGCCTGCTGACCAAGCTCAGTATCATCGCCACCGTGCTGGTGCCTGTGGTGCTACTGGTCTTGAGCCGCAATCCGCTGCTGGCCGTCGCCGGCGCCATGGCGTGCCTGGTCGGCCCCGGCCTGGTGCACAAGCGCCTCAGGGCGCGCCGCCGCAGGATGCTGATCCGCCAGTTGCCCGACACCCTGGACTCGCTGGTCGGCGCCCTGCGTTCGGGCATGAGCTTGCAGCAGGGGCTGGCGCTGCTGGCCGAGCAGTTGCCCAAGCCATCGAGCCAGGAGTTTTCGCTGCTGGTGCGCAAGCTGCGCATGGGCGTGGGCATGGACGAAGCGGTCGATGAACTGGAGTCGCGCATCGGCTCGCGCGAGTACACGATGTTTGCCACCAGCATGCGCATCGCGCGCGAGGTCGGCGGCAACCTGACCGAGTCGCTCGAACGCCTGGCCGACACCATGCGCCGCAAACTGGCGATGGAAGACAAGATCGACGCCCTGACCGCGCAGGGCAAGCTGCAAGGACTCATCGTCGGCTGCCTGCCGCTGTTCCTCATGGCGGCGCTCAACGGCATGGAGCCGGAGGCCATGGCGCCGCTGTTTACGACCTGGATCGGTTACGGCGTGCTGCTGCTCATTTTCGTGCTCGAGTGCGTCGGGTTCGTCCTGATCCGCAAGATCGTCGCCATCGATGTGTAAGAGGAGCTGCGCATGATCGAAATGTATCTGCTTGCCGGCGCGTTTGCGATGGCCATGATGTTCGGCGCGGTATTCGCTTACCGGATCGTCACCGCGGTCCAAGTCGAAGACCGCACCTATGCCGACAAGCCGCCGCCGGCCATGGCGCGTGTCTGGCCGCTGATTGTCCTGGCCACCCATTATCTTGGTCCCTTGCTGTCGGTCGAGTACCGCGAGAAGACCATCCGCCGGCTGCGCAAGGTGGAACTCGATTATGCGCTCTCGCCCCAGCAGTGGTTTGCGTCGAAGGTCGTGTATGCGTGCCTGATCGGCGCCATGGTCACGCTGCTGGCCTTATGGGTGGGGGCGAAAGGCCTGGTGATACCGATGGCCGGCTTCCTGTTCGGTTTCTGGTACCTCGAAATATGGATGCGCGACCGCATCAAGCGCACCGAGATCGACGTGCTGAAAAATCTGCCGGCCTTTCTCGACATGCTGACCCTGGCCATCGAATCGGGCTGCAACCTGACCGTGGGGATGAACATCGCCGTCGAGAAAACGCCCGACAATGCCTTGCGCCGCGCCTTTGCCCGCCTGCTGCGCGAGATCCGCTCGGGACGCAACCGCATCGACGCGCTGCGCATGCTCGAGGAGCGGCTCGACAACGCCGCCGTCAGCTCCCTCGTCAGCGCACTGGTCCAGGCCGAAAAGACCGGCGCCAGCCTCGGCATGGTGCTGCGCGCGCAGTCGACCCAGCGCACCAACGAGCGCTTTTCGCGCGCCGAGAAGCTGGCCATGGAAGCGCCGGTCAAGATGCTCGGCCCGCTGATCCTGTGTATTTTCCCTTGCACCTTCGTCGTGATCGGTTTTCCCATCGTGGTCAAGATGCTGGGCGCAATCAACTGAGGAGGCCTTGATGCTCAAGCCAGGCAACGCCGTTGTTCGCGCAGCGCTGATGTGCTGCAGTTCCTTTCTGTTGGCTTGCGCCACGCCGGCGCCGGCGCCGCATGCCACCGGCCCGATGAGCGAGGCACAGATGATGCAACTGGCCGCGCGGGCCGAGCAGGAAATCGGCGCCGGCCGTTTTGGCGATGCCGAGCTGCGTTACGTGCAGATCGTGCATGCCTTTCCCGCCAACGCCACGGCCTGGTTCCGGCTCGGCACCGTGTACCTGCGCACCAAGCAGGTGCGCCAGGCCCAGGGCGCGTTCGAACAAGCCTTGCGGGTCGAGCCGGGCATGGTCAAGGCCCATGCCAACCTGGCGCTGGCCCACGCGATCTTGTTGCGCGGCGCGGCCGGCATCGCCGTGCGCAGCGGCGATGTCGCCGCGCCGAACCGGCAAGCGCTGCAAGCGCTGATGCGCGATGTCGATCATGCGCTCGGCCCGCAGGCGCCGAGCGCGCCGCAGGCCGCGCCGGAGCCGTTGCAGTGACACGGCGTGATGCCGCCGGCCGCGTGCGCGCTCAGTGCGGCGCCGCGACGATCGAGTTCTATATCATCGCGTTCTGGGTTCTGGTTCCCTTGTTCATGGCGATCCTGCAACTGGGTTTGTTCATGGTGGCCAAGAACACGGCCAATGTCGCCACGCTCGCCGCCGCCCGCGCCGGAGCGGCCTCGGGGCTGGACATGGGCGAGATGCGCCGCGCTTTTGCCTCGCACATCGCGCCCTTGTACGCTACCAGCGGGTTGCGGCGTATCAGCGATGCGGGCTTCGCCGACGCGCAATCGAATTACAAGAGCGTCGGCCTGTCCGCGATTGCGCGTGCCAGATTGGAGACCGAGGGCGTGAAAATCCACCGCATCACGGTCCTCAACCCGACCAGCAAGTCATTCGACGACTTCCAGATCACGCGTGCCTCGGACAAGGCGCAGATTATTCCGGTGGACGGGCTGTACGCCAACAATGCCATGGGCGGAAAATCGCAGCAGCAGCGTTCCGATGCACTGCTGCTCAAGATCGAAACGCGCTACTGCTACCAGATGATCATTCCGGTCATCGACAGCATGATCATCAAGGTACTGACCAGCGACCTGTGGTCCGATCATAGCGTCGATCACCTCACCTGTTATGCCATCAACGCAATCCCGATCCTGTCGCAATCGGTGGTGCGCATCACCGTGCCGCCGGAACGCGGCAAACTGGAGAAATGAACATGGATCATCACGACATTGAGGTGCGTGGCATACGAATCAAGGTGGCGTACTCGTTTGGCGCGCGCCTGGTCGGCTTGCTGGGACGGCGCGCGCTGGCGCCGGACGAGGGGCTGTTGCTGGCGCCCTGTTCCAACATTCATACCTTGTTCATGCGCTTTACCATCGATGTCGTGTTTCTCGACAGTGAAGGGCTGATCCTGGCGATCCACCGCGACGTCAAGCCGTGGCGCGTGCGGGCCGCGCGGCGCGCGTACGCCTGCCTCGAACTTGCCGGTGGCGGAGCGCTGCGGGGCGGGCTGGCAGTGGACCAACGCCTGGCCAGGCTGGCGAGCCACCGTCTGGCCGTGGCGCCATGATCCGCGCATGCCTGCTGATAGCGATGCTGGTGGCGCTGCCGCCCGCGCTGGCTGAAATCCATGTTCGCGTCGATCCCGCCAGCGGTGTTACCGTATTGAGCAATGTGCCGCCCAAACCCGGGCTCACCACAGCGCCGTTCTCCCCGGCAGTCCCGCTGCGCAGTGCGGCAGCGGCATCGTTCCCCAAGGTCGATCCGCACACGCAACAGGAGCGCGACATCGATCGCCGTGCGATCCTGGAAAACGAATTGGTCTCGGAACAGAAGGCGTTGACGACTGCCCGTGAACATGGCGCCGACGACGATGCGCGCCATCGTCATATCGCCAACCTGGCGGCGCTGCGACGTGAACTGCGCAGCATTCGCTAAGCGCTGGTCGCGCATGCCGCGCAAGGCGGTGGGAGGCGCGGCGGCCATCGTGCGATGGCCGCCGGTTGATGCCTGGCTTGGTTACCGCTCAGGTGCTGCTTACTTGCTACTTACTTGCTGCGGCGCGCCCGCTTCTTGCCGCCAGCGGCCGGCGTCTTGCCAGCGCCGCCCGGCATGGCGATGGCCTTGCCGTTGACCGTCAGCTTGCCGGCCTTGTAGTCGAGCATCGACACCAGCACATCGCCTTCCAGGCGCGCATAGCCCGCATCGACGGCCATTGTCACGTACGTGTCGGTCATCGACTTGACGGTGGCGTCGATCGCTTCAGGCGATGGCTTTTCGGCCTGCTTTTCAGCTTGCGACAGCGTGATCTTGCGCGTCACGGCGCTCACCAGCGCGACCGGCACGCGCATTTCGAAGCGCGCATCCATTTTCTTGACCAGCGCGGTGGTCGTTTTAAAGTCGCTCTCGACCGTCTTGCCCAGGGAGAAGCGGCCTTTCAGGAGCGCGCGGTGCCCCAGGTAGCCCACGCTCATCTCGGTCAACTCGATCGCCGTGCCGCGCGCGGACATGCCCTTGGCGAAGGCCTTGATCTGCGGGCCGAACTCGTCCAGCTTCGGCTCGGCGCCCGGCTTGGTCTTTTTCCTGATCTCACTGCTTAATTGCTCGAACGCTTTCAGGTCGAGCTTGCTCATGCGCAGGGACGCGCGCAAGTCCTCGATTTTTTCGTCCATGACCGTGATCAGTTCGATGCGCAAGTCGCTGGCGAGGTCGTAGTCCTTGCCGTTCGGCTCAACCACGGATGTGGCCGACAGCTTGTCCATTTTTATGCTGAACGGCTTGTCCTTGCCGCTCATCTCGATCGACTTGGCCTCCACGCGTGCCGCGCCAATCCAGACGTCGTCGCTGTTGCGGCTTTGCTTGCTTTCCAGGGTGATATTGTTGACGATCCCCTTGCCCGATTTACTGTCGAACATGAACACCGGCCAGCTTCCGGTGCTGGTCATGGTGCGGCCGGCCTCGTCGGTAAGCATATGGAGCTTGAGCGCGCTCCACGACCAGTTTTGCTCGTTCAGGTCGGCGTAATTGTGCGCGGGCACCGAGAAATCGAAAGCGATCATGCCGCCTGCGGCCGGCGCGCGCGTGAGCGTGTACGGACGGGCCGAACCGAAGACTTTTTTCAGCTTCTCGCCGGTCGGCGCGCTGAACTCGTACACAGCCAGCTTGTCGAAAATAGGAATCGGATTGCCCTTGGCCGTACCGAAACTCTGCTCGAGTTCGAGTGTGGCCGCTTCCATGGCGTCGGCCATGTTCGACTCGGTCTTGGCGGCCGGCGCCTTGGCGTTGTCGGTGGCATTGGCGGCCATGGCCGGGAAGGAGGCCATCAGGGCCGCGCACAGGAGAAGTTTTTTCACTGGAGATTGATTGATAAATAGATAATGTTAGACATTATCCGGCAAATGTGTTTACTTGTCATTAAGCATGTTTATCGTTGCTAACTAGCAACGCCTGGAAGATCCCGCTTTGTCTTGCGACAGCGAGCAGCCAGCGCGGCCCTGGCTTGCGAGCCGTTGCAGCCATCCCGGCGCCGCACCCCTACGAGCGAGGCGCGGTGTGCCCGCGTAGCGCCGCCTCGATCACGTGGACCGCCGCGCCGGGCGCGCGGTGCGCGGCGCAGCGCGCCTGCGTTGCCTCGCCGTCAGTGCCCCAGACGTCGAAGATCAGCTGTGCGCCGATGCGCTCGACGATGGCGTCCATGGCCTCGTAATCCTTGGCCATGCAGGCAAAGTAGGCGAACGCATTGAGGTTCCACGCGGCCGGGTACAAGTTGACCAGGTGTTCGAAGCTGGCGCGCATGGTCGGCCAGTCGGCGCGGCCGGCGTCGAACAGGCGCCCGTGATACTCGCTCTGGTCCATGAACCAGTAAATGCGCGCATACATCGACGGCTGCTCCCTGCCGGCGGCATGGCTGGCATCGTGCGCCAGGCGCGCCACGCCATCGGGCGTGCCGCCCCAGCGCGGGTGCGAGTACAGCGCGGCGGTGAAGTAGGCGGCGTGATAGTTCGGATGGCGCGCCAGCGCCTGCCACACCTTCTTGCGATAACCCTCGGCCGACATGCCGTCCACGTAGGGCGCCACGCTGAGCATGGCGCGATGCCATTCCGGATCGTTGGCCCGCTCGGCCAGGACCCGGGTCTTTTCCAGCATGCGCATGGCCACGTCGGCGCCGTACGAGACGGCGTCGCGCTGCTGTTCCGGCAGCTTGCTGAACAAGCCGCTGCCGCGCGCCACATGCAGCCGCCCCAGTTGCAGGTACACGCCGAACAGGCGCGCCGGCACCGACTTCGGATAGCCGGCCTGCCATTGACGTGCCTGCTCTTCCACCGCCTCCCAATAGTCCATGTCGGTGGTGTGGGTGCCGAAACGGCGCAGCTGGTTGTAGAAGATCGCCAGTTTCCACAGCCCGCTCGGGGTGCGCTGGCCGGCGTGGTTCAGGGTGCGATACAGCGCTTCCAGGCGCCGGAAGTCGCCCGCCACCAGATAGCGCTCGGTTTCCTGCTTGATCGCTTCGTGCGCGTGCGTTTCCGCATCCGCCGGCGGCGTGTTCGTTGCGGCCGGCGCGGCGGCGTGGCTGCACAAGGCCGCCGACAGGCACGCCAGCGCGAGGAAGGCGCGGGCGCCCCGGGAAATGCGCGAAAATGTCGTCATGATGTCCCTTTCAGTGCCGGATCGCGCCTTGAAACGCATCCACGGCAGGGAAATAATGACAGCGTGCAACTCTTTACGATCTGCGAAAACGCAAGAGATGACGCCGGGCGCGGGCAGGGCGGATACGGGTAGCGCTGCGCGGCCGGGGCCGGGCGGGCGCTCGATGCCCTACGGGCGCGCTGCGGCAGGGGCCTGGTGCGCCAGGCAGCGCGCGTGCGTTGCCTGGCCACCGGCGCCCCAGAGGGCGGGGACCAGCCCGGGGCCGATGCGTTCGACGATGGCGTCCATGGTCTTGTAATCCTTGGCCATGCAGGCAAAATAGGCGAACCCGTTCAGGTTCCAGGCGACCGGGTACTGCGCGACCATGTGCTCGAAGCTGGCGCGCATGCTTGGCCAGTCGGCGCCGCCGGCATCGAACAGGCGCCCCTGGTACGCGCGCTGGTCCATGGCCCAGAAAATGCGCGCATACATCGAAGGCGATTCCTTGCTCCCGGCATGGCTGGCGTCGAGGGCCAGGCGCGCCACGCCGTCGCGCGTGCCGCCCCAGCGTGGCTGTGAGTACAGCGCGGCGGTGAAGTAGGCCTCGTGATAGTCCGGGTGGCGCGCCAGCGCCTCCCGGACCTTTGCGCGGTAGCCGTTGGCGGACATGTTACGCATGTACGGCGCCACGTTGAGCATGGCGCGGTGCCATTCCGGATCGTTGGCTTGAACGGCGAGGCGCCGGGTATCTTCCAGCATCTGCATGGCCTTGATCGCGTATGCATCGAGGATGCGGCGCTCCACCACCTTCAGCTTGCCGAGGGGGCGGCCGGCGCGCGTTATCTCCAGCAGCTCCAGTTTCACGTACACATCCAACAAGCGCGCCGGCACCGAGTCCGGATAGCGGGCCTGCCACTGATTGGCCTGGCCTTGCATCTCAAGCCAATCATTCATGTCCGGGACCTGGGTGCGGAAGCTGCGCAGCTGATTGTAATAGATGGCGAGCTTCCAGATTCCGCTCGGGGTGCGCTCGCCGGGCCGGTTCAGTCTGATGTGCAGCGCTTCGAGGCGCTCGAAGTCGCCCGCCAGCACATAGCGCGAGGTTTCCTGTGCGATCTCTTGTTGGGCGCGTGCTTCCGCGTCCGGGGTCACCCCCTCGTTCCCGGTCGCAAAGGCGGCATGGCTGCACAGGCTCGCCGACAGGCCGGCCAGCACCAGGAGCGAGCGCATCCCCAGTAAAATACGCGTAATGATTGTCATGACGGTTCTTTCAATGGTCGATAAGGTTGCGGATCGTCTCCACGGCGGTTCAACATCACGGCGCATCACAGCGGGCCGGCGCCCGCCTACGCGGCGGCGGCGCTGGGCACGAAGCAGTTTTCCGGCACTCCGTCGTTGGCCTCGGCATAGGTGAAACCGAGTCCCACCGAGAACGCCGGCAGGCCGAGCGCTTCGGCCAGGCGTTCGTGCCGTTCCACCGCCATCATGAACGACTCGTCGCGCAGCACGGCCTCGACCGCGCCGACATCGGCCGCGCCGAACGCGGCGCACAGGCGCGCTGCGTCGCCCCCTTGCGGCACGCCGAATCCATCCTCGTCGTCTTCCGAAAACGCCGCCGGATTCGAGTTGTACTGATCGGTCTTCGCGCCGTTCTCGTACAGCTCCAGGTACAGGAAATTGTCATCGTGATTGAGCAGCGCCAGCACCGGGCAGGCGAAAAAGGCCGACAGGCTTTGCGCCAGTGCCCCGAGCACCTGCGGGTCCTGGCATTCGCTCGCTTCGTCGAGCACGGTGAGATTGCCGTCTTCCTCGCGCGAGACGAAGGCGCGCCGCTCGTTCATGTGGGCCAGCACGGCCTGCTGGCTCGGACCGCGCAATGTGTGGCTGGTGTAAAAAGAACCCATGTTCGCTCCCTTGCGGTGATTGATTGAAGGCGCATCCGGCTTGATTTGATGGCGATATTTCAATGCTACTATAAGTTGCCTGCCGCCTCGATGGGACGGTGTTGCAGCGCCCGGCCGCCGTCCGCTTGCAGTTGCCTCCCGCATATCGTTTCAAGCGTTACAATAGCGTCTTCCCACTTCCACGCTAGAGAATCCGCCATGGCCGTTAATTCCCCTCTGCCCGTCGCCGCCGACCTGAAGCCCGTCAATGGGATCGAGATCGGTTTTGCCGAAGCCGGTATCAAAAAGCCCAACCGCAAGGACATCCTGGTGATGAAGCTGGCCGACACGGCCACCGTGGCCGGCGTGTTCACCACCAACCGCTTTTGCGCCGCTCCCGTGCAGGTCAGCAAAGCCAACCTGGCGGCCGTTGCCGCCGGCGGCGCGCCGATCCGCGCGCTGGTGGTCAACACCGGCAACGCCAACGCCGGCACCGGCGAGACCGGCCTTGCCAGCGCCAACGCCACCTGCGCCGCGCTGGCCAAGCTGCTCGCCTGCGAGCCGCACCAGATCCTGCCGTTTTCGACCGGCGTGATCCTCGAGCCGCTCCCGGTCGACAAAGTCGTCGGCGCGCTGCCGGCGGCCATCGGGAACCTGAAAGCGGACAACTGGTTCAACGCCGCCGAGGCGATCATGACCACCGACACCCAGCCGAAAGCGGCCTCGCGCACGGTCGACATCTGCGGCCACAGCGTGACCATGACCGGCATCAGCAAAGGCGCCGGCATGATCCGCCCGAACATGGCCACCATGCTCGGCTACCTGGCGATCGACGCCAAAGTGTCGCAGGACGTCTTGAATGAACTGGTCAAGCATGCGGCCGACCATTCGTTCAACTGCATTACCATCGACGGCGACACCTCGACCAACGATTCGTTCATGCTGATCGCCACCGGCACCGGCAGCCTGGCCATCGCCAACACCGATTCGACCGAATACGCCGAACTGAAAACCGCGGTGACCGAGATCGCCCGTTCGCTGGCGCAGATGATCATCCGCGACGGCGAAGGCGCCACCAAGTTCATCACCGTCACGGTGGAAGAGGGCGGCAACATGGAAGAGTGCCGCAAGATCGCCTATTCGATCGCCCATTCGCCGCTGGTGAAAACCGCGTTCTTCGCGTCCGACCCGAACCTGGGCCGCATCCTGTGCGCGATCGGCTACGCCGGCGTGGACGACCTCGATGTCACCAAGCTCGATCTGTACCTCGACGACGTGCTGGTGGCCAAAAGCGGCGGGCGCAATCCGGCCTACCAGGAAGCCGACGGCCAGCGCGTGATGCAAAAGAGCGAAATCACGGTGCGCGTGCGCCTCGGACGCGGCGCCCACAGCGCCACCGTCTGGACCTGCGACCTGTCGCACGAGTACGTGACCATCAACGCCGACTACCGTTCCTGAGTCGCGCCTTGACGACGCCACTCGAACAATTCCTGCGCCGCGCCGAGGCGCTGTTGCAGCGGGTCGAGGCGGTGCTGCCGCCGGCCTATCCGCGCATGCCCGACTGGCGCTCGGGCACCGCGTTCCGCTGGCGCAAGCGCCCCGGCAGCACCGTCAATTACCTGCAGCCGGTGCTGCATGCGGCCACCATCGCCCTGTCTGACCTGCACAACGTGGGGACGCAAAAACAGCAGATCGAGCGCAATACGCGCCAGTTCGTGCAGGGGCGCCCGGCCAACAATGTGTTGCTGACCGGCGCGCGCGGGACCGGCAAGTCGTCGCTGATCAAGGCGTGCCTGAACCAGTTCGCCGCCGACGGCCTGCGCCTGATCGAAGTCGACAAGGCCGACCTGGCCGAACTGCCCGACATCGTCGACCTGGTGGCCGGACGCCCCGAACGCTTCATCATCTTTTGCGACGACCTCTCGTTCGAAGAAGGCGAGGCCGGTTACAAGGCGCTCAAGGTGGCGCTGGACGGCTCGATCGCGGCGCAGTCGGACAATGTGCTGATCTACGCCACCTCGAACCGGCGCCACCTGCTGCCGGAAAAAACCAGCGACAACGCCAGCTACAAGCACGGTGACGACGGCGACCTGCATCCCGGCGAAACGGTGGAAGAGCGCATTTCGCTGTCCGAGCGCTTCGGCCTGTGGCTGTCGTTCTATCCGTTCAAGCAGGACGACTACCTCGACATCGCGGCGCACTGGCTGGCCAGTTTCGGCTGCAGCGCGCAGCAGATCGAGCAAGCGCGCCCCGAGGCCTTGCAATGGGCCTTGCAGCGCGGTTCGCGTTCGGGCCGGGTGGCGTGGCAGTTCGCGCGCGATTACGCGGGAAGGCTGCCCGAATGACTGAATCGACCAGTAAAAAACCGATCGATGTCGCGGTCGGCATTTTGATGAAACCCAATGGCGACGTGCTGCTTGGCCAGCGTCCCGCCGGCAAACCGTACGACGGCTATTGGGAATTCCCGGGTGGGAAAGTGGAAACCGGCGAAGCCATACTCGACGCGCTCAAACGCGAATTCGTCGAGGAGCTTGGCGTTCATATCCTGAGCGCGAGCGAATGGTGCGGGGTCGAGCACGTGTACGAACACGCGCACGTGCGCCTGCACTTCTTTATCTGCCGCCAGTGGCGGGGCGAACCGCAAAGCCTCGAAGGGCAGGCCTTTGCGTGGCAGGGCGTGGTCGGCGTGTCGCCGCTGCTGCCGGCCACCATTCCGCTGCTCGCATGCCTCGACCAGGTGCGCTACCCGTAAGCTTTTTCACCTGTATTTGCCGCTTCGGCAAACCAACGCACCGCAAGGAAGTCCGTGAAAATTATCGTGCTCGGTAGTGGCGTGGTCGGTACCACGTCGGCCTATTTCCTGGCCAGGGCCGGCCATGAAGTGACCGTCATCGAGCGCCAGGACGGCGCCGCGCTGGAGACCAGTTTCGCCAACGCCGGCGAAGTCTCGTCGGGCATGGCCGCGCCGTGGGCCGCGCCGGGAATCCCGCTCAAGGCCTTGCGCTGGCTGGCCATGCGACACAGTCCGCTGGTGGTGCGCCCCTCGTTCGATCCGCGCATGTGGCGCTGGCTGTTGCAGATGCTGGGCAACTGCAATCCGGCCAGCTACGCCGTCAACAAGAGCCGCATGGTGCGCCTGGCCGAGTACAGCCGCGATTGCCTGATCGCGCTGCGCGAGGAGACCGGCATCGCCTACGACCATCGCAGCAAGGGCACCTTGCAGGTGTTCCGCAATCCGCGCCAGCTCGACGAAGCCCAGGACGACATCGCGGTGCTCAAGCGCTACGGCGTGCCGTATGCGCTGTTCGACGCCGCCGGCTGCGAAGCGGTGGAACCGGCCCTGGCGCGCGTGCGCGGCAAGATCGTCGGCGGCCTGCACCTGCCTTGTGACGAAACCGGCGACTGCTTCAAGTTCACCCAGGCGCTGGCGCAGATGGCGGCCGGCCTGGGCGTGGTTTTCCGTAACAAGGTCGAGATCCGGCGCCTGCTGCACGAAGGCGGCGCGGTCACGGCGGTCGACACCTCGCTGGGCGAATTAAGAGCGGACGCCTTTGTGATGGCGCTGGGGAGTTACTCGCCGCTGATGCTCGCGCCTTTGGGGATCAAGCTCCCGGTGTATCCGGTCAAAGGTTATTCGATCACCTTGCCGGTCATCGACCCGGCCAGCGCACCCGAATCGACCATCATGGAAGAGACCTACAAGGTCGGCATCACGCGCCTGGGCGAGCGGATCCGGGTGGGCGGCACGGCCGAAATCGCCGGCTACGACCTGCGCCTGCACGACGCGCGCCGCGCCACCCTGGTACATGCGGTGAGCGAGTTGTTTCCGGGCGGGGGCGATGTGCAGAAGGCGACGTTCTGGTGCGGGCTGCGTCCGATGACGCCGGACGGCACGCCGGTGATCGGGCCGACCCGCTATCGCAAGCTGTTTCTCAATACCGGGCACGGGACGCTGGGATGGACCATGTCGTGCGGTTCGGCGCGGGTGCTGGCCGATCTGGTGTCGGGACGCGCGCCCGAAATCGATACCGAGGGATTGTTCATGAGCCGCTACGGCGCTTGACGCGCGCGACGGCGCCTGCTCAGGCGTTGGCCAGCTGCGCCTTGGGCGCGCGCGGCAAGTGGGCCGTGAAGGTGGTGCCGCACTCCGCGCTGGAGGTGACGGTCAGGGTTCCGCCATGGGCCGCGGCGATTTCGCGCGCGACGAACAAACCCAGTCCCAGGCTGGTGCGCGGGCGTTCCTCGGCTTCGCCGTCGCCCGGCAACTGGATCAGCGGACTGAAAATACTCTCCAGCGCCGAGGGCGGAATCACCGGGCCGTCATTGGTCACGGCCACCGTCACCGCGTCTGGATGGGCGCGCGCGACGATGCGCACGGCGGCGCCGCGCGTGCCGTACTGGGCGGCGTTGACCATCAGGTTGGTCAATAACTGGTGCAGGCGCACGGCGTCATACTGGCCTTTGATCGCCTCGTCGGCCTCGATCTCGAAGCGCGTGGCCGGATGGGTGGCGTGGGCGTCGGCCAGCGCGGCGCGGCAGACGTCGCCCAGGTCGACCTCGCGCAGCACGGTCGGCATGCCGCCGCCGAGCTGGGTGCGGGTGTAGCCGATCAGGTCATCGACCATGCTGCTCATCAGGCGCGCACCGCGCTTGACCCTTCCGCCGATTTCGCCGGCCTGGGCGGCGTCGACCTGTTTGCGGCTGAGCAGCTCGCCCGCCATCGACATGCTCGACAGCGGCGCGCGCAGGTCGTGCCCGAGGATGGCCAGGAACAGTTCGCGCATGTGGTCGGCGCGCGCCGAATACGTCACCACCGATTCGGCCAGGGCCTGGTCGATGGCTTCGTTAAAGCGCACCATTTCGTCGGCCACGTCGGACGTCATGCGTTGTACCTGCGGCAGCCACAGGCGCAGCACGGTGGCGCGCAGGGCGCGGAATTCGGCGCTGAGCTGGAGCAGGGAAAAATTGCTGGCCTGGCGCAGCGCGCCGTGGATCGAGGCGGCGCTCTCGCCCTCGACCGTGTCGGGCCCGAGGCCCTGCGACTTGGCGATCTGCTGTTGCGGGTTCTGCGAGGTTTCGATGTCAAGCGCGATCGCCTGCAGGATCTGGCGCGCGTGGTCGCGCAGCGCCAGGTCGGTCATCTGGCTGGCGGCCGGCAGCAGGGTCTGCGCGAACGCCTCCCACTCCGTCAGGATTGCTTCCATGCGCTCTTTGATGAAACGGTCGAGTCTCATCGGTATGCCTGTGGCATTGACATGGCGTTGCATCCTTTGCAAGTGGGAAGGTTAGTCATTGTAAGCGTTTTGCCGCCGCAATGGCGGACACGACGCTACTGTGGCAGGTTGTCGTCGTCGAGCAAGGGGTCGGACGGGGCGGCGCCGGGAATGGTGTATTTTTCCTCGGCCCAGGCGCCCAGGTCGATCTGTTTGCAACGTTCGGAACAGAAGGGACGGAATTTGTTGGCCTCGGTCCATTCGACTTTCTTGGCGCAGGTGGGGCAGCTGACGACGGTCATGGCAACATCAAACAGTTAAAAATTACAGAGCGTGAGCTCGAACGGGACGTCTTCTTCCAGCGGCTTGGGCTTCAAATCCCCGCCCTGCGTGGTGAAACGGACCCACAACATGTACTTGTTGGCGGAAATCTCGGGGATCGCCCCCATCGACTCATCCATGGTCAGGCGCAACATCTGATAGACCTTGCCTTGGAGCATTTGCTGATAGCTGCCGGCGATGGCGATCATCTTGACCGGTCCGCCCGAGTCGCGCAGCAGGCGCAGCACCAGGGCCAGGGCGTCGAACAGGGGCGCCAGCGGGGCGAACCAGTTGACGATATCGTTGAAGCGCTGTTCGGCCGGGCGTTTTTGCCAGGCGTAGTAAGACGGCAGGTCGAATTCGCAGGCGCCGCCGGGAATGATGGTGCGCCCGCGGATGCTCATCAGCCATTCGTTGTCGCGCACGTTCTGGCCGGTCTTGCCCTGGGCCGCGACCAGCGCGGCGCTGACCGTTTCGACCTCGAGCAGGACGGCGTCGAGCATGTCGGCCGCCACGTTCGGATTCGACCGGTAGCTCAGCAAGCTTTGCTTCTGGCGTTCGAGTTCCTGCAGCAAGTCGCTCTTGAGATCGGCGCGGCCGGCCACTTCGAGCATGTCGAAAATGGTGGCCAGGGCAACGTGATGCTGCATTGCATGTTCCTGATGCACAAAGAACTTGAACTTCTCATACAGGTCTTCCAGCCGTAACAACGTGCGTATGCGCTCGTTGAAAGGGTATTCGTAGACGATCAAAATGACATCCCTTTACATGGCAGGAGAAGAATCCCGTGATTCTGAACCAAGCGAGGCAAAATTACAAACGCCGCACCGGTTATCGTGCCATTCTCCCGCAAAATGCCAGATATTGGGCATGCAATAGAGCAATTTGACGGTCCAGGGCCGCCAGGTCGTCATCGTTGGACAGCACATCGTCGGCTTGCGCCAGCCGTTCGGCGCGGCTGGCCTGGGTGGCCATGATGGCGCGCACCTGGGCTTCGCTCATGGCGTTGCGGCGCATTACGCGCGCGATTTGCATTTCTTCTGGGCAATCGATGACCAGCACGCGGTCGACCCGCTCGCGCCAGCCGCCGGACTCGACCAGCAGCGGTACCACGTAGATCAGATAGGGACCGCTGGCAACAAGCGCCGCCGCCGCGGTGGCGGCGCGGATGCGCGGATGCAGGATCGCTTCCAGGCGCGCCTTGGCGGGCGGCTCGGAAAACACCAGTTCGCGCATGCGCACGCGGTCGAGGGCGCCGTCGGCGGTCACGAAGGCCGCGCCGAATTCGTGTAGCAGGGCATCCATGGCGGCGCCGCCGGGGGCGGTGAGGGCGTGCGCGATGACGTCGGTATCGATGACGCTCGCGCCGAGCGCGGCGAACCGGTCCGACACGGCCGTCTTGCCGCAGCCGATGCCGCCGGTCAGGCCGACGCTGAACTTGCCGCGCTGTGCGGCGCTATGCGATGCCCCAGGCGACGCGCTAGTCATTGTTACTGGACCCAGTGTTTGATGACGACATCGGTCACGGCGGCGATTTGTTTGCCGTATACCATCACGATGAGGCCGGCCGCCGCCAGGTAGGGACCGAAGGGAATCTTAACGTTGCGCTCGCGCCCGCCGAACACGATCAGGCAGATCCCGACCACCGAGCCGACCGCCGACGAAATCAGGATCACGCTCGGCAGCATGCTCCAGCCCATCCAGGCGCCGAGCGCGGCCAGCAGCTTGAAGTCGCCATGGCCCATGCCAACCTGGCCGCGCAGCTTCTCGTACAGGGTCGCCACCGACCACAGCGCCAGATAGCCGACCGCAGCGCCGATGACGGCGTCCTGCAGCGGCACGAAGCGGCCCTGGATATTGAGCAACAGGCCGATCCACAGCAGCGGATAGGTCAGCTCGTCGGGCAGCAGTTGGGTGTCGGCGTCGATGAAGGTCATCGCGATCAGCAGGTACAGGAAGACCAAGGTGGCCAGCCCGGTATAGTCGCTGCCGAAGGTCCAGATCAGCAGGGCCGAGAGCAGGCCGCTGGCCAGTTCGATGAGCGGATAGCGCGGCGAAATGTTGGCCTTGCAGTCTTTGCACTTGCCGCCCAACATCAGGTAGCTGATCACCGGAATGTTTTCCAGCGCGCCGATTTTATGGCCGCAATGCGGGCAGGCCGAGCGCGGCACCATCAGGTTGAAGGTGTCGGTGTGCGCCTTGCGGGTGCCGCAGCCGCAGCCGTATTCGCCGGCCAGGTAATCGTTATAGTCGCGCTCCATCATCTTGGGAAGGCGGTAGATGACGACATTGAGGAAGCTGCCGATCAGCAGGCCGAACAGGCCGGCGACGAGGGCCGGGCCCAGGGAGCCGGGGGCGGCGAACAAAAGTGTTTCCGGTAGCATGATGCTCCACGTTATGAATTGATCAAGCAGTTCTGTACAACAATCTATTTTAGGGGGTTCAGCCGCTTTGGGGAAGGCCGATGGCCTTCTGACCCGGCGCCAGGCCAATGTTGTCGCATTTGGACCGCCGCCGGCGTCGCGCGCCATCTCGCATCGTCTGTAGCCGGACAATGGTGATGCATGCGCAAGCCAGCGGGAAGGACCGGGCATATGTGAAAACGGACCGCAGCTTGCTGCGATCCGTCATGCGATGTCACCGTCTCCGGGACCCGGTGAGCGCTCGGGAAGGCTGGCCTTCCCGACTTGGCCGGGCGATTACACCACCGCGCCCAGTTTGAAGATCGGCAGGTACATGGCAACGACCAGGCCGCCGATGATCACGCCCAGGATCACCATGATCAGCGGTTCCATCAGCGAAGCGAGCGAGGCCACCGCTTCGTCGACTTCATCTTCGAAGAAGCCGGCGACCTTGCCCAGCATCGAATCGAGCGCGCCCGATTCTTCCCCGATGGCGACCATCTGGGTGACCATCGGCGGGAACACATTGGCGTTCTGCATCGCCACCGTCAGGCTGGTGCCGGTGCTGACCTCGTTCTGGATTTTCTTGGTCGCTTCCAGGTACAGGGCATTGCCGGCCGCGCCGCCGACCGAGTCGAGCGCTTCGACCAGCGGCACGCCGGCCGCGAACATGGTGGCCAGGGTACGCGTCCAGCGCGCAATCGCCGCCTTGCGGACCACGGAACCGAAAATCGGCGCCTTGAGCAGGGCCAGGTCCATGAAGCGCTGCATCTTGGCCGAGCGTTGCCAGGCCTGGAAGAAGAAGTACAGGCCGGCGAACAGGGAGCCGAAAATCGCCCACCAGTACGAGACGAAGAAGTCCGAGATATCCATCACGATGACGGTCGGGGTCGGCAAGTTCGCGCCGAAGCTCTCGAACACCGTCTTAAATGCCGGCACCACCCAGATCATGATCACCGCCGTGACGATGAACGCGATCCCCAGGATCGACACCGGATAAATCAGCGCCGAGCGGATCTTGGCCTTGATGGCCAGGGTCTTTTCCTTGTAGATCGCCAGGCGCGTGAGCAAGTCTTCCAGAATACCGGCCTGTTCGCCCGCGCCGACCAGATTGCAGAACAGCGGGTCGAAATACAGCGGATACTTGCGGAAAGCATTGTTCAGGCTGGTACCGGTTTCGATATCGCCGCGCAGTTCCATGATCAGCTTGGACATCGACGGATTCGAGTGGCCCTTGCCGACGATGTCGAACGATTGCAGCAGCGGCACGCCGGCCTTCATCATTGTGGCCAGCTGGCGCGTGAACAGGGAAATATCCTTGTCGGTAATTTTCTTACCGCTGCGATAGCGCTTTTTCTTGACCTTGGTCACCATCACGCCCTGGCGCCGCAAGGTCACGTTGACCACGGCTTCGCCGCCGGCGCGCAGTTCGCCGCGAACTGTCTTGCCGGTCTTGTCCTTGCCTTCCCAGGCGTAGACCGACTCCTTGGCGGCGGTTTTGGTTTGAGCGAGTGCCATACTGTATTTTCCTATTCGTTGGTGCAGCCGAGAACTTCTTCAAGACTGGTCAAGCCTTGCTTTACTTTCATCAGGCCGGAGCGGCGCAGGGACTTGACGCCCTCCAGCTCCGATTGCGCGGCAATTTCCATCGAATTGCCGTGCGCCAGAATGATTTTTTCGATCGCCGGGGTGATCGGCATGATCTGGTAGATACCGACCCGTCCCTTGTAGCCGCCACCCATGCAGCGGTCGCAGCCGACCGGACCGTAGGGCTTCCAGCCGCCTTCCAGTTCGTCGTCCTTGAAGCCGGCCGCGAGCAAGATTTCGCGGCTGGTCTCGACCGGTTTCTTGCAGGTGCACAAGCGTCGCGCCAGGCGCTGCGCCGTGATCATGATCACCGACGAGGCGATGTTGAAGGGCGCCACGCCCATGTTCATCAGGCGCGTCAGGGTCGATGGCGCATCGTTGGTGTGCAGGGTCGAGAACACCATGTGGCCCGTTTGCGCGGCCTTGATGGCGATGTCGGCCGTTTCCAGGTCGCGGATCTCGCCGACCATGATGATGTCCGGATCCTGGCGCAGGAAGGACTTGAGCGCGACCGGGAAGGTCAGGCCGGAGCGGTCGTTGATGTTGACCTGGTTCACGCCGGGCAAGTTGATCTCGGCCGGGTCTTCCGCGGTCGAAATATTGATGCCTGGCTTGTTGATCACGTTCAGGCAGGTGTACAGCGACACCGTCTTGCCGGAACCGGTCGGGCCGGTCACCAGCACCATGCCGTACGGGCGCTGGATCGCTTCGAGCAGCAACTCTTTCTGGTCCGGATCGTAGCCGAGCGCGTCGATGCCCATCTGGGCTTGGGTGGCGTCCAGGATCCGCATCACGGTCTTTTCGCCGAACAGGGTAGGGCAGGTGCTGACCCGGAAGTCGATCGCCTTGGTGGGCGAGAGGATCAGGCGCATGCGGCCATCCTGCGGCACGCGTTTTTCGGAAATGTCGAGCTTGGAGAGCACCTTGATGCGCGAGACCAGCTTGTCGCGGATGGTGATCGGCGGCTGCGCATGCTCGCGCAGCATGCCATCCACGCGCAGGCGGATGCGGTAGAATTTTTCGAACGGTTCGAAGTGAATATCGGACGCGCCCAAGTTGATCGCGTCGGTCAGGATCTTGTTGAGGAACTTGACGATCGGTGCGTCTTCGATTTCGGCCGCGCCCGTGTCGATCACGGTGGTGGGCGCGTCGTCCTCGCCGAACTGGATTTCTTCCTGGTCGCCCACCATGTCGGCGAGACTGGTTTCGGCGTTGCGGCCCAGATTGGCCAGCAGCGCCAGCAGCACGTCGTGCAGCACGATCACCGGCTCGACCGAGGCTTCGCTCTGGAACTTGATCTGGTCCAGGGCCTGGATATTGGTCGGGTCGGAAATGGCCACCGACATCTTGTTGCCGCGCTTGGCCAGGGCGATCACGCGCTGGCTCTGCATCAGCTTGCCGTCGATGGCGTTGGCCGGCAGCACGTCGACATTAAAGCTCTGCAAGTCCATCAGCGGGTAGCCGAAGGTTTCCGCGCAAAAGGCGGCCAGCGTGCGCGAGTCGAAGGTGCCGGTCAGCAGCAGGGTATCGATGAAGGGGCTCTTGTCCGCCAGCGACTTCTTGTGCAGCGAATCGGCCTGCTGCGCACTGAGGCGGCCCGCCTGCATCAAGGCGCGGGCCAGGCCCGGCATCGGGGTTCCGGGGGTCGTATTGGGGAGGACTGCAGCCATATGCGCGCTTGGTTTAAAGAGTACGGGGGAACGACAAAGCGCCGTCCAGTAGTGACTGTTGCGGCGAACTGCCTTGGATCATGCCTCCGGGCATCACATTTGTAAAGTGTTTGCTGCATGGGGGAGGCAACCATACCACGTAGCCAAAATGGAACGTTATTTTGCGTTCTGGAACTTCTATGGTTGGAGTGGAATTGTTGGTGACAGTCTGATTAGGGACTGTCTCAGCGCGCCGGAGGGCGGGTCAGCTTGACCAGCTTGATCGCCTGGTTTTGCACCTGGATGACTTCGATCGCCACGTTGCCGATTTTCATGCTGATCGGGGCCTCGGGAATTTCCTGCAATTGCTCCAGCATGAGGCCGTTGACGGTCTTGGGACCGTCCAGTGGAAACGCCAGTCCCAGCCGTTTATTGATCTCGCGCAGGGGCGCCGTGCCTTCCAACAAACATTCGCCGCGCGCATCCCAGCAGACGTTGTCGCCGGGCGCCGCGCCGGGTGCCGAGGTGGTGAAGTCGCCGATCATTTCTTCGATGATATCGTCGAGGGTGACCAGGCCCTGCACTTCGCCGTACTCGTCGACAATGATGCCCAGGCGTTCTTTGTTTTCTTGAAAATATTGTAGCTGAGTAAAGACGCTGGTGTCTTGCGGGATGAAATACGGTGTTGTCAGCAAACCACGGAAATGCGCGATGGTCAGTTCCTCTTCCTCGTTGAGCAGGGCGATCGCATGGCGCACGTGCAAGATCCCGATGATGTGGTTGATCTCGCCTTCATACACGGGCAGCTTGTTGTGGTAGCACCTGGTCAGCTGGGCCTTGAGCTCGGCGACCGGGACGGCCAGGTTGAGCGCCTCGATCTGGGCGCGCGGGGTCATGATGTCTTCGATCGACGTGGTGTCGAGGTCGAACAGGTTGAGCAAGATGCTTTTATGCTTTTGCGGAATGAAATTGCCGCCTTCGAGCACGATGGCGCGCAATTCGTCGGGCGAGACACGGTTCTGGGCGGCGCTGTCGGCCGGCTTGACGCGCAAAATAGCCAAGAACAGGCGCACGAACAGGTTGACGAACCAGATCAGCGGCTTGGCCGCCGCCATCATCGGCTTGAGCAGGGTGCTGGCGACCAGCGAAATGGTTTCGGGATAGGTGGCGCCGATGAACTTGGGCGCGATTTCGGCGAACACGATCAGCACGAACACCAGCAGCGCGATGGCGATCGCAATCACGCTCTCTTCATAGCCGAACAGCAAAATCGCAATGGCGGTGGCCAGCACCGTCGCCATGGCGTTGACCAGGGTATTGGCGATGAGGATCAGCGAGAGCAGCTTGTCGGTGCGCTCGAGCAGCCACAGCGTAGTGATGGCGCCGCGGTGGCCGCGCTTGGCCAGGCTGCGCAGGCGGAATTTGTTGGCGGCCATGAGCGCCGTTTCCGCCATGGCGAAAAAGGCTGAACACAGGATCAGCAAGACCAGCGCGGCGACAAGCACCCAGGGTGACACGGTATCCAAGGGTCAGCGTGCGGCAGCGGTAGAAGAACAGGGGAGCATCGAAAGCGGGCCAAGCCCAGAATGGTGCGTCGCCGGAACGGCAACCGCAGAGCTGCTGATTTTAAGTCAAGGTCCGTTTCCGTGCAAGTTTGACCAGAATTATGTGCGTCACGTAGTGCGCCAACTATTCGCCCTGCATCAGCGCAGGTGCCGTCAGCCGTTCCACCAGTGCGAAGTGGTTCCCGCAGCCGGCAGGCGCGCCTGCACGGCCTTGTGGATGATGCCGGCCTCGAGCGCCTGGGTGGCGTCGTAGATGCGCGCGTTGCCGAACAGATTGGTGCGGATATTGTCCTGCACCCCGGCCGACCTGGTCGCTTCCTCGAAGATGCAGGCATAGCGTTCGGCATCGAAATCGAGGCAGTCGCGCCACTCGCTCACGCGCGAGTGGTCGGCGGCGACCAGGCTGCCGAAGCCCCAGTGCAGGGGATGGACCAGGAAACGCGTGCCGGGACAGGCATAGCGCTTGGCGCCGGCCAGGAAAATCACCACCCCGACCGATTCGACGCTGCCGATGTTATGGGTGGTCAGCGGCAGGGGCAGCGACTTGAGGAAGAAATACAGCGCGAAGCCGGCGGTCATGTTGCCGCCTTCGGTCGACATGTGCAGCTCGATCTCGCTGGCCCCGCTTTGCAGGGCTTGCAGGCAGAGGTTGCGGACCGCGCACACCGCGCTATGGTTGATGGGGCCGATAAAGTGAACGATGTGCAGCGACATTATCTCTCCTGTAGCTCGTCGCCCAAGAATAGCAAGTTTTTGCCCGCCGCATGGTTTTGTTGTTCAACTGCCCCGGTAAGTGGAATACGACCACGGCGTCACCACCAGCGGCACATGATAATTCTGGGCCGGATCGGCGATGCCGAAGGCCAAGGTCACCTGGTCGATGAAGCGCGGTTCCGGCAGCTTCACGCCCTGGGCGGCAAAATAATCGCCGGCGGCAAACACCAGTTCGTAGCGCCCGGCCAGCATGGCCTCGCCTTCGAGCAGGGGCGTGTCGACCCGGCCGTCGCGGTTGGTGGTGACGGTCTTGAGCAGGGTGCGCGCGCCCGGAGTGAGCGCATACAGTTCGACTACCACGCCGTTCCCGGGCTTGCCTTGCGTTGTGTCAAGCACGTGCGTACTAAGTTTTCCCATCATCGTTCCTATATGATCAAAGTGCGGCATGTTATCTGGCTGATCATATACCGGCGCGCGAACGCCGCTATATGATGCGAACTATACCCCCCATGCATTCACTTCCATCCCGAGCCCATTCATGACGACTTACGACAACTATCCACGCGACCTGAACGGCTACGGGCGCACGCCGCCCCATCCCCACTGGCCGGGCCAGGCGCGGGTGGCGCTGCAGTTCGTGCTCAACTATGAAGAGGGCGGCGAAAACAATGTGCTGCATGGCGACGCCGCCTCCGAAACCTTTCTTTCCGAGATCATCGGCGCGGCGGCCTTTCCCATGCGCCACATGAGCATGGAGTCGCTCTACGAATACGGCTCGCGCGCCGGCCTGTGGCGCCTGCTGCGCATGTTCGAAGAGCGCAAGCTCCCGCTGACCGTGTTCGGCGTGGCCATGGCGCTCAAGCGCAATCCGGAGGCGGTGGCGGCCTTTCAGCAACTGGGCCACGAAATCGCCTGCCATGGCCTGAAGTGGATTTCCTATCAAAACGTGGATGAAGCAACGGAGCGCGCCCACATGCGCGAGGCCGTGCAGATCGTGCGCGAGCTGACCGGGTCCGCGCCGCTGGGCTGGTACACCGGGCGCGACTCGCCCAACACGCGCCGCCTGGTGGTCGAGCATGGCGGTTTTGCCTACGACGCCGATCACTACGGCGACGACCTGCCGTTCTGGCAGCAGGTCGAGCACGCGGGCGGCGTCACGCCGCACCTGGTGGTGCCGTACACGCTCGACACCAACGACATGCGCTTTTGCGCCATGCAGGGATTTAACTCCGGCACCCAGTTCTTCGATTATCTGAAAGACGCCTTCGACGTGCTGTACGCGGAAGGCGACCCGGATGGCCTGAACCAGCCGAAAATGCTCTCCATCGGCCTGCATTGCCGCATCGTCGGCCGCCCCGGGCGCTCGGCGGCGCTGGCGCGCTTTCTCGATTATGTGCAGAGCCACGACAAGGTCTGGATCACGCGCCGCATCGATATCGCCGAGCATTGGAAGGCGGTCCACCCGGCATAGTGCTTTTGGGTGATAACAGACATCTCCAAATAGATATAATTGCGGATGCCTTGGGTGTTAACCTTGCATACTGGGATAAAGCCGAGGCAAGAATGTCAACACCGATCCGTTTTTACTATCAGGGCGCCGTGCGCGAAGTCACGCAGGCCGCGCCGACGCAGACCATCCTCCAGCATTTGCGCGAGCACCTGCACTGCACCGGCACCAAGGAAGGCTGCGCCGAAGGCGACTGCGGCGCCTGCACGGTCGTCATTGGCACGCTCGGCGCCGACGGCCAGGTCGAGATGAAGGCGGTGAACTCCTGCATCCAGTTGACCCCCACGCTCGACGGCAAGGCCCTGTTTACAGTCGAAGATGTCCAGCAGCCGAACGGCCTGCTGCACCCGGTGCAGCAAGCCATGCTTGAATGCCACGGCTCCCAGTGCGGCTTCTGCACCCCCGGTTTCGTCATGTCCCTGTGGGGCATGTACCTCAAGCAGGAGGGGCAAGCGCCATCGCGTTGCCAGATCGACGACGCCCTGTCCGGTAACCTGTGCCGCTGCACCGGGTACCGCCCGATCATTGACGCCGCCCGGCGCATGGGCGAACTGCCGCCCGTGAATTTCGACCGCGCCGCGCTGGCGGCCCAGCTGGCGCCCCTGCAACGCGGCGCCATGGCCACCTACAGCGCCGGCGGCGCCTCCTTCTTCGCTCCGCGCACGCTCGATGAACTGGTGCGCATCCGCGCCGACAAACCCGACGCCGTGCTGCTGGCCGGCTCCACCGACATCGGCCTGTGGGTCACCAAGCAGATGCGCGAGCTGGGCGACATCATCTACCTCGGCCACGTCGATTCGCTCAAGCACGTCACGCAGCGCGACGGCATGATCGACATCGGCGCCGGCGTCACCCTGGAACAGGCCTACAAGGCGGTTGCCGCGCACTATCCGGCCGAACTCTCAAGCATGTGGCAGCGCTTTGCCTCGCTCCCGATCCGCAACGCCGGCACCCTGGGCGGCAACGTCGCCAACGGCTCGCCCATCGGCGACTCGATGCCGTGGCTGATCGCACTCGGCGCGCGCGTGGTGCTGCGCGGCGCCGCCGGCGAACGCGAGCTGGCGCTGGAAGAGCTGTACCTCGGCTACCAGAAAAAGGACCTGCAAGCGGGCGAATTCGTCCAGGCGGTGCGCGTGCCGCTGCCGCGTGCCGGTGTGCGCTTTCGCACCTACAAACTGGCCAAGCGCTTCGACCAGGATATTTCCGCCGTGTGCGCCGCCTTTGCGCTGCGCTTCGACGGCGACGTGGTGAGCGAAGCGCGCATCGCCTTCGGCGGCATGGCCGCCACGCCCAAGCGCGCCGCGCGGACCGAAGCGATGCTGGTCGGCCAGGCGTGGAGCGAGGCGACCGTGGATGCGGCCATGGCCATGCTGGCGCAGGATTACGCGCCGCTGTCGGACATGCGCGCGTCCAGCCAATACCGTATGAAGACGGCGCAGAACCTGCTGCGCCGCTACTGGTTCGAGACCCGTCAACACAACCCGCTGGCGGCCGATGCCGTCAACGCCTTTGCCGTGCGCGCGTAAGGAGAACACCATGAACGACGCAGCTACCCCAGCGCTCAAAGCGGCGGCGTGGACCGGCGTGGGCGTCTCGCGCGCCCACGAATCGGCCGCGCTGCACGTGCTCGGCCAGGCCACCTACACCGACGACATCCCGGAAGTGCAGGGCACCCTGCACGCGGCGCTCGGATTATCGAGCAAGGCGCACGCCAATATTAGCGCCATCGACCTGGCCGCCGTGCGCGCCAGCGTGGGCGTGGTGGCGGTGCTGACGGTGGCCGACATCCCCGGCACCAACGACTGCGGCCCGATCATCCACGACGACCCGATCCTGGCCGATGGCCTGGTCATGTACGTCGGCCAGCCGATCTTCATTGTCGTCGCCGACACCCACGACCATGCGCGCCGCGCCGCGCGCCTGGGCCAGGTGACGTACGAAGAACTGCCCGCCATCCTCACGCCGCAAGCTGCGCGCGCCGCACAATCGTACGTGCTGCCGCCGATGCGCCTGGCACGCGGCGACTATCAAGCCGCCTTTGAAAAAGCGCCGCGCTCGGTCAAGGGCGAGCTGTATGTGGGCGGGCAGGAGCAGTTCTACCTGGAAGGGCAGATCTCCTACGCGATCCCCAAGGAAGACAAGGGCATGCTGGTGCTCTGCTCGACCCAGCACCCGAGCGAAATGCAGCACGTGGTGGCGCATGCGCTCGGCCTGCACTCGCATAACATCGTCGTCGAATGCCGCCGCATGGGTGGTGGCTTCGGCGGCAAGGAGTCGCAATCGGCGCTGTGGGCGGCAGCTTCCGCCATCGCCGCCTCGAAACTCAAGCGCCCGGTCAAGCTGCGCGCCGACCGCGACGACGACATGCTCGTCACCGGCAAGCGCCACTGCTTCCATTACGAATACGAAGTCGGCTACGACGACGACGGCCGCATTCTCGCCGCCAAGGTCGACATGGTGACGCGCGCCGGCTATTCGGCCGACTTGTCGGGGCCGGTGGCCACGCGCGCGGTCTGCCACTTCGACAACACCTATTATTTGTCGGACGTGGATATCCGCGCCGCCTGCGGCAAGACCAACACGCAATCGAATACGGCCTTCCGCGGCTTCGGCGGCCCGCAGGGCGCGATCGCCATCGAATATGTGATCGACAACATCGCCCGTGAGCTCGGGCGCGACGCGCTCGATATCCGGCGCATCAATTTCTACGGCCGTGACGATCGCAACGTCACCCCGTACGGCCAGGTGGTGGTCGACAACGTGATCCACGCGCTGTCCTTTGAGCTGGAACAGACCAGCGAATACCGCGCACGGCGCGCGGCGATTGCCGCTTTCAACGCCGCCAGCCCGGTGCTCAAGAAAGGCCTGGCGCTCACGCCGGTCAAATTCGGGATTGCGTTTAACGTCACGCACCTGAACCAGGCCGGCGCGCTGGCGCACGTGTACGTCGATGGTTCGATCATCGTCAACCACGGCGGCACCGAAATGGGGCAGGGCATCAACACCAAGGTGATGCAGGTGGTTGCGCATGAACTGGGCGTGGACCTCGTCAACGTGCGCGCCACCGCCACCGACACCAGCAAGGTATCGAACACCTCGGCCACGGCCGCATCGACCGGGGCCGACCTGAACGGCAAGGCGGCGCAGGACGCGGCGCGCCAGATCCGCGAACGCCTGGCCGGGTACGCGGTCAAGCTGTATGGCGGCGAAGCGGGCGAGGTGGTGTTCGCCAACGACACGGTGTTCGTCAACGGCCACGAAGTCGCTTTTCCGGTGCTCGTGCAAAAAGCCTATCTGGCGCGCGTGCAGCTGTGGTCCGACGGCTTTTACGCCACGCCGGGCCTGCACTGGGACCCGAAAACCATGAACGGCCGGCCGTTCTCGTACTACGCCTACGGCGCCGCCGTGGCCGAAGTGGTGGTCGATACGCTCACCGGCGAATGGAAGCTGCTGCGCGCCGACGCGCTGTACGACGCCGGCAAGTCGCTCAACCCGGCCATCGACATCGGCCAGGTCGAAGGCGCCTTCATCCAGGGCATGGGCTGGCTCACCACCGAAGAACTGTGGTGGAACCCGGCCGGTAAACTCATGACGCACGCGCCATCGACCTACAAGATCCCCGGCGTATCGGACTGCCCGGAAGACTTCCGCGTGCGCCTGTTCGACAACCGCAACGTCGAAGACAGCATCCACCGTTCCAAGGCGGTGGGCGAGCCACCGTTGCTGCTGCCGTTCTCGGTGTTCTTTGCCATCCGCGATGCCGTTTCCAGCGTCGGCGGGCACAAGGTCAACCCGCCGCTCAATGCGCCGGCCACCAGCGAAGAAATCCTCAAATCGATTTCCGCTGTCGAAGCGGCGCTCAAGGCGGCGTGATGGACGACTGGCTCAGCGCCGGCGCCTGCGCGCCCGCCATCCTGGTGACCGTGGCCATCGTCGAAGGCTCCGGCCCGCGCGAATGCGGCGCCAAAATGCTGGTCGACGCGACCCGGGTGCTGGACACCATCGGCGGCGGCCACCTGGAGCACCGCGCCATCGAGACCGCGCGCGCCATGCTGGCCGGTGACCGTGCGCGCCATTTCGAGCGCTATGCGCTCGGTCCGAGCCTGGGCCAGTGCTGCGGCGGCGTGGTGCATCTGTCGTTCGAACTGTTCGATGCGGCGCAGGCCGCGCTGCTCGGCCAGCGCCGCCAGCACGACAGCTGGCGCGTGAGCGCCATCGACGGCGCGCCAGAGACCGCGCTGTTCGATGGCGACGGCCGCTGGCTGGCGGGCCAGCATCCGCCCGTATTCGCGCGCGACCGTGGCGCCTACGTCATGCAGGAGCCGGACGGGCGGCGCTGGCTGGTCGATCCGGTGTTCGCGCCACGTGCGCACCTGGTGCTGTTCGGCGCCGGCCACGTAGGCACGGCCATCGTGCGCGCTTTGGCGCACCTGCCGTGCCACGTCACCTGGGTGGACGAGCGCGACGACATGTTCCCCCAACAGGTGCCGGCCAACGTCACCATCGAAGCGACCGACCTGCCCGAGGCGCTGGTGGCGGCCGCGCCGGCCAATGCCAGTTACCTCGTCATGACGCACAGCCACGCGCTCGACCAGCGCCTGACGGAGGCGATCATGGCGCGGCCTGACGTGGGCTGGTTCGGCCTGATCGGATCGAAAACCAAGCGCCGCCAGTTCGAACACCGCCTGCTTGCGCGCGGCGTGGACGCGGCGCGGATTGATACAATGGTTTGCCCGATCGGCCTGGCCGGCATCACCAACAAAGCGCCGGCGGTTATCGCCGCTTCCGTCTGCGCGCAATTACTGACCGTGTGGGAAGCCATGCAAGGAACGCCCAGCGCGTTCACGCCCATCATGGCAAGACCGTCGGCCGCAATCACCGAAAGAACCTGATGTCTACCGTACCACCAAGCACCGTGCAAGCCTACCGAGCCAGCTTGCTGCATTTTCACGCCGACCCGGCCTTCAGCAAAGACGCCTGCCTGTGGCACGAAGATGGGCTGTTGATCGTGGCCGACGGCAAAGTCCGGGCGGCCGGCGACTACGCGCAGCTGTTTGCGACGCTCCCTGGCGACGTGCAGGTGCGCGATTATCGCGGCAAGGTGATCATGCCCGGCTTTATCGACACCCACCTGCATTTTCCGCAGACCGACATGATCGCCTCGCCGGCGCCGGGCCTGCTGCCGTGGCTGGAGACCTACACCTTCCCGACCGAGCGCCAGTTCGGCGACCCGGCGCACGCGCGCGAAGTGGCCGACTTCTTCCTCGACGAGCTGCTGCGCTGCGGGACCACCACGGCCATGGTGTACTGCACCGTGCACCGCGAGTCGGTCGACGCGTTTTTTGAAGCCAGCGCGGCGCGCAACCTGCGCATGGCGGCGGGCAAGGTGCTGATGGACCGCAACTGCCCCGAGTTCCTGCGCGATACCGCCGAGGGCGGGGTGCGCGACAGCGAGGACCTGATCAAAAAATGGCACAACAAGGGCCGCGCCATGTATGCGATTACCCCGCGCTTCGCGCCCACGTCCAGCGACGCGCAGCTGCGCTTGAGCGGCGAGCTGGCGGCGGCATACCCGGACACGTACATACAGACCCACGTGTCGGAGAATGCGGACGAATGCAGCTGGGTCAAGTCGCTGTTTCCGGACGCGCGCAGCTATCTGGACGTGTACGACCACTATGGACTGATGCGCGAGCGCGCCATGTTCGGCCACTGCATCTGGCTCGACGATGCCGATTTTGCACGGATGGCCGACACCGGGTCGGCGGCGGCGATCTGCCCGACCTCCAACTTCTTCCTCGGCAGCGGCTTGTTCGATTTTGAAAAGGCCGACGCGGCGCGGGTATCGCTGTCGCTGGCGACCGACGTGGGGGCGGGGACTTCCTTCTCCATGTTGCAAACTATGAATGAAGCCTATAAAGTAGCGCGCTTAAAAGGTAGTTACCTGCCGGCCGCGCGCATGTTTTACCTGGCGACGCTGGGCGCGGCGCGCAGCATGCGACTCGAAGGGACCATCGGCAGCTTTGTCGCGGGAGCGGAAGCCGATTTCATCGTGCTCGACCCGAAAGCGACGCCTTTGCTGGCGCGCCGCACGGAGCGTTGCAATAACCTCGAGGAGCTGCTGTTCGCGCTGGCGCTGCTGGGCGACGACCGGTGCGTGGGTGCGACGTATGCGGCTGGCCGCAAGGTGCATGAGCGCGCAGGCGGGACAACCTTGTAAGTACGACCACCCGACAAACCGTCGCTCCCGCGAAGGCGGGAGTCCAAGTTGTGCGCTCAGTCTGCGGCACGTACTTGGGGGGAACGCATGCGTTCCCGCCTTCGCGGGAGCGACGCCAATTACTGAGAGAAGAAATCCATGATCCGTAAAACGAGCAGCCTGTTGATCGCCCTGGCGCTGGCAGCCAATGCGCATGCCGACGCGCCCACCGCCACGTCCAAGGCCAACGAAGCGGCCACCGCGCGCCACCTCGCGGGCCTGATCGCCGGCGCCGAGCCGAAGTTGTCCGAACTGACCCTGTTCTTCTCGCAGATGCCCAAGGGCGCCGACCTGCACCACCACTATTCGGGCGCCCTCTACGCCGAACAATACGTCGACTTCCTCGACAAGCAGGGCCTGTGCGTCAACAAGCAGACCTACCGCGTCGAAACCAGCAAAGCCGTCATCGACGCCCAGCGCGCGCTGCCCGCCGCCGAGCGCACCTGCCTGTCGTCGGCCGAGGTGCTGGCCGACGACTTGACCTACCGCGAACTGCTGAAGCGCTGGTCGAGCAAGGACTTCTCCAACCACGGCACGATCCAGCCGCCGCCGGACCGCCACTTCTTCCAGACTTTCGGCTTTTTCGGCCCGGTCTCGAACGCCAACTATAACGAAGGCTTGCTGGAGCTGAAAAAGCGCGCCATCGCCGAAAACGTCGGCTACATCGAAACCATGTTCAAGCTCGCGCCGATGACCGGCAGCGCCGACGCCGATACGGCCATGTGGAAGGCCGCCGACGATGCCGCACTCACCGCCGCCATGCGCAACTGGATGGAAAAGCTCGACAAAGACCCCGCCTTCAACCAGGGCCTGATTGATTACGTCGCGCGCATCGAGACCAACCACGCCAATATCGACGACGCGCAGTTCACCATGCGCTACCAGGCGTATGTACTGCGCCTGGTCAACCCGTCGCTGGTGTTTTCGTCGATGCTGGCCGGCTTCAAGGCCGCCAGCCGGAGCGAGTTGATCGTCGGCGTCAATATCGTCGGCCAGGAAAGCCTGGCGCCGTCGATGCGGGACTATGAACTGCACATGAAGATGTTCCGCTTCCTGAAGACCCAGTATCCGAAAGTGAAGCTGGCGCTGCACGCGGGCGAACTGGCGCTGGGCGACGTGCCGCCGGAAGGGCTCAAGTTCCATATCGAGCAAGCCCTGAACGTGGCCGGCGCCGACCGCATCGGCCACGGCATCGACCTGGCGCACGAGTCGAATGCGATCGCGATCATGAAGACCATGCGCGAGAAGGATATTCCGGTCGAGATCAACCTGACCAGCAATGCCTTCATCTCCGGCATCGAAGGCGCCAATCATCCGGTGACCTTGTACCGCAAGTTCGGCGTGCCGTATGTGATTTCGACCGACGACGCCGGTGTCACGCGCCACAACCTGTCGCAGGAGTACACGCTGTTCGCCACCCGCTACCAGCCCTCGTACGCCGAAATCAAGAAGGTTTCATACAACGGCGTGCGCTATGCCTTCTTGCCGGAGCAGCAAAAGCAGCGCCTGACGCGCCAGCTCGACGAGCGCTTTGCGCGCTTTGAAGCGCAGGTGGCAAGCTGGCCGTCGCAGCCGCTCATGAAGCCGGTCCCGGCACGCCGCCCCGTGCGCTGATCGTTCGGCCGCAACGGTCAACGCCGGCGCTGCGCGCTCCACGCGTTCGCCAGCTCCGGATCGACTTCCTGCGCCGCGCAGCGCAGCTGGAACAGGTTGTAGCCGGCCCTGAAGCGCGGGTGCTGGTCCAGATCGGCGCCGGCACGGTGCGGGCCGATGGCGAAGTAGGCCTGGGTCGACCAGATCGCGTGTATGTCGCCCGCCACGCGTTCGCGTATGCCCAGGCACGCGCTCTGGGCGCTGCACACATCGTGCGCCGCGCGTTCCAGTGCGGGCATGACGCCCCATCCGTTCTTCTGTAGCGCGTCCCATGCGCGCTTGAGCTGCGGCCACAGGAGGGCGGCAAACACAAAGCTGGCCGACATGCGTGTTCCGCGTGCCAGGCTGTCGTCGACCGATTGCAGCGCCAGGCCTGTAAAGGACGACTGTGAGTCAAGCAAGTCCTTCCTGAGTTCAGGCAGCAGCGCCGCATGCAGCCTGTGGCGGCACAGGTCGCGCATGCAGCCTGCGGCCTGGCCGGATGTGAGCTGGCGCGCGACTTCCGCGAACAGGCGCTCGGGCGACACCTTTGCGATCAGCGCGGCATGCCGATCGATGCTCGCCACCGCTTCTGACGCGATGGAGAACCCGAGGCGATGGGCAAAACGGATTGCGCGCAGCATGATCATCGGGTCATCGCGAAAGCGCTCGTCCGGGTTGCCGATGGTGCGCAGAACCTTGTCCTGCAAGTCGGCCATGCCGCCGTGAAAATCGGTAAGCCGCTCCTGCCCCGGATCGTAGTACAGCGCATTGATCGTGAAGTCGCGCTGGGCCGCATCCTCGGCCGGCGAGCCTGCAATGTGCGGGCAATGCTGGCGCGATGCCGAATCGGCGCTTGCGGGACGCAACGTGGCGATCTCGATTCTCTGGCCGTCGATCGGAACGAGTACGATACGGAACCGCCCGCCCGCTTCAACGGCGCCGGGGAACAGTGCAATGATATCGGCGGTCGTCGCACTGGTCGCCAGGTCGACATCGTGCGCGGGAATCGACAACAGCATGTCGCGCACCGCACCCCCGGTCACGTAGGCGCTGAAGCCGGCATGCTGCAAGGTGCGGGCCAAGCGCCGCGCATTGTCCGCAATACCATGCGCGAGAGACGCTGGCGCGGGGCTGGAAAAGCTGGCGTGCATCACGCCGCGATCGCGCTCATCGCGCTGGCCTCGTCTGCTCCCTTGTCCAGTGCCGCAGGCATGGGCGGCCTGATGGCGCGTTGCGGCGGGCCGTCGTAGGTGATTTTGCCGTTATCGAGACAGATTACCCGATCGGCTGCGGCGATGGTTTCGCTTCTGTGCGCGACGATCACGCGGGTGATGGGCAGCCCCCGCAACACGGTGTTGATTTCACTTTCCCGGGCCAGGTCGAGATGGGAGGTGGCCTCGTCCAGGATCAGGATCTGCGGGCGGCGGTACAGGGCCCGCGCCAGCAGCAGGCGCTGTTTCTGGCCGCCCGACAGGCTGGTGCCCATGTCGCCGATCATGGTTTCGGCGCGCTGCGCCATGCCCATGATGTCCTTGCTCAGCGCCGCCTGGCGCAAGCATTCCCACATGTGGTCCATGTCGATGTGATCGTCGAAGAAGGCGACGTTTTCAGCCACGGTTCCGTGGAGTAGTTCGTCATCCTGCATGACCGCCCCGAGCGACTGGCGGAACAGTTTCGGCCCCCAGTCCGACAGCGGCCGGCCGTCGATCCTGATCTCGCCTTGCGACGCCGGATACAGCCCGCACATGACTTTCAACAGGGTCGACTTGCCCGCGCCCGAGGGGCCGACAATGGCGACGAATTCTCCCGGCTCGATCTTGAACGAAATTCCCCGGAAAATTGCTTGCTCCTGCGCCGAGTAGGCAAAGGCGATGTTCGCGCATTCGATGCGGCCGACGATCTTTTCGGGCATGTGGATGCTCTGGTCGATTCCGCTCTCCTTGGGCGTAAGCACAATGTCGGCCAACCTGTGCGAATACATGTCGGTCATGCGCCAGTTGATGATCTGCTCGAACAAGGCGCCCGCTTTGCCGGAGAACTGGGTTTGGTAGGTCAGGAACGCGTAGAACATGCCGACGCTCATATTGCCGTCAATAATAGCGCCCGCGCCCAGATAGATCAGCACCACGCGCACCATGGCGTCGGCCAAGCCTTGAATCGATGAAAACGCGAGATTGGCGCAAGCGACCTTCTGGTCGGCCCGGACTACGCTGGCGAAGCGGTTGGCCCAGTCGCCTTCCACCGAACTTTCCGCGCCCATCACCTTGACGGTCTGGATGGCGCGGATGCTCTCGATGCGTTTGCCGTTTTCGGAAATGCGCGCCGTGATGGAGTCCATCCCGAGGCGCATGTTTACTGGCAGGGCGCACAGCCGCACCAAGACGTAGGCGACAAAACCGCCGACCACCAGCAGCGCCAGGGATGGCGCGATGACGATCATCATGACCAGCGTGGCGATCGCCAGCAGGCCGTCCACCAGGGTGGCGACCAGGGCGCCGGAGAGCAGGTCGCGCACCGGTCCGATGGCATCGAAGCGCGAGAGGATATCGGCGAGCTTGCGTCGCTGGAACCAAGGCAAGGGCAGGCGCAGCATGTGGGTGTACAGGCGCAAGGTCATGTCCCAATTGAGCAGTGCCGTGAGCTTGACGGTGACGATCCCGCGCAGGAAGCTGGCGCCGGCGTTGAACACGCAGAACAGGCCGAAACCCAGGGCGAGCGCCTTGAGAATGTCGCTGTCGCCCTTGAGCGCGGCCTGGTCGACCGCCAGTTGCATATAGAACGGGACGGCGATCACGTAGACTTGCATGAACACCGACAGCAGCAGGATCTGGGCCAGCGCGCCGTACATGGCGGGGCCGATGCGGAACCAGGACGACATGCTCAGCGGACTGGCTTCGCGTCGCTTGACGAAAGCGGTGGTGGGTGTGAGCTCCAGCGCGATGCCGGTAAATTTGGCCGACATTTCCTTCAGCCCCAGCGTGCGCTCACCGATTGCGGGGTCATGGATCTTGAATTTGCTGCCTTTGACGGCAGTGAGGACCACGAAATGCTGGAAGCCCCAGTGCAGGATGGCCGGTGTCTTCAAGGCGGCCAGTTCCTCGATTTCGCAGCGGATAGCGCGCCCGGCCATGCCCATGTCGACGGCGATCTCCTTGATCTGTTTCAGGGTCAGGCCGCGGGTGGACAATTGATACTTGCGACGCAAGACCGCGATGTCTGTTTTAGAGCCGTGGGAGGCGGCCACGATCGCCAGGCAGACCAGCCCGCATTCCGCGCTTTCTGTTTGTCGCAAGATCGGTTTCCTTTCAATGAATCTGTTTCTTCTGTACACACTGCGCTTGCAGGCGGATAGGCGAGCCAGGCCGCGCGAAGTGCATGCATGTGCACCCACAAACATGCTGCATGTCGTGCTATTTCGCGGGAAGCGGGCGCAGTTTCATGACCTGCGGCTTGCCGATGGCATTGACCTCGTTGTGCTGAACGCCTTTGTCGGAGCGAACACGGCCATCGTCGTTGATGGTGGCAAGGTACTTGATTCCTTTTGGCGGGCCGTCTGGAAAGACTTCGATGCCGTCAAATGTCAAACCCAAAGCGTCTTTGGGGCAATCGAAGGCGTAACGCCCGAGCAACGCGCTGGCGGTGACACGTTGGCCAAAGTCGGTAGCGGACAGGTCGGCAATGAGCTTGTCGTTGCGCGACACGGTCAGGGTGCGCGCCTGCTTCGACGACGCCAGGGTGTAGATTGCAGCGTCGCACTGCACGGTATGCGACTCGGTGACCGCGCTCGGCTGTGGAATGTGGGTTGACATGGTCAATATGACGGTTTCCGCTGTCGCCGGAGAGATGCTCAAGGCCGCAATGAGGGCGAGGTGAGCGGACACAAGCGCGATTTTTTTCATGGAGTTTTCTCAAGAGATTAGTCTGTTTGCGATGTTGAACCGGGAACGTCCGATCGAGCCAGGCTCCCGGGCCTGTTGATGTCAGTCACTGACCCGGCGCCGGGTCAGTGAACAGTTACTCTACCTGCGCTTGCCTATCAGCCGGGGATGGTATCGCGGCTGATATTGGCGCCAACCGGCATGGCGTCAGGACCGTGCCCGACGTACTCGTACACATCGCCGCTCTTATTGTCCAAAATGTACATCACGGCGCCCGGGTCGACGGCCGGGTGGGAAGTCAGATTTCGTCCCGCCTCGGTATCGGGGGTTTCACCCGGGTTCACTTGGCCCGGAGCTGAGGGGAAGCGTTGATCCAAGCCATTTTTACCATCGGGATGGGAATGGATCCAGGCGACGATCTTGGCCCCTTCCGGCACGTCCACGGCAAGCCTGAATGTACCGGTGTCGCTGGTGGTGATTTCCGATGGACGCAGGGTTCCGTCAGCCATTCTCAGCACTGCCGCCGACTGCTCCTTGTTTGCGTCCATGGTCTTGATTTGCCCTGCGATGATGACGATCGTATCGCGCAGTCCCTCAAGATCGACATTGGCCGGCGCCCTCGCTGGCGCTGGCGACGTATGCCTGGTGTCGTGTTCGGACGGCGGTGGCGGGTTCGTATTACCGCCGCCCTGGTCAATCGGCGTGCCGGGATAATTGTAGCTGCCGCCGGTGTTATTGCCCCACCACCAGGGAACGCCACCATCGCCGCCACCGTAGTTGCCACCGTCGCCACCGCCATACCAGCCGGGGCTGCTATGACCATGGATGGTTACAACATCATTGCCACCGGCGATCAGTTCAAGCACATCATCTTCGATAAGACGCATAAATTTTCCGATTTCTTAGTTAAGGATTGGTTTTAGAAGCAAGTTGGTCGAGATCGTGCAAAATGACCGTGCAGCGGGGTTCGCCATCAACACCTTTAGCGTGTTGGCCAGCGAGACACACCAGCACTTTTGCATCGAGCACAAGGTCGCCAGTTGCCATGGACAACTGAATCTTTGTTACGGGCCTATACCGCTGCCGTATATGCCGAAGACGTACTAGCAATTCCTCCTTTCTGTTTACTTTGATAAAGAATGCAACCACCGTGTCGGAAGGCGCTTCGTGTCCAAGCAGGCTTTCCAGGCTCGTCATTGCAAATGTCATGTCCCCGTAGTCCCCAAGTTCCCTGCCGATGTCGGCGATGGCGCCGGCCAGCGCCGCGTTGATCGTGCCTGTGCGGGCCTCGTCGATCACGCTCGTCATCGATACCGGATAGGGCGCCAGGGCGTTGATGTTCTTTGGTGCCGCGCCCGGATGACGGCTTTCGGCCCAGCAGCGACTGGCGATGCGCAGGTCGCTCTCCACGCCTGGCGCCGCAGGCCGGCACGCCAGTGCCGCGTAATCGTCCAGCAAGTCCAGCAGATGGGACATCAGGTCGCCGTACAGGCCGTTTTCATTGGCACGGGCGAGGAGTTCTTCGTAGACACCCCCGGTGGCGCGGGTCAGCTCCGCCATGGGGATGTGATGCGCCAGCTTGTCCAGCCCACTTTGCAGCAGAACACTGAGCATCACGCGCGCGGTGCGGCCATTCCCATCCGTAAAAGGGTGGGCGGAGATCACCACCAGGTAGGCATTGAGCGCGTCGAACAGCCTTGGCCCCCCGCGTTTGCCTTTCAACGGGCCGAACAGCGGGTCGCACCTTGCCGGGGGACCGATGCGAAGCTGCGGGGAATGCGCGATAGACACGTTGCCCCGTTCCTGCCGCTGCGCATGGCCAAGCACGAGCGTGTGAATTCGCTTTGCCAGCGTATATATAGTGGCGCCATCCCTGGCCCGGGAAGCCAAAGCGCGCTGCGCCACGATTTTCTCGGCGGTGATGGTGTAATTGCTGCCCTGGCGCGTCGCCACGCTCGCCCGGATGCTATCGCGCGGTACCAGGCCATGCCCGTGGCGAAACACATAGGCCTGCAACTCGGCATAACCAGGCGCGCGCTTGGCAAATGCCTTTTCTAACGATTTCTGCGTGCCGATCAGACGCGCGGCGAGCGTTGCATTAAGCGCCGTCCACGCTTGCGGGAAATACGGTTTGGAATCAATCATCATCATCATCAGCTCGAACGTTTCTGCATGGCGCGCAGTGGGTTTAATAACCAGTCGAGCAGGGATTGGTCTTCCAGGATCAGATCGGCCGACAGGCGCATTCCCGGTACCAGACCCCATTCCCGTTCGTAGGCCGACAAGCTGTTCTTTTTCAGCGACACCCGGATGCGGAATAGCTGCTCCCTGGATTCAATCGGAATATTCAGTTCGCTCGGCATGACCGGTGCGCCAGAAATATCTTTCACCACGCCTTCGCCAACACCAAAGGTTTGATAAGGGAAAGCGTCGTACATCAGGCGCACCCGCGCTCCCGGTTTGACAAAACCTATCGCTTTCGACGGCGCCCATAATTCCACCTCCAATTGGTTGTGCGTCGTTGCGCCGGACTGGGGAACAATGATCGCCAGGGTTTGTCCGACGGCGATTGCGCTGCCGCTGCGGATTTGCAGCGCGGTCACTGTTCCGTTAATCGGCGCAATCAGCTTTCTCGACAATTGCGCATCCGATGTGAGCTGGCGCTCGCTCATTTGCGCCTTGAGTGCCGCCGCTTCGGATCGGGCGAAATCGGCTTCCGCCGACAGGCGCAACAGCTGCGGCACGGTCTGCGCCACCTGGTTTTTTTGCAGTGCCGCGGATCGTTCCGCCTGCTGGATCTGCTGGTCGATCCCCAGCAAGGCATCTTCGTGATGGCGGACGGCGGCGGCCGAAACCATTCCCTGCGCTTGCAGCGAACGGTTCGCTTCCAGGTTCTGTACTTGCAGGGCGCGCCGGCGTTCAAGCAGTGTTACCGCATCGCTCAGACGTGCGAGATCGACGTTCAAGCCATCGCGCCGTGCCACCGCTTCTTCCGTCTGGCGCTCGATTTGCTGCAAGCGCGCACTGGCTTGCCGTTCCTGGGCCTGCCGCTGCGATAATTGAATTGTTTTCAATCCGGCCGCCAAGTATTCGCCACTCTCCATCATCGGATTTGACGAGATCGATATGAGCGGGTCTCCGGCTTTTACAATGTCGCCTTCCTTGATTAATAATTGAGCCGCTATTCCCGCATTTTGTGCGGTAATGCGAAATGATCCGGCCACCGGCGTTATCTGGCCAAATACTGTTTCTTTCCGCGCATAGCGATTCGTCACAAGGAATACCAGAGTTGCCGCCAAAGCGGAAATGAAGAAGCCGGTCAAGGCCCAGCCGCCGACGCTGAAAACGCGTACCGGGGAACCAAATCGTTGATTCAGGGATTGCACCGCTTCGCTGCGAAACAGCCCTTCTGGCGGAGCGTGCGCGCGATCCGGGTTGTGCGCGCACACCTGATCGTCGCCATGCTGGTCCAACCTTGATTCGGCTTGATTCATTGTGCGCACTCTCCGTAAAAGTGTGTTATTTCCGACGCGACCAGATAAGGCGCAGCCATTTCCATGTTCATATCGTTTCTTTTGGACGATATAATCCGCAATTCGCGTATTCGCGCTCGGGTGTAATTCCGCCATGTCAAGGGCGTTTATTTGATTTCCCTTGGCCGCGTTATTCGTTATAGTTTATAAATGATATTCAGCGGCAAAAAACCCGTCAATCAAATTCAAACATTTGAAAAAGATGGGAATCGACAATGTGAATTGCACGCGAAGCATTAATTCATTTCATTCGGAAACGAGGATTTCACGCGTCATCGGTGTGCGGCCCGCCATGCATGCAGGTGGCATAAAAGGGGCGGGATGCGTTTGTGTGGCCGGGGCAGTGCCGGCGCGCAGACTCCTAGCAGCCTGTCGGACTTGGGGAGTCGAAGCGAAAAAATAGCTGGGCGAGGCCAGATTTTGACGATTTCGCAGTGCCAATAGCGAGCTATTGGCCGAGAAAGCGGCGAAATATGGACCGTCCCACATATTTTTGCAGCCGACAATCCCAAGTCCGACAGGCTGCTAGAGCTACCAGGCCCTGATAGCTCCGCCGCAGGGGCGGATGGGACTCCATCCACGGTGCGTTCGGCCCGGCAGCAGGCCAGGTGAAGATTGTCGGCGTCGGGAAAATATGCTGTCTTTAATTTTTTGACATCAAAAAGACTTAACGTAATGGAAAGTGTGTGGCCGTCCCGCTACACATTTGCGCGTCCGGGCAAACGTTTGTCGAAATTCTGTATGAAAGGATTTCACCTCAGAACGTAGGATTTATAATCCCGCCAAGGCCACAAGCCCGGAAACACGCCTCAGGAACCCCTTCTAGCACTACTTTATGCATGAATTTATATGATCGATATATAAATGCATAAATGAAATGGTATTTGTCAGCCGCGCAGCCAGTGCTGCATAGTTGCCTGAGGATGATCCACGAAGCAATCTTGCCAGTCGCCACTTGGTCATGCTGGTGACATATTCAGTCAGTAGACTTGCGCGCTGCGCAGGACATTGTCGCGGTCGAGCGCGCTCGCTTGACGGACCTGGCCGATGAGAATAAGAACGGCATCGCGTTGATGCGACTGGTTTTTCGTGGCGGCGCCACCCGCGCCGCCAGCGCAGATTTGCAACAAAGTACAGAGGGAAAGCATCGCCGCTTTCCCACCATAACATGTCTTTTTTTGGGGTTACACAATGATCAAACATAATCGGATGCAGGTCACCAAGCTGGCGCTGGCGCTATCGATCGCGCTGGCGACCTTGCCGGCCATGGCGCAGAACACCACGTCGGCCATCGGCGGGCGCATTTCCGCCGCCGACGGCAAGCCGGCCAGCGGCGCGACCGTATCCATCGTCCACGCCGAATCCGGTTCCGTCAGCAATGTCGTCACCGATGGCGAAGGGCGCTATGTGGCGCGCGGCCTGCGTTCGGGCGGCCCGTACACGATCATCATCACCAAAGACGGCATCACCGAAAAACGCGAAGGCGTGTTTATCCAGCTGGCCGAGACCGCTTCCATCGACGCCACCCTGGGCGCGCCGATGCAGACCGTGACCATCGCCGGTTCGGCTGCCCGTTCCGAAAAATTCTCGAAAACCAACATGGGCTCGGGCACCAGCCTCGGTTCGACCGAAATCGCCACCCAGGCATCGATCCAGCGCAACCTGCAGGACTACGCCCGCGCCGACCCGCGCGTGGCCCAGACCGACAAGGAACGCGGCGAAATCTCCGTGGCCGGCCAGAACTCGCGCTACAACTCGCTGACCATCGACGGCGTGGCCGTGAACGACACCTTCGGCCTCGAATCGAACGGCAGCCCGACCGCCAAGCAGCCGATCTCGATCGAAGCGATCCAGACCGTGCAGGTCAACGTCGCCAACTACGACGTCACGCAAAAGGGCTACACCGGCGGCAACATCAATGCCGTCACCAAGTCGGGCACCAACACCCTCAAGGGCAGCCTGTATTACGTGTTCCGTAACGACAAGATGTCGGGCGACCGCTACAACAACGCCAACGACACCTACTACGCGCCGCCATCGTCGAAGGACACCACCGCCGGCTTCACCCTGGGCGGCCCGCTGATCCAGGACAAGCTGTTCATTTTCGCTAACTACGAAAAGCTCGAGTCGAGCCGCGCCGCGCCGGCCTTCGGCCCGCTGGGCAGCTCGCTGACCAACGTCGGCATTTCGCCGCTGCTGATCTCGTCGGCCCAAAGCATTGCCAAGGACCGTTACGGCCTCAATGCCGGCACCACCGACGTGCCGAGCGGCGCCAAGCTGAATGTGGAAGATGCGCTGGTCAAGGTCGACTGGAACATCAACGACGACCACCGCGCCATGTTCCGCTACTCGAAGACGTCGCAGTCCGAGCCGCAATTTGCCGGTATTTCCGCCACCGGCCTGTCGCTCAATTCGCAGTGGTATGCGCAAGACAAGTCGATCGAAACCTTCGTGGCCCAGCTGACGTCCGACTGGAGCCCGAACTTCTCGACCGAATTCAAGATTTCGCAGCGCGACTACGACAGCGTGCCGACCCTGAACTCGCGCCTGCCGTCGATCAACCTGTCGATGACAGGGGCGAACCCGGCCGGTACCCCGGCATCGGTGCCAAGCACCAACCGCTCGCTCGCCTTCGGCACCGAGAACAGCCGTCACCGCAACGTTCTCGGCACCAAGACCGACGACATTTACCTGGGCGCAAACTGGGCCCTGGGCGATCACGAAATCAAGTTCGGCACCGACTACAGCAACAACAAGGTCTACAACGCTTTCCAGCAAAACATTTTCGGCAATTACTCGTTCAGCTGCCAGAACAGCAGCGATACCTGGACCTACAGCTTCGGCAAGATCACCTGCGGCAGCGCGACCCCGGCCCAGGTTGAACAGGCGATCCTGGAAAACTTCAGCAAAGGCCGTCCAAGTTCGTACCAGGTGCAGGTTGCCGCACCTGGCGTGAACCTGGCCGACGCTGTCGCCGACTTCTCGCTGAAAAACTACGGCGCGTTTGTGCAGGATACCTGGACCCTCAGCCCACGCCTGACCGTGACCGCCGGCGTGCGTCTCGACGCCGCCCGCATCAGCGACCGTCCGCGCCGCAACAACGCAGTCGCCTTGCCTAAAATCGAAGGCAATTTCGCCAAGAACATCCGCGAAACGGGTGGTTATGGCATGGACAACACCAACACCTTCGACGGCCAGAACCTGGTGCAGCCGCGTTTCGGCATCAACTACCAGCTCGACACCACCCGCAAGATGCAAATTCGCGGTGGCGCCGGCCTGTTCCAGGGTAACGCTGCCGCTGTATGGCTGTCGAATCCGTTCTCGAATCCTGGCGTGGCAACCACCACGGTCGGTTGCGGCACCGGTAACTTCGCGTCGTGCAACGGCGCGACCATCTTCAACGCCGATCCAGACCAGCAAAAGACCAACTTCGTCGGCGTGACCACGCCAGCGGCCAACGTCGACATCCTGGCGCAAGGCTTGCGCCAGCCGTCGGTGTGGAAAGCCAACGTCGCCTTCGACATGGAACTGCCATGGTACGGCCTGGTGTTCAGCGCGGAATACCTGCACGTCAAGTCCAAAGATGCGATCTACTACCAGAACTTGAACCTCGGCGCCGCCACCCGTAAAGGCAGCGACGGCCGCGACCTGTTCTACACCAACCAGGCTTACAACCCGCTGTGCTGGAGTGCGACCGGTAACGTGATCAACAGCGGCACCGTTTGCGGCGGCCTGCGTTCTAAAGCACTGAGCAACGAATCGTTCGCCAACGTGCTGCTGGCGCAAAAGACCGACAAGGGCGGCAGCGGCATGGCCACCATGTCGATCAGCCGTCCGATGACCTCGGGCCTGGGTTGGTCGATGGCGTACACCTACACCGACGCCAAGGAAGTCTCGCCACTGACCTCGTCGACCTCGAACTCGAACTTCACCGGCCGTTCGGTGTTCAATCCGAATGAAGAAGTCAACGCCAATTCGAGCTACCTGGTCAAGAACCGCGTGAACGCCATCGTCAACTTCCAGAAGAACTTCTTCGGTGCTTACAAGACGCGCTTCGGCATGTTCTACGAAGGCCGTTCGGGTAAACCTTACAGCTGGACCATCAACAACGACTTGAACGGCGACGGCTCCGGTGGTAACGACCTGATGTACATCCCGTCGGCGCCAGGTTCGGGCGAGGTGGTGTTCGCGGGCGACACGGCGACCAATCATGCCAACGAAGACAAATTCTGGGGCGTGGTCAACAGCAACAGCGTACTGAAAAAAGCCGCTGGCGGCGTGGTTGGCCGTAACACGGATTTCTCGCCATGGAGCAACAGCTTCGACATGCGCATCGCTCAGGAACTGCCAGGTCTGTTCTCGAAAAACAAGGCCGTGTTCAGCCTCGACTTCTTCAACGTGGGCAACCTGCTGAACAAGAAATGGGGCCGTATCAACGAAGTCGCTTTCCAGTCAGCTGGCGCGCAGGCGCGCAGCTTCGTCGACTACGTCGGCATGGAAAACGGCAAGTACATCTACAAAGTACGCGACAACGTCGAATCGCTCGACGTTCGCCAGACCAAGGGCGAATCGCAGTGGGCCATCCAGGCGACCGTCAAGTACGAATTCTGATGCGTAGCTAAGTAAGTGTGCAGAAATTATTGTAATTTATAGCGAACAGAAGCGGATGCCTTGCAAGGCATCCGCCGCTAGCAGTGCTAGCGGTGGGCAACGCAGCAAGGCGCCGCTTATGGAAGCTAGAAATTACAAGAATTTATGCGCACTTACTTAAGTAATTCAAGGAGCGGCCGGTGGCGACACTGGCCGTTTTTTTTCGTCCCGCGCGTGTGGTTTTTTGCGCCGCCCGATACATTCCCGATACATTTCGCCGGGCCTCGCGTCCGCTGCGGCGTGCGCTCTTCGGTTATCCTACTACCTATGACACTATTCTCAAGGCCCCTCTGCGCCGCGCTCGCCGCGGCCTTCCTGTCGGCGGGCTGCGCCACGCGCCCGACGGCCCAGATCGAGATCAACCTGGTTGCGCTGAACGACTTCCACGGCCACCTCGACGCCACCAAATTCCAGTACAACAGCATCCACGCCAGCGGCCAGCAAACCGTGCAAGCGGGCGGGGTCGACACCATCGCCGCCGCCGTGCAAGCCTGGCGCCGCGAGGACAAGGAGCTGTTGTTCGTCGGCGCCGGCGACCTGATTGGCGCCTCGCCCGCCATGTCGTCGATGTGGGCGGACGAACCGGCGCTGGAAGCTTTGACCATGGCCGGCATGCGCATCTCATCGGTCGGCAATCACGAATTCGATAACGGCCGCGCCGAACTGCTGCGCCAGCAGCGCGGCGGCTGCGAGTCGGTGCGCCCCGAAAAAGCCTGCCAGTTCACCAAGGACTTCCGTGGCGCCGGCTTTACCTACCTGGCCGCCAACGTGATCGACGATGCCACCGGCAAGCCGTTCCTGCCGGCTTACCGGATCGAAGACGTCAAGGGCATCAAGGTCGGCCTGATCGGCGCCGTGCTGCGCAACACCGCCTCCGTGGTGCTGGCCTCGGGTATCGTCGGTCTGACGTTCGAAGATGAAGCGACTGCGATTAATCGCGTCATCCCCGCCATGCGCGCGCAGGGAGCGCAGGTGTTCGTGGTGCTCATTCACGAAGGCGGCACCACGCCGGAACCGTTCGACAAGCCCGATTGCAGCAAGCTTAAAGGCCCGGTGGTCGATATCGTCAAGAAGCTCGACCCGGCCATTCGCGTGATCGTCAGCGGCCACTCGCACACGGGCTTCCAGTGCAAGGTCGACGGACGCGTGGTGACCCAGGGCGAGATGGGCGGCCATGTCCTCTCGCGCATCAAGATGATGGTCGACCCGGCCAGCGGCGCGGTGGGCGACATCGCGGTGCGCAACGTGATCATGAAACCGGGCCAGTATCCACCGGATGAACGCGTCTCGGCTTTCCTCAAGCAAGCGAAGGATCGCAGCGAGCAGGCCCTTGGGCGCCCGGTCGCGCGCGTGGCTGTGCGCTCGATCCACCGCAAGGAAAGCGCGGGCGGCGAAACCGTGTTGGGTGGCCTGATCGCCGACGCGGTGCTGTCCGCCACCCAATCGCAGGGCGTGCAGATCGGCTTCATGAACATGGGCGGCATGCGCCAGGATCTCGACGTCGGAGCCAATCTCACCGCCACCTACGGCGACGTGCAGATCGTGCTCCCGTTCGGGAACACCATCGTGGTCATGGACATGACCGGCGCTCAACTGCGCGCGCTGCTCGAACAGCAATGGGCGCGCCCGGGCGCGAGCAGCGTCTCGGTGCTGCAGGTGTCGGATGGCTTCAGCTATCGCTGGAACAAGGCCGCGCCGAAAGGACAGCGCGTCGTGCGCGACAGCGTCACCCTGAACGGCAAGGCGATCGACGATGCCGCCATCTATCGCGTGGCCGGGAATAACTTCCTGGCCGAAGGCGGCGACAGCTTCCCCGCCTTTGCCGCCGCCACCAACAAGCGCGATACGCAGATCCGCGATATCGACGCCGTGGTGCAATTCCTGGTCAAGCAGGACAAAGCCGGCAAGCCGGCTGGCAGCGACACGCCGCCGGGTCGCATCGGGACGGTCCAATGACGCCCCTTCGGCGCGGCCTGGCCGCACTGCTTGCGCTGGTCCTGGGACCGCATGCGCAGGCCGGCTTTTCCATCCCCGGCTATGAACTGGTGCAGACGGCGCCGGTGGAAACGACGCTCGTCAACGCCGACCTGCGCAGCAGCGCCGCGGTCTGGACGCAGCTGTTCGACGAAGCGCGCAGCGAGATCATGATCGGCCAGTTCTACGCCATCAGCAAGGCCGGCACGCCGTTCGACAAGGTGGTGGAGCGCCTGGAGGCGGCCGGCGCGCGCGGCGTGAAGATCCGCTTTTTGCTCGACAAGAAAGGCATCGGCCTGTCAGATCCGGCCACCCTGGAGCGGCTGCGCAAGATCCCCAATCTGGAGATGCGCGTGCTGGACTACGCGCAGCTGACCGGCACCGGCATCATCCACGCCAAGTACCTGGCGGTGGACAAGAAAGCCGCCTTTATCGGCAGCCAGAACTTCGACTGGCGCGCCTTTACCCACATCCACGAAACGGGCCTGTTGATTACCGACGCGGCCATGGTGGCGCAGGTGTACGCCGTCTTCGAACGTGACTGGCAGGCGCAGTCGCTGCTGGCTACCAAGCTGGCGGTGCCGCGCGCGCTGGCCGTTGCGGTATCGCCGCAAGCTGCGCAACTGGTCGCCAGCCCGGCGGCGTACAACCCGCCCGGCGTGGCCGATTCCGAAGTGGTGCTGCCGGCGCTGCTGGCCGATGCGCGCAGCGAGGTGCGTATCCAGCTGCTCGACTATGCGCCGCTCGGCTACGGACCTGACAACACGCGCCCGTACTATGGCGTGATCGACAATGCGGTGCGCGCGGCCGCAGCGCGCGGCGTGAAAATCAAGCTGATGGTATCGAACTGGAACACCGACCAACCCGGCATCGCCTACCTCAAAAGCCTGGCGCTGCTGCCGAACGTGGAGGTGCGCATCGTCACCTTGCCGGTGGCGTCGAGCGGGCCGATTCCGTTCGCGCGCGTCATCCACAGCAAGACCATGACGATCGACGGCAAGCTGGCCTGGGTCGGCACCAGCAATTGGGCCGGCGGCTACTTCGACAAGTCGCGCAATCTCGAAGTCGTGCTGCGCAACGAGAAAATGGCGCAGCGCCTCGGCGCGCTGCACGAGCAGGCGTGGAGTTCCTCGTACGCGGCGCCGATCGAGATTGGCAAAGACTATCCCAAACCGAACAAGGGAAATGAATGATGAAGAAACTGGCTTGTGTACTGGCGCTGTCCGCCGCCTTCGTGTCGGCCGAGGCGCTGGCTTGGGGTGCCGAGGGGCACCGCGCGGTCGGCGCCATCGCCGAAAAACTGATCAAGGGCAGCAACGCCGAAAAGCAGGTGGCGGCCTTGCTGCTGCCGGGCGAGAGCCTCGAATCGATCACGGTATGGGCCGACAGCGCCAAGGGCGGCGTCGGCTACACGCCGCCGACCGCCGAGATGAACGCCTACACGGCGGTCAATCCGCGCCACAGCGAATACCACTACACCGACATCCCGTTCCAGAACGAGCACTATCATGACGGTGCGGTGGGCACGGCCGATGTCGACATCGTGCAAACGCTCAAGCAGGCCATCGCCGTCTTGCAGGGCAAGACCGATCCGGCGCTCAATCCCAACAAACTGACCCGACGCCAGGCCCTGCTGCTGGTGGCGCACATGACCGGCGACATCCACCAGCCGCTGCACGTTGGCGCGGCGTTTGTCGGCAAGGATGGCAAGTTCGTCGTGCCGAAAAAGCACGAGGATGTCGACAGCCTGAATATCTACGATTCGCGCGGCGGCAACAGCCTGCTGCTCGACGACGACAAGCTGACCTCCCTGAGCGCGAAGCTGATCGAGGGCGAAGCCAAGCCCCTGCCGCCAGGTGCGCAGAAGTGGACCACGCGGCCGTTCCACTCGTACTGGGACAGCACCGTGGTCGATTACGCGATGCGCCGCATCAGCACCAAGACGCCGGAGCAGTTCGCGCAGAAGGTCATCGACGGCAAACCGGTGGTGGCGATGAACACGGGCGATGCGACCAGTTGGCCGTACCAGTGGGCGGACGACGCGCTGGCCGCGTCCAAGCTGGCGTATTCGGATGTAACGCCGGGTGCGATCGGCAAGCAGACCAACCGCAAAGGCGAGACCTACTACACCTTCGGGCTGGAGATGGGATCGAACTACCCGGTGCCGAGTTCCGCGCTGGCCAAGACGCAGCTGATCAAAGGCGGCTACCATCTGGCGTCGCTGCTGCAAACCATCTGGCCGTAAGAGTCTTAGTTCAGTCATTCCCAGCCCCTGCCTCGTCATCCCCGCGCAGGCGGGGATCCAAGTTCTGATCCACCCGTGAGTATCCTCATGAAACCAGCCGCAATAGTCGCCGTCGTCTTCCTGGCCCTCCCCATTGCGGCCTGCGCCGCACCCGCCGAAAGCAAACCGCTCCCCTTGTGGGAAGCCGGCGTCCTCGGCGGCGTCGCCTCCACCCCAGCCTACCCCGGCGCGGCCGACCGCTCCACGCGCGGCTTGCTGCTGCCGTTCCTGATCTACCGCGGCAAGGTATTTCGCGCCGACCAATCCGGCATCGGCGCACGCCTGGTCAAGCGCGAAGCGGTCGAACTCGACGTCGGCCTGGCCGCCTCGCTGCCGGCCCGCTCCGACGACGTGGCGGCGCGCGCCGGCATGCCCAACCTCGGCACCTTGCTCGAATTCGGGCCGCGCCTGAAAGTGCGCATCGCCGAGCCGGGCGCGTCGAGCCGGATCCGCCTCGACATCCCGCTGCGCGCCGTGATCGAAGCGCGTGCCGGTGTGCGCACGCAGGGTTTCACGTTCGAACCGAAAGTGGTGTACGAGATGCGCAGCGCCGATGGCCTGTGGACGTTCGATGCCAACGCGGGCGTCGTCATCGGCGACAAAAAAGTGAACCGCTACTTCTACGAAGTGCAGCCCCAATACGCCACGTCCTGGCGGCCTGCTTATCGGTCCGACGCGGGACTGATGCTCACGCGTGTGGGCGCAAGCGCCTCGCGCATGATCAACGAGGATGTGCGCGTGTTCGGCTTTGTGCGCCTTGAAAGTTATGCGGGCGCTGCCAACGAAGACAGTCCGCTGATGAAGAAAAAATCCGGCGCCTCGGCCGGGGTGGCGTTTGCATGGACCCTGGGCCGCTCAACGCGCCTGGCCGGCGACTGACGCTAACCGCAAATGTCGTTCCATGAACTGGCCTATCCGTGTTTCATACTCGTGCTTCGCCAGTCCATGAAAGTCGGTGTGCGCCGCTCCGGGCACGATCCACAGCTGCTTTGGTTCCGGTACGGCGGCGTAGATGCGGCGTGTCTCCGCGTCGCTGGTATGCCGGTCGGACTCTCCGCCCACCACGAGGGTAGGGCAGGCTAGCGCGCCGACGGCGTCGATCGGCCGCAGCTGCTCCAGGGTCAGGTCCAGCCGCAGCGGCACCTGCCATAGCAACAGCGGCGCCAGCTTGCCGCCCGCGCTGCCCAGATACAGGCGCAGGCGATTGTCGATGGCTTCTTCAATCGTCGGATACATCGCCTCGATCACCAGCGCGTCGATGGCGCGTCCGGGTCTGGACAGCACCAGCGCAGCGGCGCCGAGCGACATGCCGATGACGCCGATTCGCTCTCCCGGCTGTTCGCGCCTGAGGTACGCCAACGCTGCGCGCACCCCGTCTGCCTCGCGCACGCCGAAACTGATGCGCTCACCGGCGCTTTCGCCATGCGCCTGCTGGTCGATCAGCAGCACGCCGTAGCCCAGACGCGAGAGAAAGCGCGCCCGGTCCAGCATCTGCAGGCGGTTGCCGCGCACGCCGTGCAGCAGCAGGACCGCGCCGGCGCCGGGCATGCCGCGCACCATCCAGCCGCGCACCGGACCGGCGGCGCTGGGAATGGTGACTGAGACAGCGGGGAAGTCGGGCGGCGCGGCGCCGATCTGGCGCCGCGCGGGAGAACTGAGGTATTCGCCAGCGCCGAACAGCGCCCCGAATCCCAATGAAAGCGAACAGGCGAAGGCGACCAGGCCGCGCTTCGCCATGCGCCTTGTCAGCACGTTACCGCGATTTGACGAACGGTTTGCCGATCGCTTTCGGCGCCACCGACTTGGCCATCAGGCCGGCCAGCACGATCACGGTGACCACGTACGGCACCATCTGGATCAGCGAGCCCGGAATGCGGCCGATACCCGGCAAGTCCACGCCTTCGATCTGGATCTGCACCGCGCTGAAAAAGCCGAACATCATGCAGCCGAGCGCCGTGTACATCGGACGCCAGTTCCCGAACACCAGCGCCGTCAGCGCCAGGTAGCCAGCACCGGCCGACATATCGCGCAGGAAGAAACCACTTTGCACAATCGCCAGGTAAGCACCCGAGAACGAGCACAGGATGCCGGCCACCAGCATCGCCATGTAGCGCGTGGTGGCGACACTGACGCCGGCCGCGTCGGCCGCGTGCGGGTTTTCTCCACAGGCGCGCAGGCGCAGGCCAAAGCGGCTGTGGTAGATCACCCAGTGCACCAGCGGGATCAGCGCGAACGCCAGGTACACCAGCGCCGAATGGCCGCCGATCACGTGCCCGTAGAACCAGCCGATGAAAGGAATGCCTTCGAGCGCCTGGGTGCCAGGCAAGACGATGTCGAACAGGCGCGCCTGGCCCAGGTCCGGCGTGCGGCCACCCTGCTGGTAGAAGAACTGCGCCAGCACGAAAGTCAGGCCGCTCATGGCGATGTTGATCGCAATGCCGCCCACCAGCTGGTTGCCCTTCTGGGTGATGCTCACGTAACCCTGCAGCAGCGCCAGTGCGGCCGATACGGCCACGCCGGCAGCCACGCCATACCAGGCGTTCTGCGTGGTGAAGGCGACAGCGGCCGAGACGAACGCGCTGGCGAGGATTTTTCCCTCTAACGCGATGTCGACCACGCCGCTGCGTTCGGCGAACAGGCCGGCCATGGCGGCGAAAATCAGGACGGGTGCATTGCGGATCGTGGAGACGACAATGCTGGCTAAATGGAGGTCTTCGAACATGGCTTATCCTTTGCGAATGTTAAGCAGCTTCAGGACAGCGGGCGCATACAGGTTTTCCATCGCGCCGCAGAACAAGATGATCAGCCCCTGGATGAAGATGAAGGTCTCCTGCGGGATGTTCGGTTTTTCCAGCGACAGGTCGAAGCCGCCCTGGATCAGTGCACCGAACAAGACGCTCGACAGGAAAATGCCGACCGGGTGCTGGCGTCCCATCAGCGCGATCGCGATGCCGATAAAACCGGCGCCGGCCGGGAAGTTCAGGCTCAGGTAATGGGTCGAGCCCATGACCGAATTGACCGCGGCCAGGCCGGCCAGCGCGCCCGAAATGAGCATCGCCACGATGATCATGCGGCTGATCGACACGCCCGCATAATGCGCCGCGCTTTGATTCAGACCGGTGGCGCGCAGCTGGTAGCCCCACGAGGAGCGCCACACCATCACGCCGTAGATGACCAGGGCGGCAATGGCGATCAGGAAGCTGACGTTGAGCGGAGTATCGCCCAGGACCGGGAACCATTCGTTCAGGCGCGGCATGGCGCCGGCGTCCGAGAATACGCGGCTGGCCGGGTTTTGCTGGCCTTCCGGGATCAGGTATTTGACGATGATGAAGTTCATCAGGCTGGCCGCGATGAAGTTGAACATGATCGTCGTGACCACCACATGGCTGCCGCGCTTGGCCTGCAGATAGCCGGGCAGCCAGGCCCAGGCCGCGCCGAACACCGCGCTGCCGAGCATGGCGGCGGGAATCAGGAGCCAGGCGGGCAGGGAGTGGTCGAGCGTGAGCATGACCACGGTCAGCCCCAGGCCGCCGACGTACATCTGGCCTTCGCTGCCGATGTTGAACAGGCCCGCCTTCATGGCGATCGATACCGACAGGCCGGTAAAGATGAAGGTACTGGCGTAGAACAGCGTGTAGCTCAGGCCCTCCGGGTTGATAACGGCGGAATCGATCAGGATGCGCAGCGATTCGGTCGGGCTTTCGCCGAGCAGGTGGATCACTAGCGCGGCCACCAGCAGTGCCGATAGCAGGTTCAGTACAGGCAGGACAAACGCGCTTGCCCAGCGTGGGAGTTCGGTCGTTTTCATGTTTTGTGCATCCCGCCCATCAGCAGCCCGATGCGGGTAGTGTCGAATTCTTCAATCTTGAGTTCACCGGTAATGCGTCCGCCGGACATGACGATGATGCGGTCGGCCAGCGCCCGCACTTCTTCCAGTTCCACCGATACCAGCAGGATCGCCACGCCTTCGTCGCGCATCTTGAGCAACTGGGTGTGGATGCTTTCGATGGTGCCGATGTCGACGCCGCGGGTCGGCTGGCCGACCAGCATCAGCTTCGGCTTGGCCGATACTTCGCGCGCGATCACCACCTTTTGCTGGTTGCCGCCCGAGAGCAGGCCGATACGCAGGTCCGGATTGGCCGGACGCACGTCGAAGGCCTTGAGCAGGCCGGCGCAGCGCGCCGCGATGGCCTTGAAGTCGAACAGGCCCCAGCGGTTGCGGACCCGGTCCTGGTAGCCGAACACGGTGTTCTGCATGACCGAAAAATCCTTGATCACGCCGTCGCGCAGGCGGTCTTCCGGCACATGGCCGATCCCGAGCTTGCGGAACGTGGCCGGCAAGCCGTCGGCGTCGGAGCGCCTGGCGTACGGCAGTTCGGCGCCGAGGAAGGCGACCTTGCCGCCGCTCGGCAGGCGCATGCCCGACAAAATCTGCATCAATTCGCTCTGGCCGTTGCCCGACACGCCGGCAATGGCCACGATTTCGCCCGCGCGCAGGGTGAAGTCGATATCGGCCAGCAGGCGCACGCCAGCGGCGTCCTGCAACTGCAGGCCGGCCACTTCCAGCACGGTGGCGCCGGGATTGTAGGGGGCGCGCGGCAGTTCGCCCTGGATCGGGCGGCCCACCATCATGTTGGCCAGTTCCTCTTTCGAGGTCGTCGCGGTTTGTACCGCGCCCACCACGCGCCCGGCGCGCATCACGGTTACCTGGTCGGTAATGTCCATGATTTCGCCCAGCTTGTGGGTGATCAGGACGATGGTCTTGCCCTGTTCCTTGAACAGGCGCAGGATTTCGAACAACGACGCGGTCTCCTGCGCGGTCAGCACGGCGGTCGGCTCGTCCAGGATCAGGATATTGGCGCTGCGGTAGATCTGCTTGAGGATCTCGACGCGCTGCTGTGCGCCGACCGACAGGTCTTCGATCTTGGCCAGCGGGTCGACGTCGAGGCGGTAGCGGGTGCAGATCTCGCGCAGCTTCGCTTCGACGGCGGCGCGCTGCGAGGCCAGCTTGAAGCCGCCTTCAGCGCCCAGCATGACGTTGTCGAGCACCGTGAAATTCTCGACCAGCATGAAGTGCTGGTGCACCATGCCGATACCGAGGGCGATCGCCTGTTGGCTGGTGCGGATATCCTGCGCCTGGCCGTCGATCAGCAGTTCGCCGCTGTCGGCATTGTAGTAGCCGTACAGGATGCTCATGAGGGTCGACTTGCCGGCGCCGTTCTCGCCGATCACGCCATGGATCGAGCCCTTGGCGATGGAGAAGCTGACGTCGGCGTTCGCCTGCACGGCCCCGAAGGCTTTGCAGATATTGCGAAATTCTACAGCTGGCTGCATAGCGGTCAGTGGTAAGAGATAAAGGTAAATGAGTTCAAAAGCGCGCCGGACCAGTCAAGACTGGTGCGGCGCGCTTTTCTGAGAAGCGGGGGAGAATCTAGACCGGGCAGCTGCTGCCAACGCGGTAGTCGACCACTTTGACCTTGCCGCTGATGATATTGGCCTTGGCTTCGTTGACGCGCTTTTCGATTTCCGGCGTGACGACCGCACGGTTATCCTTGTCCAGCGCCCAATCGACGCCGCCTTCTTTCAGGCCTTTGTGGGTCACGCCGGCTTTCCAGGTGCCGTTCTTCACTTGCATGAACGAGTCGTAGATGGCCAGGTCGACGCGCTTGACCATCGAGGTCAGCATGGTACCTGGATGCAGGTAGTTCTGGTTCGAGTCGACGCCGATGGCCAGCTTGCCTTTTTCCTTGGCTGTCTGCAGGGTGCCCATGCCGCTGCCGCCAGCAACGGCGAACACCACGTCCACGCCGCGGTCGAACTGCGCGCGCGCCAGCTCACCGCCCTTGGCCGGGTCGTTCCAGGCTGCGGCGGTGGTGCCGACCATGTTCTGCATGGTCTCGACTTTCGGATTGGTCGCTTTCGCGCCCTGGGCGTAGCCGCAGGCGAAGGTGCGAATCAGCGGAATGTCCATGCCGCCGACGAAGCCGATTTTCTTCGACTTCGATGCGATGGCGGCGGCCACGCCGGCCAGGTACGAGCCTTCTTCTTCCTTGAACAGGATCGAGTTGACGTTCGCGCCCTTGGCAACGGCGTCGATCAGCACGAAGCGCACGTTCGGGAATTCCTGCGCGACCTTCTGCACGGCCTGCGTCTGCGAGAAGCCGACGGCGGCGATCAGGTCGAGCTTTTTGCGCGCCAGGCCGCGCAGCACTTGCTCGGCCTGGGTATCGCTGCTGGCCTGCGCCTCGATGTATTTGATGTTGGTCTCTTTCTTGAAGCGCTCGGCGCCTTCGAAAGCGGACTGGTTGAACGACTTGTCGAACTTGCCGCCGGCGTCGTACACGATGCCCAGTTTCGGGTCGGCAGCCGTGGCGCTGGCGGCGACGCACAGCGCCGCGATCGTGATACTAAGTTGCTTTAATTTCATGACTTAACTCCTGGAAAGCGATATTGTACCCGGCACACCGGCTGCGATGGGGCGAAAGGAATGCGTAAGCTTAACGACACTAAGCAAGCAAAGCCAGCAAATTGGCGTGTGCTTGCTCGAATTGTGTCAGGCCGGCGCGCAAGAGGTCGTTACCAATTGTATCGAGTGCGATGCCGTGCCGGCCCAGTTGCGTCAATACGGCGCGCGCCTGGTCGACGTCCTCAATGAGCGACAGGCGCGCTTCGCCGTGCTCGCGAAAGGCCGCCAGGGTTGCATCGGGCACCGTATTGACGGTGTCCGCGCCGATCAATTCTTCAACGTAGGTCACGTCGCGCATGGCCGGATCCTTGACGCCGGTGCTGGCCCACAGCAGCCATTGCGGCGTGGCGCCGAAAGCGGTGAAGATGGCAAAGCCGGCGTCGTTCCTGAACTCGTGATACGCCACGCGCGCCGCCGCAATCGCCGCCTTGCCGCGCAGGGCCGCTGCGGCTGGCGGCAGCAGTGCGTCGACGGCGGCGTCGACCCGGCTGATAAACATGCTGGCCACGCTGGCGATGCGCTGCACCGACAGTTTCGCTTCCAGGCGGCGCGCCAGAGCGCGCCGGTGCGCCGCGCGCACGGCGGCCAGCTGGGTGGCGCTGAAAATCAGGGTGACGTTGACGTTGATGCCGGCATAGATCACTTCTTCGAGCGCCGCGATGCCCGCTTCGGTGGCGGGAATCTTGATCATCGCATTCGGCCGGTCGATCGCGGCCCACAGGCGCACCGCATCGGCCACGGTGCCGGCGCAATCGTGCGCCAGGCGCGGCGCGACTTCAAAGCTCACAAAACCGGCGCGGCCGCCGCTGGCGGCGTACAGAGGCGCGAACAGGTCGCACGCGGCCCGCACGTCGGGCAGCGCCAGCGCTTCGAAACGCGCTTCCGGCTCAGGGAAGGCCGCGCGCAGCGCCGGCAGCGCGGCCCGGTAGGCGGGGTCGCTGCGGATCGCGTTATAGAAAATGGCGGGATTCGAGGTCACGCCCTGCACGCCGTCGTCGGCAATCCAGCGCGCCAGTTGGCCCGAGGCGATCAAATCGCGACTGAGGTTGTCGAGCCAGATTTGCTGGCCGAGGCCGGCCACGGCCTTCAGGCGGCTGGCGGATGCACTAAGTTGGTTCATGGCAATTTTCCTGGCGAACTATGTCGTATTGTTGCAACAACTCATGTGGCGAAAATTACGCGTCTTTTTGTGCAGAACCTTGCTCGCCAGGCCCCCTCTGGCCGGGCCGGTGGTATCGCCATGTTCGCTATGCCCGGGATTGCGTATGGCTAGGGAATATTGCGCTGCGCCAAATGGCACAGGCACAGTTTTAGAACTATGCATCAGCACTAATATGTATGGCAAATACGATTTTGCTTCGTCATTTATATGATCGAAATATAAATGAAAACGCAATTACCATGATTTCGGGTCAATTCTTTTCATGCTACGATGCCCAAGCAGCAACAAAATACGGACGGGAGCGCAGTCGCAGCAGGGTGATCAGGGCCATTTTGTGCGCTGCAAGGCGCTTGATAAGCCAGGGTTGGTCCATGCCGATGCGAACCGGGACGCAGGTTTCATCAAATGGTTCATCGACCTAAGGAATTACCTACATGACAATCAAGAGCAAGCAGTTCGCCACCCGTTCGCTGATCGCCCTGGCCGTCGCCAGCGCCTTTCCGTTGCACGTTGCGATGGCACAGGACAAGCCAGCCGAACAAGCCAGGCCGCAAGCCGGCCAGCTGGAAACCGTCATCGTGACCGCGCAGCGCCGTTCCGAGAACATCAAGGATGTGCCGATGGCGATCACCACGCTCAAAGGCGAAAAGCTCGACGTGCTGACCTCGGGCGGGCAGGACATCCGCTTCCTGTCGGGCCGCACGCCAAGCCTGAACATCGAATCCGACTACGGCCGTTCGTTCCCGCGCTTTTACATCCGTGGCCAGGGCAATACCGACTTTGACCTGAACGCATCGCAGCCGGTCGGCCTGGTGGTCGACGACATCGTGCAGGAAAGCCCGATGTTGAAGGGCTTCCCGGTGTTCGACGTCGACCAGGTCGAAGTGCTGCGCGGCCCGCAGGGCACCCTGTTCGGCCGTAACTCGCCGGCCGGCGTGATCAAGTTCGACTCGGCCAAGCCGCAGATCGGCAAGTCCGACGGCTACGCCACCATCGGCATCGGCAACTACCGCGCACGCAACCTGGAAGGCGCGGTCAACCTGCCGATCAGCGACACTGTCGCCGCGCGCATCTCGGTGCAGTCGCAGAACCGCGACGACCGCGTTCACAACGGCCGTCCGGGCAACGGCACCAAGAATTTCGAAGGCTACCACGACGACGCGCTGCGCCTGCAAGTGCTGGTCAAGCCGACCAGCGCCTTCAGCGCCCTGTTCAACGTGCACGCGCGCGACATGGATGGCAGCGCCACCCTGTTCCGCTCGAACATCCTCAAAAAGGGCAGCAATGAACTGGTCGACGGCTTCGAATACGGCCGTTACGACACCGACGGCGTGAACGAGCAGCGCCTCAGCACCGAAGGCGCCAGCATGCGCCTGCGCCTGGACCTCTCCGGCGTGACGCTGCACTCGATCACCGGTTACGAGTCGGCCGACTTCTACAGCCGCGCCGACGTCGACGGCGGCTACGGCGCCGTGTACGCGCAGCCAATGGGTCCGAGCTACGCCAACCAGGCCGCGTTCATCCCGTTCGTGGTCGAAACCGCGGACGTGCTGCCGAAGCACCGCCAGTTCACCCAGGAGTTCCGCGCGGAGTCGGTCAACAGCGGCCCGCTGCAGTGGATCGCCGGCCTGTTCTACTTCAACGAAGACATCCAGATCGACAGCATCAGCTTCGACTCGCTGGCGCCCGGCAATCCGCAGAACCCGTTCTTCGCGACCCAGACCCAGGACACCAAATCGTGGGCGGCTTTCGGTTCGCTGAACTACACCGTGTCCGACAAGTTCAAGCTGCGCAGCGGCCTGCGCTACACCAACGACAAGAAGAACTTCGCCGCCAAGCGCGTCGAGTTGACCACTGCCGGTCCTTTCGGCATCAGCAACGATTCGAAGAACGTCAGCTGGGATATGTCCGGCACCTACGCCCTCAGCGCCGATTCCAACCTGTTCGCCCGCATCGCCACCGGCTATCGCGCACCGAGCATGCAGGGTCGCCTGAACGGCCTGGCCGATCGTCCATCGTTCGCCGAAGCCGAAAAAGTGTTGTCGTACGAAGCCGGTATCAAGCAGGACCTGTTCAACCGCCGCGCGCGTTTGTCGGCCAGCGTGTTCCAGTACCGCGTCAAGGACAAGCAACTGACCGCCGGTTCGGGCCAGATCAACATGAACCAGTTGATCAATGCCGACAAGGTGACCGGGCAGGGCGTGGAGCTGGACTTCCAGGCCAATCTGTCGGACGCATTGCGCATGACCCTGGGCGGCAGCTACAACAACACCGAGATCAAGGATTCGGACCTGTTCGTCCAGACTTGCGGCAATGAGCCGAACACCAAAGGTGTGAACGGTTGCACCCCGACCGGCGTGGCAGGCCCGTTCGCGTACACGCAAAAACTGAACGGCAACCCGCTGCCGCGCGCACCGAAGTGGCAGGGTAACTTCACCTTGCGCTACAGCGTGCCGGTGGCCGATGGCGAATTCTTTGCTTACACCGACTGGGCGTACCGCAGCACCTACAATATGTTCCTGTACGAAGCCAAGGAATACAAAGCCAAGTCGCTGGTCGAAGGTGGCCTGCGCATGGGCTACAAGTGGGATAACTACGAAGTGGCGGCTTTCGCGCGCAACATCACCGACAAGGTGCAGTCGGTCGGCGCGATCGACTTCGACAACCTGACCGGTATCGTCAACGAGCCACGCACCCTGGGCGTGCAGGTTAAGGCGACGTTCTAAGCGTCACCGTAGTCATAGCAGCCCCGCACATCGCAAGGTGTGCGGGGTTTTCTTTTTTGTGCGCACTTCGGGTAAGATTGCCCGGCCCCCTTTGAGGCGCTATCCCCACCGCCGTCGTTCCCGCCGAGGGCCGCCTTGGCGCGGGAACGACGGGTCACTCGGAGAATCCATGCAAACAGCTGTCAACCTGTGGCCGCTCATCGGCGTCGCCGTCATCATCGTCGGCTTCGTGCTGCGCGTGCATCCCGTGCTGGTTGTCGTCGCCGCGTGCGGGGTCACCGGCCTGGCCGTGTCGATGCCGGTCGAAGCGTTGCTCGCCTCGCTCGGCACCGCCTTCATCAAAACGCGCAACCTGCCCATGATCCTGCTGCTGCCGCTGGCGGCCATCGGCCTGCTCGAACGCTTCGGCCTCAAGGAACACGCGCAGGCCAGCATCGCCAAGATCAAATCGGCCACCACCGGCCGCCTGCTGATCGTCTACCTGTTCGTGCGCGAAGTCTCGGCCGCGTTCGGGCTGACCAGTCTTGGCGGCCACCCGTCGATGGTGCGCCCGCTGGTCGCGCCCATGGCCGAAGCGGCCGCCGAAACGCGCAAGGGCAGCATCAGCGACAAGCTGCGCTACCGCATCCGCGCCATGTCGGCCGCCACCGACAACGTTGGCCTGTTCTTCGGCGAAGATGTCTTTGTCGCCTTCGGGGCCATCGTGCTGATGCAAACCATCCTCGCGGCCGAAGGCATCCTGGTCAATCCGCTGCACATGGCGCTGTGGGGCATTCCGACCGCAATCACCGCCTTCATCATTCACGCCTGGCGCCTGCACCGCTTCGACGCCGAGATCGCGCGCGACGGAGGGGCCGCATGATCATCCTGCTCGACTACTTTTACCTGGCGCTGGGCGCCATGCTGGCCGCGTCGGCTGTCATGTCCCTGCGCGACAGGGACAATCCGCGCCGCTATTCGAGTGCGTTGTTCTGGGGCCTGTACGCTGCGGTCTACCTGGTTGGCGAACGGCTGCCGCCGGCGCTGGTGGGCGTGATCATGATCGCGATGGCGCTGATCGCCGGCTTCGGCGGCGTCACCCTCGGCAAATACGGCGTGCGCACGACCGAGGAAAAGACCACCAGCGCGCGCCGCCTCGGTCACCTGCTGTTCATCCCCGCGCTGATCATCCCGGTCGTGACCATGATCGGTTCGACCCTTCTCAAGGATGTGCAGATCGGCGGCCTGCTGCTGCTCGAAACCAAGCACATTACGCTGGTCAGCCTGGGTTGCGCCTCGGTGCTGGCGGTCGGCGCGGCCTGCTGGCTGACCCGTTCCACGCCGCTGCAGGGCATGCGCGAATGGCGCCGCCTGACCGATGCCGTCGGCTGGGCGGTGGTGCTGCCGCATATGCTGGCCGTGCTCGGGCTGCTGTTCGCCGAAGCGGGCGTGGGCAAGGCGGTCGCGCACATCACCACGTCCTACATCAACATGGATTCGCGGTTTGTCGCGGTGGTGGTGTTCTGCGTCGGCATGGCGCTGTTTACCATCATCATGGGCAATGGCTTCGCGGCCTTTCCGGTGATGGCGGGCGGCATCGGCATTCCGGTCCTGGTCCAGCAGTACGGCGCCAACCCGGCGGTGATGGCCGCCATCGGCATGTTCAGCGCCTACTGCGGCACGTTGATGACGCCCATGGCGGCCAACTTCAACGTGGTGCCGGTGGTGCTGCTCGAACTGCCCGACAAGCATGCGGTGATCAAGGCGCAGATACCGACCGCGCTGCCGCTGTTGGTGGCAAATATCTTCCTGCTGTATTTTTTGATGGATCAGAAATGACGAGAACAGTGCTGCTGACGGGCTTCGAGCCGTTCAATAAAGAGACCATCAACCCGGCGTGGGAGGCGGTGCGCACGCTGGCCGGAGTCGAGGGCGATGGCTACCGCGTCGAAGTGCGCCAGTTGCCCTGCGTGTTCGGCGTCGCCGGCGAGGTGCTGCGCGCGGCCATCGACGAGCTGCGGCCGGCGGTGGTGATTGCGGTCGGGCAGGCCGGGGGCAGGGTGGACCTGTCGGTCGAACGCATTGCTATCAATATCGACGACGCGCCCATTCCCGACAACGCCCAGTGCCAGCTGGTCGACCAGCCGGTGGTCGAAGGCGGACCGGCGGCGTACTTTTCGACCCTGCCGATCAAGGCCATCGTGGCGCGCTTGCGCGACAGTGGTCTGCCGGCGTCGGTGTCGCAGACGGCCGGCACTTTTGTATGCAATCACGTTTTCTATAGCCTGATGCACCAGACGGTGGGCCGCGATATCCGGGCCGGCTTCATTCACATTCCGTATTTGCCGCAGCAGGCGGCAGCGCACCCGGGTGCGCCCAGCATGGCGCTGGCCGAGGTGGTGCGGGGGTTGACGATGGCGCTGGAAGTGGCGCTGGCTCCTGGCGCCGACCTGTGTGAAGCCGGCGGCGCAGTCGCCTAGCCTGAATGTTTCATGAACTGCCAGTGCGTTGCTGGCTGGACGATACGAAACCTCGTCGGCAGTGTTTTCGATGGTCGCGGGTAATGGATGCCCTACCCGATTGAACGGGGCATCGAATGGCGCAGTATGCGGTTGAAGGTTGGCGGGTTGGTGGTCAGTTCTCGGCAGACCGGACGTGGCTTGCTCAGGACGAGTTGAGGGACCTGGCCGGTGTCGACAGGTACAGTCGTTCGGTCAAGGTCCGGAGC